>JACRKX010000063.1 GCA_016219715.1 Actinomycetota bacterium | reverse complement strand
GGCGCGAACGGGTCGCTGCCTGGGCAGGCCGCGCCGAGACCGTCGTAGCTGGTGGTGAACGAGCCGCTCGGCGTGGCGTCGCTGCCGCCGCCGTGCGGAGTGATCGCGGCGCTGACACTGTGCGAGCCGCAGCTCTTCGGGTTGGTCAGCAGCGCGCGGTCGCCGGTGTTGAAGACGATCTGCAGGTCGGTGAATCCGAGGTCGGGGATGCCGTTGAAGTCGGCGACTACCTGGCCGGTGCCGGTGTCGACCGAACCGACGCCACCGCCGTGGTCGCTCGATCCATCGACGGTCGCACCGCCGTGCAGTATCAGGTCCTTGCCGGGCAGGTGGATGACGATCGCCAGCTTGTATCGAGTGGCAGCCGTGCCGCCTGGATTCTCGAGGTAGACGTTGCCGGTCTGCACCGTCGGCAACAGAGGCGTGGTCAAGTTGACGGTGCCCTGCACGGATGTAGCCGGGCAGCCAGCGCCGCCTGCGTCGATCAGCGCGGCCGAGCAAGTCTGCAGCGGGCCGTTGGCGACGGCCGGGTTGATCTCCATGCCGACCGGAAGCGTGACGCGCACGCGCTCGAGCGTGGGGTTGCTGGCCGAGTTCTGGATGCCGAGCGTCAGGCCGGTCGGCTTGGCGGTCTCGGACGGGGCGACGGCGGCGGTGATCGTCGGCTGCGTGACCCAGGCCTTCGGGCAGCCGGTGGTGCTGAAGTTGAACGAGCCGATGACGGTCGTTGCCGACGCCGAGATCATGTCGGCCGTGAGCGTGTTGCTCTGGCACTCGGTCGGGTTGATCATGAACGGCTGGTCGTCGGCCGTGCTCGGAGTGCCCTGATCGGCGACGCCGTCGATCGTCAGCGCCAGGCTGCGGATGCGAACGGCGATGCCCTCGTAGCGATTCGGGATCTGCGTGGTCGTGTCGACGCCGTAGTCATTGCGCAGCGAGGTCGGCACCGGAATGCTCAGCTTGCCGAGATCGAACGGTCCGACGACCACCGGGACGATCGCGGCCAGTCGCGCCGGCTCGCTGGCATTCGGAATCACGTTGTTGATCGTGCCCGAGAGCGCCAGAGTCTCTGCGCCGCTGCCGATCTCGGTGACGATCGATCCGACCACCGTGTCGGCGCCGCAGCTGCCCGCCGCCGCGCTCGCCTGCGGGCAGCGGGGCGTGTCGACGGTGTTGGCGACCATGCCGGACGGCAGGTGCAGGTTGAAGTTGCGCAGGTGCTCGCTCTTGGCGGCGTGGGTGACGTTAAGTGTCAGGTCCGGGTTGCCGCCCGAAGCCGTGGTGCTGACGCTGCCGGTGAAGACGGGCGCGAACGGGTCGCTGCCTGGGCAGGCCGCGCCGAGACCGTCGTAGCTGGTTCCGAAGGTGGCGCTAGGCGTGGCGTCGACACCGCCGCTGTTGGGCGAGATCGTCGCGTTGACGGTGTGCGTGCCACACGCGGCCGGGTTCAGCAGCAGTGCGCGGTTGCCCGTGTTGAACGCGATCGTCATGTTCGTGAACGAGAGGTCCGGGACCGCGGGGAAGTCGGCGGTCACACGGCCGGTGCCGGTGTCGACCGATCCGGCGCCGCCGCCGTGGTCGCTCGATCCGTTGACCTGCGCGGTACCGCGCACCACCAGGTCCTGGCCGGGCAGGTGCACCACGATCGCCAGCTTGTAACGCGTCGCCGCCGTTGCGCCCGGCGTCTCGAGGTAGATGTTTCCGCTCTGACCGCCGGTCAGCAGCGGAGTGATCAGGCTGACCGATCCCAGGTTCGACGTCGCCGGACAGGCGGCGCCTCCGGCGTCGATCGCGGCAGCCGAGCAAGCCTGCAACGGGCCGTTGCCCACGGCGGGATTGATCTCCATGCCACTCGGCAGGGTCAGCTGCACGCGACCGATCGTCGGGTTACTTGCGGAGCTGTTGATGCCGAGCGTCAAGCCGGTCGAGCGCTGGGTCTCGCTCGGGCTGACGTTGGCGGTGATCGTCGGGCTGCTGACGAAGTTGCTCGGGCAGCCGTTGGTCGTGAAGTTGAAAGAGCCGGTGGCGGTGTTCGCGCTGTCGCTGACCATGTCGGCGTTGACGGTGTTGACCTGGCACTTGCTCGGGTTGATCATGAAGCCGTTGCCGCCGACGATGCCGCTGAGCACCATGTTCATCGTGCGAATGCGAACTGCGATGCCTTCGTAGCGCAGCGGGATCTGCGTCTCGGCGTCGACGCCCATGTCGGGGCGCAGGCTGGTGAGCACCGGAATGCTCAGGCTGCCAAGGTCGAACGGGCCGACGACCACGGGGAGGATCGCCTGCAGGCGCGCGGGCTCGTTCAAGTTCGGCACGACGTTGTAGATGCCACCGCTGCTGATCGAGAACGTCTCCGCGCCGGAACCGATCGTCGTGCTAATCGTGCCGACCTGCGATCCCGGCTGGGTCGATGCGCAGGTTCCGGCCGCGGCGCTCGCCTGCGTGCACTGCGGCACGGCCGTCGCGTTGGCGACCATGCCGGCCGGCAGGTGGACGTTGAACTCACGCAGCTGCTGGCTCTTGTCGGCGCGTGTGACGTTAAGCGTGACGTTGGGGTTACCGCCCGCTGCCGTCGTGCTGACGCTGCCGGTGAAGCTCGGCGACCACGGGTCGCTACCTGGGCAGGCGCCGCCGGAGCCGTTGTAGTCGGTCGTGAAGTTGGCCGTACGAGTGGCAACCGCGCCGCCGGTCGTGTTCGGCGTGAGGTCCATCGAGACGGTCTTGCTTCCGCAGGTCGTGGGGTTCACGAAGAGCGCGCGGTTGCCGCTGCTGAAGGCCAAGGTCAGGTTGGTGAAGCCGAGGTCCGGAATGCCGTTGAAGTCGGCGGTGACCTGGCCGGTGCCGCTGTCGGCGCCGAGGCCGGAACCGTTGACCTGTGCGCTGCCGTGAATCACTAGGTTGCGGCCCGGTATGCGCAGCACGATCGCCAGCTTGTAGCGCGTCGCCGGAGTTGCGCCCGGGGTTTCGAGATAGATGTCGCCGGTCACGTTCGATGGCAACAGCGGGGTCGTGAGCGTTACGTTGCCCTGGTCGCTTGTCGCCGGGCAGCCGGCGCCGCCAGCGTCGATCGTCGCCGTGGCGCAGGCCTGGAGTGGGCCGTTGCCGGCGGCAGGGTTGAGCTCCATGCCGGCCGGCAGGGTGGTCTGCACCCGGTTGACCGTGGAGTTGTTGACCGGCACGTTGATGCCGAGCGTCAGGCCGGTGGGCTTGGCCGTTTCGGTGGTACTGACCGAAGCGCTGATCGACGGGTTGAAGGTCTGCGGGCAGCCGGTCGTCGTGTAGTTGAACGACCCGGTCACTGTGGTCGGCGCCGGGCTGATCATGTCGGCGCTGACGGTGTTGACCTGGCACTTGCTCGGGTTGGTCACGAAGCTGTTGCCGCCTACGGTTCCGCTCAGCACCATCTGCATCGTGCGGATGCGCACCGGAACGCCTTCCCAGCGCAGCGGGATCTGCGTGGAGGCATCGATACCCCAATCTGCGCGCAGGCTGGTCGAAACCGGGATGTTGATCGCTCCAAGGTCGAACGGACCGACGACCACGGGGATCTCGGCGTAGAGGCGGGCCGGCTCACCGGCGTTGGGCACGACGTTGTAGAGCTGTCCCGAGAGCGAGAAAGTTTCGGCGCCCGAGCCGACGGCCGTGGTTATCGTTCCGACCTGCTGCGAGGCCAGGCACGCGCCGATCGCGGCGTTGGCCTGCGAGCACTGGGTGGTTGCCGAAGTGTTGGCGACAAGACCGGTCGGCAGGTGCAGGTTGAGGTTGCGAAGCTGCTGGTTCTTGTCGGTGCGCGTGACCGTCATCGTCAGGTCAGGGTGTGCGCCGGCAGCCGTCGTGCTGACACTGCCGCCGAAGGTCGGGGCCCACGGGTCGCTGCCGGGGCAGGCGCCGCCGGAGCCGTTGTAGTCGGTCGTGAAGTTGGCTGTGCGGGTGGCCACGGCGCCGCCAGTGGTGTTCGGCGTCAGGTCCATCGAGACCGTCTTCGATCCACAGGTTTCCGGATTAGTGAAGAGAGCGCGGTTGCCGCTGGTGAAGGCGAGGGTCATGTTGGTGAAGCCGAGGTCGGGGATGCCGTTGAAGTCGGCGGTGACCTGGCCGGTGCCGCTGTCGGCGCCGAGGCCGGAACCGTTGACCTGGGCCGATCCGTGGATAACAAGGTTGCGGCTCGGTATCCGCAGAACAATCGCCAGCTTGTAGCGCGTCGCCGGGGTCGCGCCCGGGGTTTCGAGATAGATGTCGCCGGTCACGTTCGACGGCAGCAGCGGGGTCGTGAGCGTGACGTTGCCCTGGTCGCTTGTCGCCGGGCAGCCGGCGCCGCCGGCGTCGATCAGCGCCGCCGAGCAAGCCTGCAGCGGGCCGTTGCCGGCGGCGGGGTTGATGTCCATACCGACCGGCAATGTGGTCTGCACGCGACTGACGGTCGAGTTGTTGACCGGCACGTTGATGCCCAACGTCAAGCCGGTGGGCTTGGCCGTCTCGGTGGTGCTGACCGTGGCCGTGATGTTCGGGTTGAACGTCGTCGGGCAGCCTGTGGTGGTGTAGTTGAAAGAACCGGTGACGGTCGTCGGTGCCGGACTGATCATGTCGGCGCTGACGGTGTTCACCTGGCACTTGCTCGGGTTGGTCACGAAGCTGTTGCCGCCTACGGTGCCGTTGAGGACCATTGTCATGGTGCGGACGCGGACCGGCACACCCTCGTAGCGCAACGGAATCTGTGCGTTCGCGTCGATTCCGAAGTCGGCGCGCAGCGATGTGGTGACTGGGATGCTCAGCGTGCCGAGGTCGAATGGTCCGACGACCACCGGGATGATCACCTGTAGACGAGCGGGCTCGCTGGCGTTGGGCACGACGTTGTAGATGCCTCCGGACAGACTGTAGGTCTCGGCGCCGGAACCGACCGTCGTGCTGACGCTGCCGACCTGCTGCGAGGCAAGGCAGGTGCCGGCGGCGGCGTTGGCCTGCGAGCACTGAGTCGTCGCGCTGGTGTTGGCGACGAGGCCGGTCGGCAGGTGCATGTTGAGGTTGCGAAGCTGCTGGTTCTTGTCGGTGCGCGTGACCGTCATCGTCAGGTCGGGGTGACCGCCTGCCGCGGTGGTGCTGACGCTGCCGCCGAAGGTCGGGGCCCACGGGTCGCTGCCCGGGCAGGCGCCGCCGGAGCCGTTGTAGTCGGTCGTGAAGTTCGCCGTGCGCGTTGCGACCGCGCCACCGGTGGTGTTCGGAGTGAGATCCATTGACACGGTCTTGCTGCCACAGGTTTCGGGGTTCGTGAACAGGGCGCGGTTGCCGCTGCTGAAGGCGAGCGTCATGTTGGTGAAGCCGAGATCGGGGATGCCGTTGAAGTCGGCGGTGACCTGGCCGGTGCCGCTGTCGGCACCGAGGCCGGAGCCGCTGACCTGTGCGCTGCCATGAATCACTAGGTTGCGGCCAGGCAGGCGCAGCACGATTGCCAGCTTGTAGCGCGTCGCCGGGGTCGCACCCGGGGTTTCGAGATAGATGTCGCCGGTCACGCTCGCTGGCAGCAGCGGAGTCGTGAGCGTCACGTTGCCCTGGTCGCTTGTCGCCGGGCAGCCGGCGCCGCCAGCGTCGATCAGCGCCGCCGAGCAGGCCTGAAGTGGGCCGTTGCCAGCGGCGGGGTTGATGTCCATGCCGACCGGCAATGTGGTCTGCACGCGACTGACGGTCGAGTTGTTGACGGGCACGTTGATCCCGAGCGTCAGGCCCGTGGGCTTGGCCGTTTCGGTGGTGCTGACCGAGGCGCTGATCGACGGGTTGAAGGTCTGCGGGCAGCCGGTTGTGGTGTAGCTGCTCGAAACGCTGGCCGTCGCCGGGGCCGGGCTGATTACGTCGGCCGTGACCGTGTTTACCTGGCACTTGCTCGGGTTGGTCATGAAGCTGTTGCCGCCGACGGTGCCACTGAGCACCATCTGCAAGGTGCGGATGCGCACCGGCACGCCCTCCCACATCAGCGGAAGCTGCGTGGAGGCGTCGATTCCGAAGTCGGCGCGAAGGCTCGTTGGCACTGGAATGTTGATCGCGCCAAGGTCGAACGGACCGACGACCACGGGGATCTCGGCGTATAGGCGGGCCGGCTCACCGGCGTTGGGCACGACGTTGTAGAGCTGACCGGAGAGGCTGTAGGTTTCGGCGCCCGAGCCGACGGCCGTGGTTATCGTGCCGACCTGCTGTGAGGCGAGGCACGCGCCGATCGCGGCGTTGGCCTGCGAGCACTGGGTGGTTGCCGAAGTGTTGGCGACCAGGCCGACCGGCAGGTGCAGGTTGAGATTGCGGATCTGCTGGTGCTTGTCGGTGCGTGTGACCGTCATCGTCAGGTCGGGGTGCGCGCCGGCAACGGTCGTGCTGACGCCGACAGTGAAGCCGGGAGTGTGGGGATCGGTGCCGGGACAGGCGCCGCCGGAGCCGTTGTAGTCGGTCGTGAAGTTCGCCGTGCGCGTTGCGACCGCGCCACCGGTGGTGTTCGGCGTCAGGTCCATCGAGACAGTCTTCGACCCGCAGGTCTCGGGATTGACGAACATCGCTCGGTTGCCGCTGTTGAAGGCAATCGACATGCTCGAGAACCCGAGGTCGGGAATACCGTTGAAGTCGGCGGTGATCTGTCCGGTTCCGCTATCTGCGCCGAGTCCGGAGCCGTTGACCTGGGCGCTGCCGTGGACAACGAGGTTGCGGCCCGGGATACGGATGACCAGTGCCAGCTTGTAGCGCGTCGCCGGAGTCACGCCCGGGGTCTCGAGGTAGACGTCACCAGTGACCGGGGCGGAGAGCAGCGGCGTCGTGAGCGTGATGTTGCCCTGGTCGCTTGTCGCCGGGCAGCCGGCGCCGCCGGCGTCGATCAGCGCGGCCGAGCAGGCTTGGAGCGGGCCGTTGCCAACGGCCGGGTTAATCGTCATGCCGGCCGGCAGAGCCGTCTGCACGCGATTGATGCTGGAGTTGTTCGCCGGCACATTGATGCCGAGCGTCAGACCGGTCGGCTTCGCCGTCTCGGTCGTAGTAACGGCGGCGGTCACGCTGGGGTTGAACGCCTGCGGGCAGCCGGTCGTCGTGAAGTTGAAGCTGCCCGTTACCGTCGCCGGCGCCGGACTGACCATGTCGGCGCTGACTGTGTTTACCTGGCACTTGCTCGGGTTGGTCATGAAGCTGTTGCCACCGGCGGTGCCGTTCAGAACCATCTGCAGCTGGCGCATGCGCACCGGAACGCCTTCGTAGAGCAGCGGCAGCGTCGTCGCGGTGTCGATTCCCCAGTCGGCGCGCAGCGAGGTCGTGACGGGAATCGAAAGGCTGCCGAGGTTGAATGGGCCGGCGGTCACCGGCAGGATCGCCTGCAGACGGGCGGGCTCTCCGGGGCTGGGAACGACGTTGTAGATGAAACCGTTGATCGTCAGCATCGAGGCGCCCGAACCGATCGTTGAGCTGACGGTGCCGACCTGCTGCGAGGCCAGACAGTTGCCGGCCGCGGCGTTGGCCTGCGAGCACTGGGTCGTGGCGCTCGTGTTGGCGGCGAGACCTGTGGGCAGGTGCAGGTTGAGGTTGCGAAGCTGGTCATGGAAGTCAGGTCGAGTGACCGTGAGCGTGAGGTCCGGATGCGCCCCGGCGGCCGTTGTGGTGACGCTGCCGGTGAAGGTCGGAGTGAACTGTGCGGCCGGACAACCGGTCGTGGTGTAACCAGACGTGCGCGCGGCGTCGGTGCCAGCCGAGTGCGGCGAGATCGTGGCGTTGAAGGTCTTGGCCGAGCAGGTGTCGGGATTGGTGAGCATCGCGTCGGGGCCGCTGTCGAAGTTCAGCGTGAAGGCCGAGAACGGAACGTCGGGCAGGTTGTTGAAGTCGAGCCACGGATCACCAGGTATCCGCTCGGAACGTTCACCACGACGGCCAGCTTGTACCGCGTAGCCGGCGTTCCGCCGGGCGTCTCGATGTAGACCTTGCCGGTCTGAGTTCCCGCGATCAGCGGCGTGGTCAGGCTGACGCTTCCCACCTCCGAGCTGGCGGCACAGGCAGCCCCGCCGGCATCGATGTTCGCGGTCGAGCAGGCAGTCAGTCCGTTGGCGAACCCGGGATTGATGTACATGCCCGCGGGCATCTGCAACTGCACTCGCTTGACGGTGCTGTGCTGAACTGTCGAAGTCGTTACGCCGACGGTCGTTTGCGGAACGTTGATCGTCACGCCCAGGCCGGTAGGCGTCGCGGCCGCGGTTGTGGTCGGCGTGACGGTGATCGTCGGGTTGAACGGCTGGGTGCAGTTCGTGATCGTCTGGCCGGTGTAGTTCTTCACGACCGTGGAGACACTCGACGCCGGAGCCTCGTTGGCGGAGACGAACGTCGCCTGGTACTGAAGTGGGTTGCAGGCCGACGGGTTCTGCAGAAACGGTTTGTCGTCGGCGGTGCTGCCGGTGCCCTGGTCGGCGATGCCATTGAGCGTCAGCGCGACGCTGCGGTAGCGCACCGGGATCCCTTCGAGCATCTGCGGCAGGTTTAGCGTTACCGCGCTGACGCTGAGGTTCGATCCGCTGTTGAGCGTCATCGTCGAGTACATCACGACGTCGCCAAGGTCGAACGGCCCGACTGCCACCGGAACCTGAATAGAGATCTTCGCGAGCTCACTCGAAAGCGCCGGATTGAGATGCACGGTGCCGTTCAGCGTGACGGTGCCGGTACCGCTTCCGACAGCAACCGCGACCGTTCCAAGCTGCGAGGCGCTCGTGCAGGCGGCCGCCGCGGCGTCCACGGCGGAACAAGTCGCGACGACGTTGTTGACCGATCCGGCGAAACCGTCGGGCAGACGGAAGGTCATGTCCTCGATGTTGTCCTGGCGGTCGCTGCGAGTCGCCGTCAGCGTCAGGTTGGGGTGCTTGCTCGCGCCGGTGTCGCTGACGCTGGCGCTGAACCCCGGGTTGAAGGCATCGAAGTTGCAGCCTCCGGCGTTCGGGCCGGCGGTCACGCTGAGGTCGTCGCTCACCGGCACCGCCGCCTGGTTCGGACTGGTCCACGGCGTGATGCTCGTGTTGACCGTGTAGGTCCCGCATACCTGAGGGTTGGTCAGCATTGCGTCTGCGCCGCCGAAGAAGTCGAGCGCGAACGACGTCCACGGGAACTGCGGCAGCGACTTGCCGACGACGGCCGCGTCGCCGAACGTAACCGTGACCTGTCCGTTAGCCGCAACGGTCGCTCGTGCCTCGAACTTGACTGACGCGCCGTTTGAGGCGTAGACCATCAGGCGATACCTATTGGCTCCCGAGTCGAGCGGCTGCCCGAGATAGACCTGTCCCGTCACCGACGGCGTGATCATCGGCGTCAAGATCGTGACTGTTCCGACCTGGGTAGCGGCTGGACATGTTGGCGCGACATCGGGGTTCGCCTCGTTGAACTGCGCGGTCGTGCAACCCGTCGTACCGACCTTGTCGCCGATCTCAGGATTGATCTGGTACCCGACGGGGAACGTCATGTCGACGCGCTTGACATTCGCCGGCTGCGGTACCGCCCACGCGTTCGTGAGTACCGCGGACATTCCAGTCGGCTGCCCGGCCTGGGTGGTCGTCGGCGTGAGCGTGAATCCTGGATTGAACGTCGCCAGCGACGTACAGGTCGGCGTCTGGTTCACGCTGTTGGAGACGTGGTCGTTGCCGACCGGCGCGTAGACGTCGGCATTCAAGTTGCTGTTGCTGTCCCAGGCCGCGGCGTATGCGACCGAGGTCCATGCGTCACAGCGAGTCGGGTTCTTCAGGAACGGCTGGCCGCTCGGGGCGGTGGCGTTGATCGACTGGTTGATGCTGTTGATGCGAACCTGGGCGGTGCCGACACCGGTCTGCGCTGTGCGCGGCAGGTCGTCGATCACGATGACCCGCAATCCCTGGTCAGTCGGACGCAGCGTGATGCGCGCGGTCATGTCCATCGTGCTGGTGCCGCCCAGCGCGCAGATGCCGCCGGCCGACCCCGAGACGTGGATACCCAGGTACGTCGGAACCTCAGGGTTGGCGTTCGGCCGGTTGCGCAGCAGGTAGATGCTGCCGGTCAAGGTGATGTTGCAGTCGACGGGAATGAACAGCACAGTGGCGCGCGCGTCGACGTTGGTGCTGATCGTGCCGACGATGCTGCTGGCCGGACACGAGCTGTAGTCGGGACTGCCGCTCGAGGCCGTAACGTCGCCGGGCACGCCGGTGCCCGCGGAGCCGCCGTTGTAGTCAGGGGTGTTGCAGCGGTTCGCGGCCGTGATCGCGTTGGGGTTGCCGACGAGACCGGCCGGGTAGTCGATCGCCAGGCGCCGGAGGTCGTCTCCGGCCCCGCCGTGGGTGCCGCCGGGGTTGTAGGTAAACGACATGTTCTGCGAGTAGCCAGAGCTCTGGCCGGCGCCGGCGTTTGCGTACGGTGCGGCAAACGAACTGATGGTCACGTTCGCGCTCGCGGGAACGGCGAGCAGCGCAAGCGCGAGCAGCATCGCGATCGACGCGGCGATCCAAGCCGCGATCAGGTTCGGATGGGCGGGCTTCCTTGCCACATCACAATTTAGTCCTGAATTGGCCGCGTCGCGCCCACGATTTTCGTTATCCGGCGCGGTATGCGACGGTCGATCTACGTCCGCTGTCCCCATCGACGACGTCCCCTGACTTTTTCGTACTACCCGGCTTCTGTTGTTCCCTCAGTACTGGGTGGGTTCGCGTTTCACGACCGCAATGTCTGCCATCAACACCTAACGCGGTGGAGCCGCGAATGCGAACCGGTTGCTCCCTAGATTTCGGCCGCAGAAGCCGCGCGCTTGAGCACGAAAGAGCCGCATTCGCGAATCGCTACCGCTTATTGAGGACTCCGAACGGCCATGGGAGCCGAATCGGATGGCCGTTTGTACGAACTGGACGAACGTTCAGTCGCCGAGCAGGCCCGAAAGCTCCGCGCGCAGCTCTCGTCCCGAGAGCGGTTCGTGATCGAG
>JACRKX010000031.1 GCA_016219715.1 Actinomycetota bacterium | reverse complement strand
GAATCGGCCCACGCGCCGAGCGCGGCGGGGCGGCCCGGCGTGAAGAGCTTCGCCAGCGACCGCTCCGATATCAGCCGTTCGCCAGATTCGGTGAGACCGCCGTTCAACAGCGCCGCGAGGTACTTGCCGAGATCGAGCGCACACGAGAACAGGTATCCGGCCGGCTGCAGCGCCTGGGCAAACGTCGGCCGGTGGCCGAATGTGAACCCGAACCAGTAGCGATGGCCGGTCGCAAGACCGTTCTCGCGCGCTTCGGAGAAGTCGGTGTAGCTGCATTCGGTGCCCAGCGGCTCGAACACGTTGCGCTCGATGTAGTCGGCGTAGCGCAGCTTCGACGCGCGCTCGATCACCAGTCCCGCCAGCACGTAGTTGGCGTTGGCGTAATGGAACTCGGCGCCCGGACTCGAGACGAGCTCGGCGCCCTCGATCTCCCCGACCACGTCCAGCATCGTTCCCTGCCCGACCGATCTCAGCAGGGCACCGCCGGCCAGCGGCGAGATGCCGCTCGTGTGGCCAAGGATCTGTTCGACCGTGATCCGCGCTTCGGCACGCTCGTCGGCCAGGTCGAGTTCGGGTACGTAGCGCTTGACCGGATCCGAGAGACGCAGCACCCCTCGATCGACCAGCTGCATCGCCGCGAGCGCCGTGATCGACTTGCCCGAAGACCCGATCACGAACGGAGTGCTCTCGCCGACCGGCGACCCGCCGTCGACGGCGTGCGTGTAGACCACGCGCCCGTCGGCAACGATCGCCGCCACCGCCCCCGGGATCCCCTGGTCGGCCGAACGCTGTGTCAGCACGCTCCCCACTCTGTCGAGCGCCGCCGAAGACGGTACGTCGGCCACCGCCCAAGCCGGCAGCAAAGCCGCACCGGCGACGAAAGCAAGCCAGGCGAAGCCCACCGCGACCGCCGGCCGCGGCACCAAGCGCCCCGTCAACCCGTCCCACCCAGCCATCAAGCCCACTCCAAGCGTCAGCCATCCAACCCCGAGATGCTCTGAACCAAATCGATGCAAACCCGGCTCGGGGCATTGAGCGCGTGTTTCGCAAGGAGGCAGGAAGCGAAGCGTGCTTCAGCACGTGAGCGACCGACGACGCCGCGAAACGCGCACTCAATGCCCCGAGCAGGAGTCGAACCTGCGGCCTACTCCTTAGGAGGGAGTCGCTCTATCCAGCTGAGCTATCGGGGCGCGTCGATCAACTTTAACGACGCTCCCAGGTGGCGCTAGCCGCGATCCGGTCGGTCGGGATAGACGTCGTCGATCGTGGCGAACGGTGTGTAGGGCGCCCCGGCCGCGGCCTCGATCGCAGCGGCCCCGCCGGCCAGCCGGTCGAGCACGCTACAGACGCCCACGATCTGAAATCCCTCTTCGCGCACGCGCTCGATCGCCTGCACCGTCGAGCCGCCGGTCGTGACGACGTCTTCGACGATCAGACAGCGCTCTGCGGGCGAGAGCAGCGGACCCTCGACCCAGCGCTGCAAACCATGCTCTTTGCGCTCCTTGCGCACGAAGAACGCCTTCGCGTCAGAGCCGGCGGCCAGCGCCGAGCAGGCGACGGGATCGGCGCCCATCGTCATGCCGCCGACGGCGGTGGCCTTCAGTTCGGCGGCGAGGGCGGCGACGAGGTCGCCGAGCGCCATGAAGGCCGGACGCAGCAGGATCGCTCGCTTGGCGTCGACGTAGTACTGCGCGGTCTTGCCACTGGTCAGCGTGACCTCACCGATCACAAGCGCGTGCTCACGCAGCTGCTCGATCAGCGTGGCGCGGGAGGATTCGATCGTGGAGAAGGGCGCGGCGTCGGACATCGAACGCAGATCCTAGACGCGCCAACGGCGATCGGCCGTGGCTGGACGCGGTTGAAAAAAACCTTTAGAAATTTCCTAAAGCCGGATACCAAAAATGCCGAATAGTGACTATCGGTTCTCCGGCAGACAATCACCGCCGTTCAACGGCACGGGGACTGGATCACCTGCGCAACTCCGCTGCCCGAGCGGAGTTGCGCCGGTTCGATTCCGACCGCACTCCGATTGACTGCTCACGACGGCTTCAGAATCTGCGTTATGCGCGGGGTCGACTGAATGTCCAGGCGATTCGTCCATCTTTTCGTGACTTAACGCTCCAGTAGGGAATACTGCCTTCAATGGCCGGTTCGGAAGTCGGCCCGAAAACGAAAGAGCAGTGGCCTCATGATTTCCTCCGCAATCAGGGTCGTTTCCAAAGCAGTCTGCGTTCTGTTGATCGCGAGCTTCACGATGTTCGTGGTCGACGAATTGAGTACGGCTTCTAACCAGCAGTTGGCAGCGGTCAACGGCGCCAAGCAAGCCCAGGTGGCTCGCGACGTGCACGGCCGCGAAATCAATCCCGCGCAGAGCCAGCTCCGCGCCAAGATCGACAAGGCGAACGACCAGCTGACCGGCACCGCCGAGCAGTTCGTCGCCGGCCAGGACCCCTGGGTCATGCGCGGCTTCGCATTCCTCGTCGGAATGCTGCTGTTCGGACTCGGTGGGCACTTCATCGCCAACGCAGTCGCACTCTGGGGACGTCCGACCCGTCCCGCCGCACCGATCGACAGCGAGTTTCGAACCCGTTACTCGCCCGGGTATCGCTGATCGTCCGCCGGTTGGTTTAACCGGCGATTCGACACCGCGTCGATTGACGAAAAGCGCCGGTCTCGCGAAACGCGAGGCCGGCTTTTTCGTGGTCGCGCTCGCGCGCCGAAAGGCCTAGTAGTAAGTGTCGATCCGCGTGCCCATCCGCACCCAGGCAAAGATCGACGCGGCGTTGGGCACCGGCACGCGCACGCAGCCGTGACTGGCGTTGTAGGGCGGCACCGATGCGAAGCCGTGGATCGCGTATCCGCGGATGAAGTAGCTGCTCTTGACCATGCCCTTGGCGTTGGTGCCGGGGTCTTTGCGGTAGACGTGAAAGGTGCCGCGCACGGTCGGCGTGCCACCGGCGCCAGTCGAGACGTGGTAGATGCGCACGACCTTGCCCTTGTCGGCAAAGGCCATGACCTGCTTGGAGATGTCGACCTCGACGTGCCGGCCGGCCTTGGGGTGGCGCAGGTGGAAGCGGCCCTTACCGGCGGCGAGCTTGCGCGCTACCGCGTAGCCGGCGCTTTCGTTGCGCGACATACCGGTGTTCTTGCGGAAGGCCATGAATGCACGGCCCGTGGCGGCGTCGAAGCGGCCGTTGCGCGGAACGACGTACTTCATGCTCTTGAGCTTGTTCTGAAAGACGCGGACGGCGACTCCACGGCTGCCGCGGTTGATGCCGGTGCGAACGACGTTGACGCTCTCGCCGGAACCAGCCTTGACGATCGCCTCCTGCTCCGGTGTCAGCGCCAGCTCGGCGATGTACTTGCCCTTCTTGCCGACCCGGTAGTGGAAGCTGAAGCTCGAGACGCCGCCACGCTGATCGAGCTTGACCGTGCGCGACTTGACCGTGCGGCCATGCTTGGTGATACGAACGGTGACTTCCTGGCCGTCGAGTGCGGCCGAGACCTTTCCGGTGATCTCTACCTTCGCGCGCGGCAGCACGTAGCGGCCGCCGCGATAGCGATAGGTGTCGCCGATCGCAAGCGAGAAGGAGGGCAGTTCGGCGGCGGCTTGACCGGTGGCGCCGGTCGGCGCTTCGGCGGCGACCGCGCTGCCGCAGAGCGCCAGAGCGGTCGCGACCGTGACCGCGGTCGTGACGGTCCATCTGAAACGATAAATACTCACGGCGCGAGCTTAATCCACAGCTCCGGCGGCTGGCCTGTCCGTCCAGCGCCAGCCAACCGTGCAGGCAACCATCACCAAGGCCCAGACGATCGGCGCCAGCACGATTCCGAGCGTCGAGTCGTTCTCGACGGCGTAGTAGGCGACCGCCATGGAATTGTTCGTCGCGTGTAACGCGATCGGCGCGAACAGCGTGCCGCTCCACGCGTAGAGCACCGCGAAGAGCACGCCGAGGCCGGCGAGTGGGATCACCTGCAGCAGCCGCTCGCTCGCAAGCGAGTCGATGTGAACCGCGCCGAACAGCAGACCGCTGGTGAGCGCCGCGAGCACCACGCCCATGCCGTTGGCGAAGGCCCGGAAGATCATTCCACGGAAGAAGAACTCCTCGGCGAAGGGCGCGACGATCGAGGCCATCAGCACGAACCCCAGCATTCCCAGCGTGCCACTGTCGGCGCCGAGCTTGTCGGGCGTCTCGTCGGAGGTCAACTCGACGAGCTGTGCGTAGAGAGCGAACAGCAACAAATACGAAAAGAAGATCGCCAGCGACTTGCCGACCGTCGCGGCGAACGGCGCGCGTACCAGCCCGAAGTCGCGCGGGCTGACCGGTCCACGAGTGCGCGCGATGGCAACCGCCGTCGTCACGAACACCACGCCCTGCAGGATCGACGCGACCACGATGAAGGCCGGGTCCTTGATCGACCCGCCCGTCACCTCGAAGAACAGCGCCAGGAATCCGATCGCCACCTGAGCGGCCAGGAAGCCGCCGAGCAGCGTGAAGACTCCGAAGCGAGCGGGCCAGCCCTCAGCGCCGGGCGGCGACACGGCCGGCGGTGGCACTGGCGGCGGCCACTGAGCCGGCTGTTGCTGGAAGGGATCGGGTGGCGGGAGGTGGGCGGGTGGCGGCCACGGTCCGGTGGCGGGAGGCGGAAGATGAGGGGGCAGCGGATACCCACCCGGCGGCGGAACCGGCCCCGCCGGAGGCTGCCCACCGCCCGGCGGCAGGAAGACCGGCGGCCGCGGCGGCTCGCCTGCGTTGTGCTGGTCGTCGGACACGGGGCATATTGTGGCCGCATCTCCCCCCGGCTGTGCCGGACGGGTGCGAACCGCAGATGATTCTCGCCGACATCGACAGCCTGATCGACGACAACGCCGACCTGATCCACGCCGTCGTGATCTTCGCGATCGCGCTGGCCGCCGCCAAGCTCGTCGACTTCTTCATGGCGCGCAGCGCGCGCCGGATCACCGGCCGGCTCGCGCGCGACGAACTATCGCAAGCGACCGTCACACGGCTTCGCCTGGTGCGGCGGCTGGTCTTCGCGCTGATCGTGCTGATCGGACTCGGCGCCGCGCTCTGGCAGATCGACGCGCTGCGCCCGCTGGCGAACACCCTGCTCGCCAGTTCGGCGGTGCTCGGAATCGTCGTCGGTCTCGCCGCCCGCAGCCCGCTGGCCAACGCACTGGCCGGTGTGATGCTCGCCACCGTACAGCCCTTCCGCATCGGCGACGTGATCGAGTGGAACGGCAATCGCGGCCGCGTCGAGGACATCACGTTTACCTACACCTTCGTACGCCTGCCCAGCGGCCACCGCCTGGTGGTCCCGAACGAAACGATCGCCGCAAGCCCCCTCGAGAACTTCACGATCGCCGGCAACGCCGTCGAGGCCGACGCCTCGGTTTGGGTAACCCCGCCGCACGCCAACACCGCCCTGGCACTGCTGCGCGAAAGGCTCGGGGAGATGCAGGTGAACCTCGGCGAGTGCCTCCACGACCGCATTGAGCTGAAGATCGGCTTCGAGACGGCCGCCGAGCACGAAGCCAAGCGCCGCATCGAGGTGCGCGAGCAAGCGGTCGCGATTCTCGGCGCCGCCGATATGCTCGAAGCACCCGCCGGCTGACCGAACACTTCAGCACTTTTCCATTCAGCACTGCTCGCGCAGGCAAGCGCGACGTTCCCGGCGAATCCTTCCTTAGTCGAACTGTGTTCCAGAGCCGGTTGAACGTCTAATGACCGCAAGAGAGAGAAGAAGGCGCCGACGCCGTCATTCCAGCGGCCCCTTGGGGCTGATGCTGGTGCTCGTCCTGACGGCCGGCGCGATCGCGGGTCTGAGCGCGCTCGGCTACGTAGTGGCGATCGCCGCCAGCGCACCCGAACTCGGCAAGCCGGTCAATCGCGGTCTGACCAGCAGCGTCTACGCCTCCGACGGCTCGCTGCTGGGATACATCCAGGCCGACGAAATCAGCACGCCACTGGCCTGGACGAACATCCCGCAACACATGAAGGACGCCACCGTCGCGATCGAGGACGAACGCTTCTACAAGCACACGGGAGTCGACTACAGCGCGATCGTGCGTGCCGCGGTACGCAACTTCACAAGCGGCAAGACCGTGCAGGGCGGATCGACGATCACCATGCAGCTCGTCCGCAACCTCTATCTCGAGCAGCCGAAGCGCGACTACAAGCGAAAGATCCGCGAGGCCAAGCTGGCCAGCGATCTCGAGAAGGAGCACTCCAAGCGCTGGATCCTGCAGCAGTACCTGAACACGGCGCCCTACGGTACGGTCGGCGGCCAGAGCGCAATGGGCGTGCAGGCCGCCGCGCAGACCTTCTTCGCCAAGAACGCGAAGGACCTGACGCTCGCCGAGTGCGCGCTGCTGGCCGGCCTGCCGCAGGCCCCGAGCCAGTACAACCCGTTCCTCAATCCAAAAGACGCCACCGAGCGCCGCGACGAAGTGCTCGGCAAGATGGCCGAACTCGGCTACATCACCAGGTCCGAGGCCGCGGCGGCCAGCCACGAAGAGATCGAGGTCAAGCACGGCACGCGTTACACCAAGATCCGCGAGCCCTACTTCTTCGACTACGTCAAGCAGCGGCTGATCGACAAGTACGGAATCAACACAGTGCGCCGCGGCGGGCTGAAGGTCTACACGACGATCGACCGCGAACTGCAAGACGCGGCGCGCGCAGCAGTCAACAGCTCGCTCAACGGCCCGAGCGGCGCAATCGTCTCGATCGAACCGAAGACCGGCTACATCCGCACGATGGCCAGCAGCGGCGGCTACGGCCAGAGCCAGTTCAACCTCGCAGCCCAGGGTCGCCGCCAGCCGGGATCGTCGTTCAAGACGATGGCACTGGTCACCGCGCTGCGCCAGGGCATCAGCCCCAGCACGACCTACAACTCGCACCCAATCAACATCAAGAGTTCGCCCTACGGCCCGATCAAGGTCTCGACCTACAGCAATAGCTACAGCGGCAACATCAGCCTGACCCAGGCGACCGTCACGTCCGACAACTCCGTCTACATTCAGCTCGCACTCGACGTCGGCCCCGACAACGTCAGGGACACCGCGCGGTTGATGGGAATCCGCTCGAAGCTCAACGGCTACCCGGCCGAAACGCTCGGTGGTCTCGAACGCGGCGTCTCACCGCTCGAGATGAGCCGCGCCTACTCCACGCTCTCGGCTGGCGGCGTGCGACCGCAACCCGAGGCGATCGAGAAGGTCGTCTTCCCGGGCGGCAAGACCGACGAACTCGGCAAGCCGAGCCGCAAGAAGGTCTTCAGCGACGGCATCGCCTCCGAGGCCACGAAGATCCTGCGCCAGAACGTCATCGGCGGCACCGGAACCGGTACACGCACCTACTTCACATGCCCGGCCGCCGGCAAGACCGGCACGACCGACAACTTCAAGGACGCGTGGTTCGTCGGCTACACGCCGTTGCTCTCGACCGCGGTGTGGGTCGGCTATCCCGACTCCGGCATCCCGATGCCCGGCATGGCCGGCGGCACCGCCCCGGCGACGATCTGGGGCAAGTTCATGGCCAAGGCCCAGGGTAAGCGCTGCAAGGACTGGCCCGAGCCCAAGGAGCCCTTCGAGTCGAAGCCGTTCACCGGCAAGTACGCCGAGAAGGGCAAGAAGGAGGGCGGCGGCCCGACCGGCCCGACGTACAAGGAAGGCAAGGACGACGACAAGGACAAGAAGAAGTCCAAGTCCGAAGACAAGAAGCAGGACTCTCCAAAGAAGGAGAGCCCGCCCAAGACCACGCCCGAGCCCGAGCCGGAACCGCAGTCTCCATCCGACACTCCGGGCGCCGTCGCACCCGGCTAGCCTGCGGCCATGAGTCCGGCCGCACCCGGCGTGCCACGCGCGCGCGTCTTCGTCGCGCGCGCCGCCCTCGCGGCGTTCGCCATGGCATCGCTGTGGCTTGCCGCGGCGCCGGCTACGCGCGGCTCGAGAGTCGTGCTTGCCACGGCCGGCGGCTCGCCGGACTGGCTGCTCGGGCCGCTGCGCTCTGCCGGCTCTTCGGCACTCGCCGGCGACGGCGCCGGCTGGGCCTACTACCGCGTACTGATCGCTGCCACCGTGCTGTGGGGGCTGCTGATCTGGCTGGCGCCGCAGCTCTCGCGGCGCGCGATCTGGAGCACCGTGATCGGCCTTCACGCGGTCTTCCTGCTGGCGCCACCACTGCTTTCGCAGGACGTCTTCAGCTACATCGCCTATGCGCGGCTCGGCGTAGAGCACGACCTCAACCCCTACGCCTACCGGCCGTTCGACATCCCCGGCGACCCTGTCTTCCCGTTCGCCGGCTCGAAGGACGCAGTCGACGTCTACGGACCGTTTTTCACGCTACTGACCTATCCGCTGGCCTGGCTCTCGGTGCCGGCTGCGTTCTGGACCCTCAAGGCGGCGATGGCCGCCGCCAGCCTCGCCCTTGTCAAGGTCGTCGACGACCTCGCCGAACGCGTCGGCGCCGATCGGCCACGTGCGATCGTCGTGCTCGGCCTCTGTCCGGCGACGCTGGTTCACGTTGTGGCCGGAGCGCACAACGAAGCTCTGACGATGCTGCTCGTGTTCGGCGGAATCGCGCTGGCCACGGCCGGCCGGCAGTACGCGGGCGGTCTCGTCAGCACACTCGGCGCCGGCATCAAGGCCTCGGCGCTGGTGCCGCTGCCGTTCATGCTGGCCGCCGCGCGCGACAAGGTCCGAACGTTCGCCGGGATGGTCACGGCCGCTGTCGCCGCTCCGCTGCTCGCGCTGATCGTGTTCGGCGACGAGGCGCTCAACGGCCTCAACCTGCTCTCGTCGAACCAGGACCGCACCAGCCGCTACTCGCTGCCGCAGGTAACCGTGGACGGACTCGGCCGTCTCTTCGAGTTCGATCATGGCGCGGCGATCGACATCGTGCGTGCGCTTTTCGCACTGCTCCTGGCGGCTGCTGGCGTCTGGCTGCTGTGGCGCTCATGGAAGCGGCGCGACACCTGGATCGCCAACGCCGGCTGGGCGACCTTCGGCGTACTGCTGGCCACAGCCTGGCTGGTGCCCTGGTACCTGCTCTGGCTGTTGCCGTTCGCGGCACTGGCTCGCGACCGCGCGCTGGTCGTGGCCACCGCGATCCTCTCTGGCTACACGATGGCGATCGCAATCCCATTCTGAGACAGTCTTCTCCTATGGCAAGCGAATCCGAACGCATCGAGCTGCTCACCCGCCGCTTCGCCGAGCGCGGCGGACGGGTCGTGCGCGGGATCGGCGACGACGCAGCGGTCGTTCGCGGCGGCGGCGTGGTCGTGACCTCGATCGATGCCGTCGTCGACGGCGTTCACTTCGAACGCGCGACCACCTCGCTGCGCGCGACCGGTCACAAAGCCGTGGCATCGGCGCTCTCGGACCTGGCAGCGATGGGTGTCGCCGCGGGCGAGGTCTATGTGGCCGCCGGGGTGCCGGCCGACGTCGGCGACGGCGATTTCGAACAGCTCGTGCTCGGAATCGAAGACGCCGCCTCGGCCTGCGGCGCGACGATCACCGGCGGCGACCTCACCGCCTCGCCGGTGCTCTGGCTGGCCGTCACAGTCGTCGGTCACGCCGAGGGCGAATCGGAAGTAGTCGGGCGTGACGGTGCACGGCCCGGCGACCTACTAGCCGTGACCGGTGAACTGGGGGGCAGTGCCGCCGGCCTGCGTCTGCTCAATGGCGACGTCGAACCCTCGGCGGTCGGCGCGGCCACGGCCGCCGCGCTTCGCGAGCGCCACCAGTTGCCGTCGCCGCGCTTCGACGCCGGCCGCGCGCTTGCCGGTGCGGGCGCGACCGCGATGATCGACCTCTCGGATGGACTCGCGCGCGACGCCCGTCAACTCGCAGCGGCCTCGGGCGTGAGCGCGACCTTGCGACTACCCGACCTGCCGCTGGCGGCGGGCGTCGCGCAGGTCGCCGCTGCGACCGGCGCCGACCCGGCGGCCTTCGCTGCCGAGAGCGGCGAAGAGTACGAGTTGCTGTGCGCGCTACCCCCCGAGCGGCTGTCCGAAGCCCGCGCCGCAGTCGAGGCAACCGGCACGGCACTGACCGTGATCGGGGAATTAACGGATCGTTCCGGCCCCGGCAGCTGGGCCGGCGACGGAGAGGAAGCGAAGTTTCTAGACCGGCAGGGCCGGGCCGTCGTAGTCGCGGGGTACGAGCACTTCAACCGAACAGATCAGTGAACGGCGGTGCATCACTCGCTCGTCGGCCATCTGGGCGACGCGGCGAATGATCGCCTCGGCGACTGCCTCGGGATCGACCACGTAGTTGATTTTCTTGGGCTGCGCGGTCATCGCTTCAAGTTCGAAGTCACGGTTTTGCATCGATAGGAACAATTTACTGGCGGGATTCGGGTTAGGTCACACAGGCTGTAAAGAGAACCGGCACCCCTCCGCAGTCGGGGTCATCCGCTACATAGGTAATGTCGGTGGACGGGCAGTACTTCGAGATAGGACGATTGTCGAACTGTCGCTTAACTCCGTCCGGCGATCGTGCCAGTGAATTTTCGAGATCGCCGGAATCTCAGTGCAGGAGCGGAGATCTAGATGCCGGCGCCCCCTGCCGTGCCGGCGGTGGCGAGGCCCAGTGCAGTTGTAAGGTCGCCGCAAAGACGGCTGCGGCGACGAGGCAGCCGCCCAGCGTCGGCAGTACTCCCGCAAAACCACCTGCCTGCAGAAGCACAGCGAAGCGCAGCGAGTCGACTAAACCGATGCCCAGCACCACCGGGTAGTAGATGATCGCCGCGGCCACCGGCAACAAGCCGATCAGCGTGGTCAGCCAGACTTGAGTGCGACCCGGCCGGGTGCCGGCCAGCAGAAGCAACAGCAGCAGGTGCAACACCGGTATCCAGAACAGCGCCGCAACTGGATTGAGCGCGAACACGACGAGACCCGCGATCGCCAGCCACAGCGCATAGCCCGACTCGCCGCCCTTTGGAGAGAGTTGCCGCACCGCCGCCACGGCGACGAGGGCTCCAACCGGCGCGAGCAACAAGGCGAGCAGCCCGAAGACGACCGGCCCGGCGCCACCTAGTGCCTCCGGCTCGGCCGGCAGCGACGGGGCGTCGATCGCCCCGGCAACGCCAAGGCCGCGCATCACCAGCGCCACAGCGACAAGCGACAACAGCGCGGCGGGCGCGGCAAGCAGACCACGCGTGGCCAGCTCCTGACGGCGGCGGGCGCGAGCCCAGCCGTCGACCGCCGTGACGACCAGCGGCAGCATCAACATGCCGACGAAGAGGATCAGTGCCCATGCCGGAATCAGCTTGCCGCCGACGCGCAGCGGCGCGGCCGCCGGTTCGACTGGGCGGAACTCGCCGTCGAAAGTCGTCAGCGCGCGCAAGGCCGCGCGGCCGGCGGCGGCCGACTGCGCGGTCTTTGAGATATCGGGTTTCACGAGCGGCTCGCCGCCGGGACTGAGCGAGACGGCCGTCAGCCCGTTGCCGGGGTAGGTCGCCTGCTCGCCGAGCGCGATCGGGAATCCGAGTCGTACCAGCTGTCCGAGTATCGAGGTTTCGCCGCCGGGGGCGCCGATCTCGATCGCCGCCAGCCGGCGCATCGTCTGCTCGAAGCGGCGGTCGATCGCGAGTCGCGAATCGAACCACGAGAGCACCGTGCCCGATGTCTCGGCGGCGGTGACGTTGCGAACGACGATCACGCCATCGACCGGTCGTCGCAACCGGCGAGCCAGCTCGGCGGCGCCGAGTCCGCCATCGACGCCACCCGAAACCGACGCCAGCACGAGCGTGTGATCGAAGGCCCGTCCCTGCAAAACGCGGGCAAGCTCCAGCAGTACACCGGTCTCGACGGCGCCCGACCGCGAGAGCGAGCCCGGAGCGCCGTCACGCGAAGCCACGATCACGAGACGGCGGTCGCTCGGACCGGCGCGCACGCCGATCACGTTCGTCAGCTTGTGGCTTCCGGTCAGCGTCTTCGCCTCGAACGAGTAGCGATTGGCAACCCAGCCGCTCGACGCGAGCCTCGCCCGCACGAGCTCGGCGACCTGCGAGTCCTCGGCGCTTCCAGAGCGGCGCTCGCCGTATGCCTCGGTCAGCTGACGCGCCGTGGCGGTGACACGCTGTCCGCTGAAGGTCGGCGGCGCGAGTTCGGGCGCGATGCCCGGCTGGGGGCTCTTGAGCGAAAACGCCAGCACGATCAGCGCCAGTAGAGCCGGCGCGAACGCGGCACGGTAAAGACGGGGTTCGAGCAGACCCGTAGGCACCGCGCAAGTCTAGGCTCCGCGGCGGCCCCGACGGCCGCGTTTAAGCGCGCATTGGCGCGGCCTTAAGACGATCCGCTTCCGGCGGCCCAACCTCTAAGCTGGATCGCAATGGAAGCCCCGGTCGCAACGATTCTGCTGGTCGACGACGAAGCGCCGATCCAGCGCATGCTCGAGTACCCGCTAAAGAAAGACGGCTACGAGGTCGTGATCGCCGGCGACGGCGAAGAGGCGCTCGAAAAGTTCGGCGCGGGACAGTTCGATCTCGTGGTGCTCGACATCATGCTGCCCAAGCTCGACGGGCTCGAAGTCTGCAAAGAGATCCGCGCGAAGAGCAACGTGCCGATTGTCATGCTCACCGCGCGCGCCGACGAGGTCGACAAGGTGATCGGCCTCGAGCTCGGCGCCGACGACTACATGACCAAGCCCTTCAGCCTGCGTGAGTTTCGCTCGCGGGTGAAGGCCGCGCTGCGACGCGCGGGTATGTCTCCCAACGGCGCCACGAACAAGCTCGACGACCGCAAGATCGTGGCCGGGCGCGTCGAAATCGACCCCGGCAAACGCATCGTCACCGTCGACGGCGAAGAGGTCACGCTGACCTTCATGGAGTTCGAGATCCTGATGGCACTGGCCTCGGAGCCGGGCCGAGTGCTGACGCGCGAGGCGCTGCTCGAACGCGTATGGGGCGACTCGGCCTACCGCGACATCCGCACGGTCGACGTCCACATCCGGCACCTCCGCGAGAAGATCGAGCCCAACGCCAGCAAGCCCGAGTACATCCTGACGGTGCGCAACGTCGGTTACCGCTTCCGCGACGCGTAGCGCGCGGCGCGGCCGCCGGCGCGAAGACTGGTGCGCAATGGAAGACGTGGCGAGATGAACGACAGACGCTTCAGCTGGGGCATCCGCGAGAAGCTAACGCTGCTGTTCTTCGGCGTCACCTTCATCGCCGTCGCCACCAACTTCCTGATCGTCGTACCGCGACTCGAAGCGCAACTGCGTGGTAACCGCGTCGATGAGATGGAGCACACGGCACAGCGCTACGGCTCGCTGCTGCAGCTGTACGAGCAACAGGTCGACACCGAACTCACGTCCACGGTCGCTGTGGCGCAGTTCCTCGACAACAACAAGCTGCAAGAGATCTCCGGCGCGCGAGTGGCGATCTTCAAGCCACGACAGACGTCGTTTCCGCTCGAGCCGCAACTCGAGGTCTTCGCCGACACGAGCGGACTGCTCAAGCAAAGCGAGCCGGCGACCGACTGGATCGCCAGCCGGATCATCGCCAGTGGCCAGACAGCAAGCGGGACCGTCGAGGTCGCCGGGCAGGAGCACGCGCAGGCGGGAGTCCCGATCACCTCGAATGGCCGCGTCGTCGGCGCGGGCATGTTCAGCACGACACTCGGGCCGGTCGACTCGATCGTCAAGCAGCAAGCGCGCCGCTATCTCGTCGCGGCCGTCTTCGCGCTCGGCCTCGCGCTGATCGTTGGCGTGGCCGCGAGCAGTTTCATCGCACGCCGGATCGAACGGCTCGAACGCGCGGCACGTCAGGTCTCGGACGGCAACTTCACCGAGCCGCTGGTCGTCGACAGCGCCGACGAACTCGGCCAACTCGCGCAGGCCTTCAACAACATGCAGGAGCGCCTCGGGCGCGCCGACCGAGCCAGAAAGGCCTTCATCGCCAACGCCTCGCACGAACTGCGAACGCCGCTGTTCTCGCTGGGCGGCTACGTCGAGCTGCTGCGCGAGGAGGAGCTCGACGAGCAGACCCAACGCGAGTTCCTCGACATCATGCACGAGCAGATCCGCCGCCTGACCCAACTCGCCACCGACCTGCTCGACCTCTCGAAGATCGACACCGGCTCGCTCGACGTCAAGCCGGAACAGACCGACGTGAAAGACCTAGCCGAGGCGATGGCGCGTGAGTTCGAACCACGGGCCGCGCGCAAGGAGGCAGAGATCGCGGTCGACGTTCCCTCGGGGGTGACCGCGTATTGCGACCCAGACCGTCTGGCTCAGGTGGTGCGCATCCTGATCGACAACGCACTCTCGCACACTCCCCAGGGCACGAACATCCGCGTTGCCGCCGAACCTTCCAACGGAGCCGTCCGCGTGCAGGTGAGCGACGACGGACCGGGCATTCCTCGCGAGGACCTGCCGCGAATCTTCGAGCGCTTCCACACCGGTGACAAGACCGGTGGCACAGGACTGGGGCTTTCGATAGCGAACGAACTCGCTAGTGCGATGAACGGCAGCCTTTCAGTCAGCTCGAAACCGGGTGAGACGATCTTCTCGCTCGACCTGCCTGCCGCCGGGAGCGGCTGAGCGCGATGGCCGTGCGCGGCCGTTCCCTGCTTGCGGTCGCGACGGCGATCATCAGCGCGCTGAGCCTGCAGGGCTGCGTGCTCGATGGCTCACTCGACCAGTTCCTCGACTCGCCGGGCATCCAGCCGCCGAGCAGGCGCTCGACCCCGTCGGCGGCAGAACTCGACGCGCCGAAGGTGTTTCGCCGTGCCACACCGGCGATCTCGACCGTGATCTCGTCGTTCGACTCCGAAGGCCAGGCAACTGCGATCGGCACGGGCTTCGCGGTCGGCGACGGTCAGCAGGTCGTCACCAACGCACACGTGGTGACCGACACCTTCAACCCCGAGGACGAAGCGAGCGAGATCTACCTTCAGCGCGAAGACGGCACGCGAGTCAAAGCCGAGGTCGCCGGGATCGACTACCACGCCGACATCGCGGTGCTCGACGCCGAAGAAACGATGACCGACTGGCCACTTGAATTCGCGAAACAGCGACCGGAGACCGGCGATCCCGTAATGGCGATCGGCAGCCCGCTTGGCATGACCTACACGATGAGCGTCGGCTACATAACCGGAGTGGACCGTGCGATCGGCGGCCTGGCCGGCTTCAAGGTCTACGGCGCGCTGCAAACCGACGCGGTGATCGCGCCCGGCAACTCTGGCGGGCCGCTGCTCAACTCTGGCGGACAGGTCGTGGGCGTCAACAGCCAGATGCTTTCGATCGGCGGTGGTGGCGAGGGTCTCGGGTTCGCGCTGCCGGCCTCGGTCGTCTCGCGCTCGGTCAAGTATCTGAGCAAGTACGAACGCGTGCCCTACGCCTACCTCGGCGCGAGCGGCAAGGCGCTGTGGCGCGGAGCCGGTGACAGCGGCGAGCTGCCCGACCGCCCAGGCGTTCTGGTGGGCGAGGTTCGCGAAGGCTCACCGGCCTTCGAGGTGGGCCTGCGCGGCGGCACGGGGCGGATCGTCGTACAAGGCAGCGACTTTCGCGTCGGCGGCGACCTGATCATCGCGCTCGACGATCACAAGCTCGACTGGAACGAGCCGCTGGGCGAGGCGCTGCTGCGTTACAACCCCGGCGACCGCGTCGTGATCACGTACATACGCGACGGGGAGCGAAAACGCATCAACGTCCAGCTCGCCGAGCGACCACTTATCTGGCCCAGTCTGGCCGAGGTTTTCGGTGCGTGAGCCCGCCGTGAAGGGCCATACCGGTAAGCAGGTAAATGAGAAAACTGGCCTTGTTGAATGGCCCGTTCATCGGATATCTTCGATCATCCGGCGGTGAAGCCGGCATTGATCGTCCCGGCTCGATACACGATCCCCCCACCCCTCTGACCCATCCAAGGACGCCCATGCTTCAACCCGTAACCGTCGGCCACAAGACTCTTTCGGACTACGCCCACCTCGTCGGCCGCCCGCTGGTCGAAGAGATCAACGACCTCGCCGACAAGCTCAAGGGGCTCAAGGTGCTGCACCTCTCGGCCACGGCCTTCGGCGGCGGCGTGTCCGAGATCCTCTACACGCTGGTGCCGCTGATGCGCGACGTCGGCATCGAGGCCGAGTGGCAGATCATCATCGGGCGCGAGGAGTTCTACAACGCGACCAAGCTGATCCACAACTCGATGCAGGGCGACGCAGCGGCTCTCTCAGACGAGCAGTGGGAGATCTTCGACCGCTACAACCTGATCAACGCCCGCGAGCTCGATGGCGGCTGGGACGTCGTGATCGTTCACGACCCACAGCCCGCCGGGGTGCGCAAGAACGCGCCCGAGAAGTCGGCCCACTGGATCTGGCGCTGCCACATCGACCTCTCGACGCCGAACCCTGAGACGCTCGGCCGCCTGCTGCCGAACATCACCGGCTACGAGGAGTACCTCTTTCACATGGACCAGTACGTCCCCGACGCGCTGCGCGACGAAGGACGCATCAACATCATCCCGCCGGCGATCGACCCGCTGGCACCGAAGAACATGGCGCTCTCGCCAGAAGACGCGGCGTATGTCTGCGACCAGTTCGGAATCGACGTCGAGCGCCCGCTGATCTGCCAGGTCTCGCGCTTCGACCCGTGGAAGGACCCCAACGGCGTGATCGACGCCTACCGCATCGTCAAGGAGCAGATCCCGGAGGTGCAGCTGGCGCTGGTCGGAAGCATGGCGACCGACGATCCCGAAGGCTGGGACTTCTTCAACACGACGATCGAACACGCCGCCGGCGATCCCGACATCAAGATCCTCAACAACCTCAACAACGTCGGCGCTATCGAGGTCAACGCCTTTCAGGCCCAAAGCGACGTGTTGATCCAGAAGAGCACGCGCGAGGGCTTCGGCCTGACCGTCAGCGAAGGTCTCTGGAAAGGCCAGCCGTTCATCGGCGGCGATGTCGGCGGCATCCCGCTGCAGATCGAAGACGAGCGCACCGGCTACCTGGTCAACTCGGCCGAGCAGTGCGCCGAGCGTTCGTTGCAGATCCTGAAGGATCCGGTTCTCGGCAAACAGCTCGGGCGAGCCGGTAAGGAGCACGTGCGAACGCACTTCCTGACCCCACGGCTGCTGCGTGACTGGCTGCAGATCTTCACCCGCCTGCAGAACAGCTAAACCACCGCTTTTTTTTCGGCGGCCCTCGGCCGCTACCTATAGAGTGCGGCCATGACCGAATCGCCCGGCCAGAACGGCTCCGTCGGCGGCGGCTCGCTGGCCGGCGCGCCGCTGGTGCTCGTCAGCAACCGCGGACCGGTCACGTTCGACCGCTCCGCAGATGGCGATCGTGTCGAAAAGCGTGGCACCGGCGGACTGGTCACGGCGTTGACGGGCCTCGTCAATCACCGCAGCGACACACTGTGGGTCGCGTCGGCGATGACCGCCGAGGACGCCCTCGTCAGCGACGAGCACGGCGGCCGCAGCTTCAGCGTGCGGCCCAACGCCGACACCGAGTACCGCGTGCGCCTCGTGCACAGCGAAGACGAGGCGTACGACCGTTTCTACAACGTCGTCGCCAACCCGATGTTGTGGTTCATCCAGCACTACCTCTGGGACCTCTCGAACGCGCCTGACATCCGTCAGGAAGAGACCGACGCCTTCGACTTCGGCTACCAGGCCGTCAACCGCGACCTCGCCGAAGCGGTGGTCGAAGAGATCTCCGAACTCGACGCGCCAGTCGTGATGGTCCACGACTACCACCTCTACACGATGCCCGGCATGATCCGCGAGCAGCGGCCCGACGTCTTCCTGCACCACTTCGTCCACATCCCATGGACCCAGCCAGACGCCTGGCGTGTTCTGCCCGGCCGCATCCGCGACACGCTCTACCGAGGGGTGCTGGCCAACGACATCGTCGGCTTCCACACCGAGAGCTACCGGCGCAACTTCCTGCTCTGCTGCCGCGAGCTGCTCGACGACGCCGTCGTCGACGAGGAGAACGGCACGGTCACGCTAGACGGCCACGAGACGTGGGTGCGCGCCTACCCGCTACCGATCGACGCTGAGGCATTCCTGCGCAAGGCGCAGCACCCGGCGGTACACGAGTTCGAGCGCGAGATCATCCGCCGTCGCCGCGAGCACCTGATCCTGCGCGTCGACCGCGCCGATCTCTCGAAGAACGTGCTGCGCGGTTTCGCCGCCTTCGATCTGTTCCTGCAGCAGCACCCCGAGTACAGCGAGAAGGTCACCTTCATCGCCCACCTCATGCCGTCACGTACCGACGTGCCCGAGTACGCCGAATACCTCGAGAAGATCGAAGCGCTGGTTGCGGTCGTCAACCACCGCCACGGCACGCCCGACTGGATGCCAATCGACCTGCGAATGCGCGACGATGTCGAGGAGGCGATCGCCGAGTACAAGCACTACGACCTGCTGATCGTCAACCCGATGTTCGACGGAATGAACCTCGTGGCCAAAGAGGGTCCGCTGATCAACGAGCGGCACGGCGTGTCGATCCTTTCCGAAAACACCGGCGCCCACGAAGAGCTTGGCGAGTTCGCGCTGAGCGTCAACCCCTTCGACATCCAGGAACAGGCCGACGCGATACACCGTGCGCTATCGATGGACATGAACGAGCGCTCACGTCGAGCCGAGGGGCTCAAGAGCACGATCACGAGCCGCAACCCGGGCGACTGGATCAGCGACCAGCTCGGCGACATCGCGAAACGGCGGGAGCTGCGGGCCGGGGTCTGACCGGTCGACCGGCGGCGCGTAACGGCGCCGACGGCCGTTTCAAGCCGGAAGCAGCTACAGTTGAGCGTCCGCGCCGCGTTCGATTTCGCGCGCGCAGACCTGTAAACACAGCAGAAAAGAAGCTTTCTCTCTCATGTCTAACCGCACTTACGACCTGGTCGTGCTGCTCGATGCCGACGCGCCGACCGACACCCGCACAAAGATTGTCTCCGACGCTCAGGCGCTGATCGCCCAGGCCGGCGAGGTCAAGGCCAACAAGGACTGGGGCACGCGCCAGCTTCCTTACCTGATCGATCACCACGAGCAGGCCGCCTACCACGTCTTCCAGTTCGAGAGCGACCCGCAGGCGATCAGCAAGCTCGATCGCGGCCTGAAGCTCACCGAGGGAGTGCTGCGCTTCCGCATCTTCGAGACCGAGCCCGGCCAGGAGCTGCCCGAATCGCCGCCGCTGTTCAAGCGCGAGGAGCGCAGCTACGAGCGCCCGCCACGCGAGGCTTCGGCCACGCCGACGCTCGACGAGTCGCCTGCTCCGGCCGCTGAGGCGCCTGCCGCCGAAACGCCCGCGTCTGAGGCCGCTGCCGGTGAGGCTCCGGCTGCCGAGGGTGCCGAAGCTCCCGCCGAAGCTGCTGCTGAGGCTCCCGCCGAGACCGCTGCAGAAGCACCTGCCGCCGAGGCGACTCCGGCCGAGCCTGAGGCGCCCGCTGCCGAGGCGCCTGCCGAAGCACCGGCCGAGGGCGACGCCCCAGCCGAGACGCCCGCCGAGTAGTCACAACTCGGCGCCGTTTGCGACGCGGCTGCGACGAAACCGTCAAAAAAGCGCGGAGAATGCGTTAAACATGCGGTTTTCGGGCTTCCGTCCGCGAACAGGTGTTCTATAAAGAAGCCCACAGCAAATGCATGTGAAGCCGGGCTCGCGGCCCGATCGACCATCTGACTGTCCGAGTCGCCGCGACCCGCACCGCACCAAAGCACGAAGGAGCTACAAGTGAATATCAACCGCGTCATCATCACCGGCAACCTCACCGCCGACCCGCAACTCAACACCCTTCCCAGCGGCACTTCTGTCTGCGAACTGCGCGTCGCCGTAAACGGCCGCCGCAAAGACGAGTCCGGTCAGTGGGTCGACAAGCCCAACTACTTCACCGTCAAGGTATGGGGCAATCAGGGTGAGAACGCCGCCAAATACCTCGCCAAAGGCCGCCCCGTCGCGGTCGACGGTCGCCTCGACTGGCGCCAGTGGGAGGACCAGAGCGGAAACAAGCGTCAGTCCATCGATATAATCGCCGACACCGTGCAGTTCCTCGGTGGCCGCGAAGGCGGTGGCGAGGGCAACGGTGGCGGATTCGCGCCTTCGGCAGGCGTCCCGGTCGACCAGTCTGACTTCCAGGCAAACAATGCCGGAGTCGGGAGCGTCGGATCGACGAGTTCCGCCTCAGAAGACGACATTCCGTTCTAGAGCCGAGTGTCGTCGAACCAATTTTGACGCCGCCCCAGCCGGGGCACTGACAAGGATTCACATGGCCAAAGCGAAACGACAGCCCTCAACGTCCTCAAAGCGCGACAGGCGTGGCGATCGCGGCAACCGCCGCAAGTCATGCTCGCTGTGCCAGAACAAGATCGACTCCGTCGATTACAAGGACGTTGAGACGCTTCGCCGCTTCGTCAGCGAGCGCGGCAAGCTGCGCGGCCGTCGCGTGACTGGCGCCTGCCGCCGTCACAACACGCAGATCTCGCGTGCCGTCAAGCGAGCCCGCGAAATTGCCCTGCTGCCCTACGTGGCTGAACGCTACGAGCAGGCTCGCCGCCTGATGGAAGAGGCCGAGCAGGCCGCCATCGAGCGCGCCGAGAAGGCCGGCGACATCGCCGCGCTGCTCAACAAGACGGTGCTGACCATCTCCGAGCCCGCCGGCCCCGAGGGCCAGCTGTTCGGGTCGGTCACCCCGAAAGAGATCGTTGCCGCGATCAAGGACGCACGTGGAGTGCGCCTCGACCGCAAAGACGTGCACATCGAGGAGCCAATCCGACGCGTCGGCACCTACTCGATCACCGTCGACGTGCACGATGGCGTGACCGCCGAGGTCAAGACGATCATTGTCGCCGCGGAGTAGCGAGTGGGTGTGGCCGGTCAGCGGCTCACTAATCCTTCTCCCCAACTGCAACAAATCTCTGTAAATTCCGGGTTCGGTTTCACAACCGATCACCTGAAGCCGACAACATGTTTCACGCGGTTAGGTCTATCGGGGAGACTGGCCCATGGCCATTGACCCAACCCACGCAGGCGGTCAAATTCGCGCCGCCGCGGCAGGCGCGCCGCCCCACGACCTCGAAGCCGAAAGCTCCGTTCTCGGAGCGATCATGCTCGCCGAGCGCTGGCTCGACCCGCTGCTAATCGACGTCGGTCTCAAGCCAGACGACTTCTACAGGCAGAGTCACCGCCTGATCTACCGGGCGATCATCAAGCTTCAAGAGGCCAGCGAGCCAATCGACACGCTCACGGTTTCGGCCCAGCTCACCGAAGACGGCGAACTCGAAGAGGCGGGCGGTCGCGAGTACGTCGAGACACTCGTAGAGCGCATCCCGTCGCTGGCCAACACCCGCCAGTACGGACAGATCGTCAAGGAGAACTCGCTGCTGCGCAACCTGCTGCGCGCCAGCCAGGAGATCCAGGAGTCGATCGCCGTGCGCGAGGGCGACCCCAAAGAACTGCTCGAACGCGCCCAGCAGCGAGTCTTCGAAGTCGCGCAAGACAATCAATCCGGCGACTTCCGCTCGATCGGCGATGTCATGCACGACGAGCTCGAGAAGCTCGAGAAGCAGTCGCTCGAAGGCGCCGCACTGACCGGCACCCCCTCGGGCTTTCGCGACCTCGACGAGCTGACCGGCGGCTTCCAGAACGGAAACCTGATCATCATCGCCGCACGCCCTTCGATGGGCAAGAGCGCGCTGGTCACCAACATCGCCGAAAACGCCGCGCTGGCCGGCAACCCCGTCGCGCTGTTCTCTCTCGAGATGTCCCAGACCGAACTCGCTCAGCGTTTCGTCGCGTCACAAGCGAAGATCGATGGCGACGCCCTGCGCAAAGGCAAGGTCAAGAAAGACCGCTGGCCTGCCGTGCTGCGCGCCGCTCAGGAGCTCAGCGAAGCACCGCTATGGATCGACGACTCATCCGACATCAACATCCTCGAACTTCGCGCCAAAGCCCGCCGCCTGCACGGCAAATCGCTGGCAAAGGTCGGCAAGGGTCTCGGATTGGTGATCGTCGACTACCTACAGCTGCTGCGCGCCAACGACTCGCGTGAGAGCCGCGTCGAACAGGTCAGCCAGATGAGTCGTGGCCTGAAGGTGCTCGCCCGCGAGCTGAACATCCCCGTCATCGCCGTCTCACAGCTCTCACGAGCCGTCGAGAGCCGCCATCCGCCGCGGCCGCAGTTGTCCGACCTACGTGAATGCGTGACCGGCGACACTCTCGTATGGCTGGCCGATGGTCGACGGGTTCCAATCGCGGATCTTGTCGGTCGAACGCCGATTGTGCGCTCGTTCGAAGAGGGGTCCCAGGAATTCATAGACGCCGAGTGCGACATGGTCTGGTGCGTGGGAACACGAGCGACCGTAATCATGGAAACGATCGACGGTCGCAGGCTGAAGGCCACTCCTGATCACACGATTCTCACTGAAACCGGTTGGCGAACGGTCGGCTCGCTCGTTCCAGGAGACAGAGTTTGCTGCTCAAATTCGGTGCCCGCAGAACTCGCGATTCTCGGCGACGTTCTGCATCCGACCGATCGTTTCGGAATTCGACAGAAACCAGCCTGGCGGGCCGTCGCAACCATTGAGGAAGGTGGCGTCGAAGAGGTATACGACCTCACAGTCCCCGGCCCCGCGAACTGGATCGCAAACGGCGGAATCGTCACTCACAACTCGGGCCAGATAGAGCAGGACGCAGACCTCGTCGCTTTCATCTACCGCGAGGATTACTACCTGCGTGACGAGTCGCAGCGGCCTGGCGAGGCAGACATCATCGTTAGCAAGCACCGAAACGGTCCGGTCAGAGACGTGGCGCTCACCTTCATCAGCCACTACCCGAAGTTCTCGAACCTGCCACGCGGCTATGGCAGCGACCAGGGTGGCGGTTCGCCCGATCGCGTCCCGGCCGCGCCGGTGCCGGCCGACGACTCCGATCTCGATGAGTTCTGAGCATGGCGGGACGTGACGACTACGTCTGCCCGCATTGCGGCGGCAGCACCTGGGTGATCGACGACGCCGGTGACGCGCAGCCGTGTGTATGCCGCGGCGGCCGGATCCGTCGGGCTCAAACCCGCGGCCTGGTAACCACGATCCCGCGGCGCTTCAGCGGACTGACCGTCAGCCCCGACGGACGCCAGATCACCGACCATGGCAGGCCGCTTGCCTTCGCACCGGAGATCGCGCGTGCCGTGCTGAAGTACTGCCGCACGATCGACGAGCAGCTCGAGCGCGGTCGGGGGCTGTGGTTCGAAGGCGACACCGGCACCGGCAAGACCACGCTCGCGATGCTCGTCTCGAAAAGCGCGCTACAGGCCGGGCACAGCGTGGCGATCTACTCGATGCCGCGCCTGCTGGCGACGATCCGCAACACCTTCGACGCCGACAGCGACAGTTCGTACGCCGAGCTCTTCAAACAGCTCACGGCGGTCGACCTGCTGCACCTCGACGACGTCGGCGCCGAACAGCAAACGGAATGGGTGCTCGAACAGCTCTACTCGATCGTCAACGAGCGCTACGAAGACGGTCGCGCCGTGATGATCACGACCAACCTCGGAATCGCCGACCTCAAGAAGCAGATTGGCGAGCGCACCGTCTCGCGGCTAATGGAGATGTGCGGCGACGCACTGCCGCTCTACGGCAGCGACAGGCGTGTCGAATTCGATCCAGCGAAGCCCGACCCGTTCAGCTCGCCACAGGACGAACCAACGGCTCGCAAGCTCGATCACGAGCCGGCTACCGACTAGGTCTGACCCGCGAGTCTCGCCCGTCCTTCGCGCCAGGCCACCGTCCACCCTCGCGCTAGGCCGCCATCCAACCGCACATGTGAACACCCGGTCACGGGCTTGACGGCCGCGCGACCTACACTTCATCGCGTGCCGGGAACAGTGATAGTTGGCGCCCAGTGGGGCGACGAGGGCAAGGGCAAGGTCACCGACCTGATGGCCGAGCGTGCCGACAGCATCGTGCGCTTCCAGGGCGGCAACAACGCCGGCCACACGATCATCCGCGGCGATGAGGTCTTCAAGCTGCACCTCGTGCCATCGGGCATCCTGCACCCGGGTACGACCTGCGTGATCGGCAACGGCGTCGTGATCGACCCGGGCGTACTGATCGGCGAGCTCGACGAGCTGCGCCGGCGCGGCATCGACACACTCGGCCTGAAGATCAGCGCCAACGCTCACCTGATCATGCCCTACCACCTGCTGCTCGACAGCGAGGGCGAGGCCCAGCTCGGCGAGCTGAAGATCGGCACGACCAAGCGCGGCATCGGTCCGTGTTACGCCGACAAGGCGTCGCGTCTCGGCATCCGCGTGCAGGACCTGCTCGACGAGAAGATCCTGCGCAAGAAGATCATGACCGCGATGGAGCCGAAGCGCCAGATGCTGCGACCGTTCTCGCGCGACCCGATGCTCGACCTGCACACGATGACCGAGGCCTACCTGACCTTCGGCCACCGGCTCGAGCCGCACATCGCCGACACAGCGGCGTTGGTCTGGAACGATCTGCAGGCCGGCAAGGACGTCGTCTTCGAAGGTGCCCAGGGTGCTCTACTCGACATCGATCACGGCACCTATCCCTTCGTCACCTCGTCGAACCCGATCGCGGGCGCGGCCTGTATCGGCGCGGGCGTCGGACCGACGGCGATCGACGACGTCTGGGGCATCGCCAAGGCCTACACCACACGCGTCGGCAGCGGCCCATTCCCGAGCGAGCAGTTCGACGACGTCGCCGATCGCATCCGCGACGTCGGCCACGAATTCGGAACGACCACCGGCCGGCCGCGACGCATCGGCTGGCTCGACCTGGTGGCGATGAAGTACGCCTCGCGACTCAACGGACTGACCGGTCTCTGCATCACCAAACTAGACGTGCTCAGCGGGATCGACCCGCTGCGCGTGGCAGTCAGCTACCGCACAGCCGATGGCGCCGAGTTCAGCGAGTTCCCGTACCACCAAAGCGTGCTGCACCACGCCACGGCCGACTACGTCGAGATGCCCGGCTGGCAGGAAGACATCACCGGCGCACGCTCGCTCGACGACCTGCCCGAGGCCTGTCGCAACTATCTCGACTACATCAGCGAGTCGCTGGGCGTTCCGATCGTTCTGATCGGTGTCGGCCCCGAGCGCTCACAGGTCATTCTGCTGGGCGACCGCGCGGCCGAGCTGGCCTGACGTCGAATTCTGTCCTCGACCGGCTGAACTTGCCGGGCGACCTCACCGCGGCGAGCGACGGACCGATCAGTCCTCGGGAACGGGATTCTCGAAGCCTGGCGGCGGCTGATACTGGCCGGGCTGGGCCGGTGGCGGCGCCGGTGGTGCGGGCGGCGGCTGCGTGGGCGGAATCGGCGCGTTCGCCGGAGGTTGAGGTGGCACCGGGGCATTTGCCGGTGGCTGAGGGGCCATGGGTGGGGCCGGTGGCTGCTGTGCCGGCGGTTGCGGTGGCGCGGGCGGTACAGGTGGCCGTGGCGGAGTAGCTGGCGTGGGTGGCGCCGGAGGCATCGCAGGCGGCGGTGGAGGCGGAGGAGCCTGTGGGGCGGGCTGCGGCGGCGCGAAAGGCGGCGCGGGTGGTTGCTGCGGTGGCACTGGCTGCGGCGCGACAGGTGGCGCAGGTGGCGCGTACGGAGGTGCGGGCGGCGGCGGAGGTGGTGCCGTGGGAAACGGCGTCTGAGGCGGTATAGCTGGTGGCGCGGGCGGCTGCTGCGGCTGCGCGAATGGGTCGGGTGGCGGCGCCGGAGGCGCGTAGGGCTGGCCGTAGCCCGGTGGCGGATATGCCGGCGCAGCCATTGGGGCCGGCTGACCCGGCGCCCAGGCCGCGGCCACGGGGACGACCCCAACACGTACTACGCGACTCTTGGCCAGCTTGTCGTGCAGCGCGCGGTGCTGGTCGTCCCACAAAGGCCAGAGATAGTTGGCGAACGTCGCGATGTAAAGCGTGAAGATCGCCAACACGCCGAAGAGGAAGTACTTGATCGCGATCTCACGAATCAGCGCGAACCCGAAATCGACGGGTTCGCCGTCTTCTCGCACGACGCGGATCCCTGTGGCCATCTTCCCGACGGTGCGCCCGTCGGTTCTGGACATGATCAGCGGCACCAGGGCGATGTAGACGACAATGTTGATCAGGATGCCGATGCCGTTGTAGTCGAAGTAAAAGCTGGCCCCGTCGCCTGAGGCAGCGAGGTCCGAGTCGTTGAAGCCACCGAAGATGGCGCTGAGAATGCTGGCCGCGACGCCGATAAGCAAGCCGTCGATCAGCGTGGCACCTACCCGGCGCCACCAGCCCGATAGCTCATACACCGGCACACCGGGCGCCACCGGCGGCGGACCGGGCGGTGGGGCGTAGCCCGGAGGACCAGGCGGCGGTGGCTGGTAGCTCATGCGCGCCAGCCTATTGAACGGTCAGGCGGCAGTGGCACTCGATCGGACGAGCGTTCTCAGGCCTTGATGACTCGCGACTTGCCAACGATTCGCCGTAATACCGCGAAGCCAAGATCGATCGGTTCGCCGTCTTCGCGCACCAGCCGGATCTTCGCGATGCTCTTGCCGAGCGTCTGGCCCTTGTTGTAGGCCAGCATCACGCCCTGGTAGAGAACGACGACCAGCACCGCGGTCAGCAATGCGACCGGTGGGTATCCGGCGGCGGTGCCATCGGCGGCCGTAGCGAGCATGCCGTACCCGGCGAACTTGCCGACGAGCATCCACAACACGCCCATCAGCGCGACATCAACGAGCATCGCCAACGCGCGAGGGCCGGATTCCGCCACCTGGAAAGAGGAGTCCGCGGCCGCGGATTCAGGAGTCACGGTCTGTGAAACCGGGACGGCCGCAACACTCTGCGGTTCGCCGACCGGCATCGCGACGGCCGTCGGCTCGACTGCCGGCTGCGGGGTCGCGACCGCTGTGGCTGCGAGAGCTCCAGCCGGGAAGGTGGTTGCCTGTGCCGACGATGACGGACCCGGGAAGTCCGCTGTGTAGCCCCCTGGGAAGAACGGCTCAGGCTGCCCATGAGCGGCCGGGGCCGGACCCTCGGGCGAAATGGGTGCCGCGGGTGCGGCCGGCATCGCGGGCGGCTGTGCTGGTGGCGGATACGCCGAAACCTGCGGCGTGTCCGGGATGTCCGGCTGCATCATCGGCGCAGCGTTGGCGGCCGGTTCGAGAACGGACGGCTCTACCTGAGCCGGTGGAGGTGACGGGAAGGCCGGAACTGACTCAGCCGGAGGCACGGGCGCATACTGCTCCGGGACCGGTGGGGCGAACTGCGCAGCGGCCTGATCGACCGGCTGCGGAACCGCGTACGGATCCACCGGTGCGGGCGGGGCGGCAACCGTCTGCTCGGGCACGGCGACCGGTGCGGGCGGCATCGGCGCTGGAGCCGTCTGCTCGGGCACAGGCATCGGCGCGGGCGGCATCGCGGGGGCCGG
>JACRKX010000030.1 GCA_016219715.1 Actinomycetota bacterium | reverse complement strand
GCTGGCGCTGGTCCTACAGGGCGTGACGGCCTGGCACCTGCTGCGCACCTCGGCCCACCTGGCCGAAGGCGAAAGCGTGGTCGTACACGCCGGGGCCGGCGGCGTGGGATCGCTCGCCGTGCAGCTCGCCAAACGCTGGGGGGCCGGGCGCGTGATCGCGACCGCCTCAACCGAAGAGAAACGCGCGCTCGCGCTCGAACTTGGCGCGGACGTAGCGATCGACTCGCGCGCCGACGACATGAAAGTCGCGCTGACCGAGGCAAACGAAGGACGCAAGCTCGACGTGATCCTCGACATGGCCGGCGGCGAGACCTTCGACGGCGGCCTCGCCGCACTGGCGCCGTTCGGCCGCATCGTGACCTACGGAATGGCCGGACGCGTGCCGGCCAAGGCCGTCGAACCGGCAGCCCTGATGGGCCGCAGCCGCGCGGTCGTCGGCTTCTGGATGGTGCACTGTGCGACTGTGCCCGGCATGCTCGACACCGCAATGAACGACCTGCTCGACCTCGTCCAGCGCCGCGAGCTGAGGGTGGTCCTCGGCGGCAGCTACCCACTGGCCGATGCCAGGCGCGCGCACGAGGACATCCGCGGGCGCGGCACGACCGGCAAGTTGATCCTGATTCCGTAACGCCGCGAAGGCTGGCGGCCGTTACAGGGTGTCGAGGTACTGCACCATGTGGGCCAGCACGTCCGATGCGTTACGCAGCGCATCGTCGCTGAGGTCGTCGATCATCGACTTCCAGGCGTTCATCACGGAGTCGTGGCGCTCCTGCAGATGACGCCGACCGTCGGGCGTCAGACGAGTGATCACCACTCGGCGGTCTTCGGCCGAACGCTCGCGGGTAATCATCCCCGAACGCACGAGCTGGTCGAGCATGTGCGTCGCGGTGGCCGGCGTCAGGCCGGCGGCGCTCGACAACTCGCCCGAAGACATCTCTGCTTTTTCGAGCAGCGGTCGCAGAAGTTGGTACTGAGGCACGCTCAGACCCTCGTCGAGCATCGCGTCGCGTCCGCGCAGGCGGCGCTGGGCGGCCGAGAGTGACCGATACGCCTGCTCGAGTTCGTCGACGGCCCGTTCCCGTTCGTTCTGGGACTCGTTCCCTTGCATTGATGTCGGACTGTTAGAGGTGCCGGCAGACCGTGAACCCAAAATTCACCGTGCCGGGTGATGGAAGCCTATCCTGACTGAACAGTAAGTACGGCGGCTCCGCGTAATTTTCCGCTCTTGAGATCGGCCAGCGCACGGTTGGCCTGATCGAGCGGATAGGCCGTCGTCTCGACTTTCACCGGCACGCTCGGCGCGAGCTCCAAGAATTGCTCGCCATCCTCGCGCGTCAAATTCGCAACGCTGCGCAGCACTCGCTCACCCCACAGCAGCTCATATGGAAACGCCGGGATGTCGCTCATGTGGATGCCGCCGGTAACGACGGTCCCGCCCTTTCGCACGGCGCGCAGTGCCGCCGGCACCAGCTCGCCGGCCGGCGCGAAGATGATCGCCGCATCGAGCTCGGTGGGCGGCTCGTCACTGCCGCCTCCGGCCCAGACCGCGCCAAGTTCGCGGGCGAACGCCTGACCTTCGACGCCGCGGGTGAAGGCGAAGACCTCGGCACCGCGCCCGATCGCAACCTGCGTGACAATGTGCGCGGCAGCGCCGAAGCCGTAGATACCCAGGCGCGGTGGCGCCCCGAGCCCATGCAGGCCGGTCATACGCAGAGCCCGGTATCCGATCAGCCCGGCGCAGAGCAGCGGAGCGACCTCCACATCGCCGTATTCGCCGGGCAACGAAAATGCGAAACGCGCCTCGGCCACCGCATACTCGGCGTAGCCGCCGTCGAGCTGGTAGCCAGTGAAACGGGCGTCGTCGCAGAGGTTCTCAGCGCCGGCAGCGCAGAACCGGCAGTGGCCGCAGGTACTTCCCAGCCACGGCACTCCGACGCGATCGCCCACCGCGAACGCCTCCACCCCGCCTCCGGTTCGCTCGACCACTCCGACGATCTGGTGGCCGGGAATCAACGGCAACTTCGGCTCGCCGAGCTCGCCCTCGACGACGTGCAGGTCGGTACGGCACACGCCGTTCGCCGTGACGCGGATCAACAGCTGGCCGTGGCCCGGCTCGGGCACGGGCAGCTCACGCAAGACGAGCCGGTCGCCAGTCTCGATCGGCCCGGGGGTCTCCAGCACCATCGCGCGCATCGCGGCCCAGCCTAACGGCGATCGACTGCCGCGGCTGCGGGCCCGCCGCGTGGACAGGCATTTACACGGCGACCGGCGGCGACGTGAAACTCTGCGGAAGATGATGGACTTCGACGAGTTCCAGCTGGCGCCACTGCCACCCGAGACCTTCGACGAGGAGCTCTTCCGGGGGGTCGGTCCCGAGGTGGCTCAGACCGAGATCGACGACCCCGCGCGGCTCGAACTGATCTTCGATGAGTTCCGTCACGGCTTCGAAGTGATGGCCGGCATCGAGCGGGGCGTCTCGGTGTGGGGCTCCGCGCGCACGCCGGAGGACCACCCCGACTACGCCTTCGCGCGCGAGGTGACCTCCCGGCTCGGAGCGGCCGGCCACTCGATCATCACTGGCGGGGGGCCCGGCATCATGGAAGCGGCGAATCGCGGCGCGCGCGACGCCGGCGCGCTGTCGGTCGGACTGAACATCGAACTGCCGCACGAGCAGCAGCCAAACGCCTACCAGGACATCTCTCTGCACTTCCGCCACTTCTTCGCGCGCAAGACGATGTTCGTGCGCTACTCCCATGCGTTCCTGGCATTTCCCGGCGGCTTCGGCACACTCGACGAGATGTTCGAGGCGCTGACGCTTGTGCAGACCGGCAAGATGCGCCACTTCCCGACCGTCTTCGCGCCGCGCTCGTACTGGTCGGGACTGATCGACTGGGTCGGCGAGCGGATGCTGCAAACCGGAAAGATCTCGCGCGACGAATTCGACTTGATCCACCTCTGCGACAGCGCCGACGAGATCATCGCGATCATCGAGCTCGAAACCAGCCGGCTGCGCGCGGAGGACGACGAGGCCTGACCGGCCGGCATGAGCGAGCTGCAACAGCTGCTGTCGGTGGCCGCGGTCGTATTCGGCATCAACCTGATGCCGGCCTTCGCGCCGCCGACGTGGACGGTGCTGGTCTACTTCGCGGTGCGCTACGACCTGCCGGTCCCGGTGCTGGTGGTAGTCGGCGCAATCTGCGCCGCCAGCGGCCGCCTCGTGCTGGGCACGATCGCGCGCCACTCGCGCAGCCTTTTCAGCGAGCGGCGCGTCAAGGATCTCGACGCGCTGCGAACGCTCGCCGAACAGCGCAAGGCAACATCGTTCGGCGCGCTGATGCTTTTCGCGATTTCGCCGCTGCCATCGGCCTCGCTGTTCATCGCCGCCGGACTGACCGGCCTGCGGCTGCTGCCACTGACGGTGGCGTTCTTCAGCGGACGCATCGTCTCGTACACGATCTACGTCTCGGCCTCGGCGGCAGCCGCGGCGAGCATCGAGAAGCTGCTCGCCGGCGGTGTGACCTCTCCGTGGTCGATCGCCTTGCAACTGCTGCTGCTGATGCTCGTAGCTGGCCTGGCGCTCGCGCCGTGGTCCAAGTTGCTCGCCCGCTGGCTGCCGTCGAGCTAGCCGGCCAGACGATCTTGGACGATCTTCCCGTCTCTCATCTTGAGCAGCCGGCCGGCACGTTTCGCGATCTCGGGATCGTGCGTGATCAGCACGATCGTGAGCCCCTGTTCGGTCCACAGCCGGTGCAGCAGGTTGAGCACCTCCGCGCCGGTCGCCGTGTCGAGGTTGCCAGTCGGCTCGTCCGCAAGCAGCACCGCCGCGTCGTTGGCCAGCGCGCGGGCGATGGCGACGCGCTGTTGCTCGCCGCCGCTCAACTGCAAAGGCAGGTGATCCAGCCGGCCGCCGAGACCGACTCGCTCAAGCAGCTCGGCAGCACGCGCGGCGCGGTCGGCTGCGCCAACACCGCGCGGCACCATCGCCACTTCGACGTTCTGCCTGGCGGTCAGCGTCGGGATCAGGTTGAAGTGCTGAAAGACGAAGCCGACCGCGTCGCGGCGTAGTTCGTCTTGCTCGCCACTGGAGAGCGCGGCCAGATCGCGCCCGCCGAACGACACCGTGCCGGCGGTCGGCACGTCGAGCGCGCCGAGCAGTTGCAGCAGCGTGGTCTTGCCGGAGCCCGACGAGCCCTCGATCACGACGAACTCGCCGGGCGCGATCGTCAGGTCAACGCCGTCGAGTGCCTTGACGGCGGTGGCACCTTCGCCGTAGTGGCGCGCGGCGCCACGCAGCTCGTACAGCGCTCCGGCCACCGGTGGGCGAACGGATTCCGGCTCGGTTTGAGTCATGGTCATATCGGTCTCCTCGTGCTGGTCGTCGGTCGTCGTTG
>JACRKX010000125.1 GCA_016219715.1 Actinomycetota bacterium | reverse complement strand
GTCGAAGTATCTGCTGTCGAGTTTTGCGGTCGCGGTGATCCAGCGGCCGGGCTTGCCGGTCTCGACCGTCTCGGTCGTTCCTTGGGCTGTGATGCCGCCGGCCGGGCGCTGCTCGTTCAGTCCGTAGCCGACCAGCGCCATGATCGCGACGGCGCCCAGCACCGGAGCGAAGCGTGCTGCGCCGGCGATGCGTGGGCGCATCATCAGCGAGTTGCCGATCCAAACACCGATGCAGGCGCCCGAGATCGCGGCGACGAATCCGGCGATCGCGCCCTCGGGCCAGAGTGCCTCGGGCCAGGGGAAGACCATCCAGACGTGCGACCACGCCCACTCCCAGGCCAGTCCGACCGTGCCGATCGCGGCGCCTGCCGCGAGTGCGAACTTGATTGGCGCACGCGTAACCGATGTGGCCATCAGCAGACCGACCCCCTCGACGGCCAGCGCCGAGCCGAGGTAGATCGGGAAGTGGGCGACGGGCCGGTCGAAGACGCCGCTGACGATCAGCGTCAGCGCTCCACGTGTGACGACGAACAGCCCGACGGCGATCAGTGCGCCGCCTCTGCCGGCCCAGACGCGGCCCAGGGTGAGCGCGATGCCGGCGGCGACCATCAGCATGATCGGCTGGAAGACAAGCTGGAACTGCGGGATGCCGAAGTCGAACTCGCCCTGGTAGATCGAGAGCGCGACGAGGATGCCGCCGGCCGCACAGCCGCGGCGGATGCGGTTGGCAATCGCGGTGCGCCGCGGTCCAATGCGAGTGGCAACGCCGCTGGCCTCGTTGGCGCGAACCCCTTCGACCAGCAGGATCGCCTGGCCGATCAGGGTCAGCGACGCGCCGGCCAGCATCAGCAGGTGGGTGGGGCCCCAGAGGGTGACGTCCTGTCCGAACAGGCGGTGCCAGACGTCGTCGAGCGGGAAGCCGACCAGGCCGAAGGCGGCCGAGGCGGCGATCAGCACTCCCCCGAGCGGGGCGTGCCAGCCTTCGGCGAGCCTGAGTGCGAATGGGCTGGGCTTCACGCCCGGTTTGACCATCGTGCATGCCAGCACGCCGGCGCTGAACGATCCGAGCAGCCCGACGAGGATGAAGTAGTGGGACGGGTTCGCCAGCGGGCCTTCGTCGCGGCCGGCGCTCAAGTGCAGCGAGATGTCCCAGTAGAGGCCGAAGACGGCCGACAGCAGGGAGACGACGAGCACGGCGCTCGGGAGGGCGGCCCAGCGGGGCAGCCCCGTGCCGAAAGAGGCGATGTCGGCGGCCCGGTTGAGCCACTTGACGCGGCCGGCACGGTTGGCGAGGGCGATCAGGATAAGGATCGAGAAGACGGCGCCGACGGCGGCCGACGCGATGATTACCTGGTCCATCGCGGCGCCACCTGCGGACGGAGACGCTGCGGCGAGGGGGGTCATGTTCATTGCGCAGTCTTTCTGAACTTGAAAATGGGGACGGAATCGCAAGGGCGCGGCCTCGGAGGCAGGGCGCCGTCATTGCATAAGTTCATGTTACACGAAACTATGATACATGCAACCCCGGATCCGAGCGGTACGATTGGAGCACCGATGAACACCAAGACTTCCAGCAACAAGTCGGCCGAAAGCGCCGCGAAGGCCGCAGCCGCGGGTAACGGATCGGCCGTGTCGTCCGAGATGACGATCGACGAACTCGCTCGCAAGACCGGTATGACGGTGCGCAACATCCGCGCCCACCAGTCGCGCGGGCTGCTGCCGGCGCCGAACGTCCGCGGTCGTATCGGGTACTACGACGATCGTCACGTGGCGCGGCTCGATCTGATTCAGCAGCTACAGGCCGGCGGCTTCAACCTGACCGCCATCCAGAAGCTCGTCGAACGCGCCGAGCAGACCGGCGACGACATCGGCAACCTGCGCAGCCTTGTGCTGACGCCGTTCGCCGAAGAGCAGTCCGAGGTGATCAGCCTCGCCGAGTTCAAGGCTCAGTCCGGCGAAGAAGTCGACGATCGCCTGCTCAAGAAGGCGATTGACCTCGGCTTCGTCGTGCCGCTCGACGGAGACCGCTACGAGATCCTCAGCCCCACGATTCTGCGCGCCGGCGTAACTTGCGTACAGCTCGGCATCCCGATCGAGATGTTGCTCGACGTGCTGAAGTCGGTCAACAACCACTCGCGTGCGATCGCCGACGCCTTCGCTCGGATGGTCGACGAGGGTGTGATCCGCCCGGTCGAGAAGGACGGCCTGCCGCCTGAGAGCTTCCCGCAGGTACTCGAGTCGATCCGCACGCTGCGCCCGCTGGCGGCCGAAGTCGCGCTGGCCGGATTTCAGGTCAACATGGACATCGCGGCCGAGGAGGCCTTCGGCAAGATCCTCAAGCGCATCGCCCGCGAGGACCGCAAGCGGCCTGAGTCCAAGCCTGTTTCGAAGGGCAAGGGCGAGGCGAAGGGCAAGACTTCAAGCAGCAAGTCCGGCGGGAAGCTGTCGCGTCCGCGCCGGCGCTCGTAGGTCGGCGGGCTCAGCGGCCCGCGCCGTAGCCGGCTAGTGCCGGAAGTGCCGGCGGCCGGTGAAGATCATTGCCACACCGGCGTCGTCGCAGGCCTTTACGACTTCGGCGTCGCGCTTCGATCCGCCCGGCTGGATGATCGCCTGGACACCGGCTTTGATTGCGTACTCGACGCCGTCGGCGAACGGGAAGAAGGCGTCGCTGGCCATGATCGCGCCCTCGAGCGAGATGCGGGCCTTCTTGACGGCGAGCTTGACGCTGTCGACGCGGCTCATCTGACCCGCGCCGATGCCCAGCGTGGCGAGGTCGCGACCGAGCACGATCGCGTTGCTTCGCACGTGCTTGCAGACACGCCAGGCGAACAGCATGTCTCCCCACTGCTTCTCGGAAGGGTGGGCCTGTGTGACGACTTGCATCGCATCGCGCGGGTCGATGTCGACGTCGCGGTCTTGCAGCAGTAGGCCGCCGCGCACGCCGCGGAGGTCGGGGTCGCTGACCGGCCAGATGCGGCGCTCGTTGTTGACGAGCACGCGCAGGTTCTCTTTCTGACCGAGGATGCGCATCGCGTCGTCGCTGTAGCTGGGCGCGAAGACAAGCTCGATGAAGTGCTCGATCAACTGCTCGGCGAGCTCTCCGTCGACTTCGCGGTTGAAGACGTAGATGCCGCCGAAGGCGGAAAGCGGGTCGGTCGCCAGGGCCTTCTCGTATGCCTCGTTCAGCTTGGCTCCGACGGCGATCCCACACGGGTTGTTGTGCTTGAGGATCGCGCAGCAGGGCAGCTCGAACTCCTCGATCAGGCGGCGGCCGCTGTCGAGGTCGAGCAGGTTGTTGTACGAGAGGTCCTTGCCCTGCTCCTGGCCGACCATGCTCAGCAGGTCTGTGCGGCTGCCGACCTCGGCGTAGTAGGCGGCGCGCTGGTGCGGGTTCTCGCCGTAGGGCAGGTCGATCGACTTCTCGTAGACGCGCACGAACTGGTCGGGCACGTTGCCGGTGCGCTCGTTGAACCACTGGCTGATCGCCGCCTCGTACTGGGCGGTGTAGTTGAAGGCGTCGACGGCGAGCGACTCACGCGTTTCGAGGCTGAGCGTGCAGCTGCCCTCGTTGAGTTCGTCGAGCACGGCGTCGTAGCTCTCGGGGCTGACGACGATTCCGGTGAACTTGAAGTTCTTTGCGCTGGCGCGCACCATGGTGGGACCGCCGACGTCGATCTGCTCGAGCACCTCTTCGTCGCTGATGCCGCGACGGTTGGCGTAGCGCTGGAAGGGATAAAGGTTCACGCAGACGAGATCGATCGGCTCGATGCCCTGGTCGTTGAGTTGGGCGACGTGCTGCTCGTCGTCGCGCACGGCCAGCAGGCCGGCGTGGACAGTCGGGTGCAGCGTCTTGACGCGACCGTCGAGGATCTCGGGCGATCCGGTGTAATCGGAGATCGCCGTGACCTTGACGCCGGCTTCTGCC
>JACRKX010000041.1 GCA_016219715.1 Actinomycetota bacterium | reverse complement strand
GGTGAAAGTTCCTCCGGCCTTCCAGAGTCGCCACATATCGTTGATCGAATCCGGGTGGAAGACGATTCGCCTGCGTGCCACCTGCTGCTCCTTTCGCTTGTTTGCGGGGAGCGTTGCATTGAGGGGTGGAATTCACCCGCAGCCTTGCGCACGAAAGTGCATTGCGAAGGGACGGGCGGAATGAATGGTTGGTTATCGGGTGGTGCTGGCGACGAAGTCCGCAACGGCATCGATCTCGGCGGCAGACAGCTTGTTCGAGAACGCGGGCATGCCACCGCCGCCGTCGCGAACCTGGGCGGCCACGGTTTCACGCTCGGGTTTCAGGTCGTCGAGGTTCGGGCCGGCGCCGCCGTCGGCGCCAGCGGCCGACAGCGTGTGGCAGGCACCGCAGTACTCGGTGAAGACCGTCTTGCCGTCTCGCGGGGTGGCAGGAGACTCGATGCCGCCTCCGCCGCAACCTGCGGCAAGGACCGCCACGGCGGCCATGACCGAAACGCCGATGCGCGTCAGCCGGCAGAATCTGCGGCGTGAGATTTCGCGACCGCATCAGCCTTGCCTGGCGCCACTACAAGTTGCGTCAACGCGTCTTCGTTCAGCGAATCGAGAACTTCGAGCTGACCGCCAAGCGCAGCGAGATGCTTGCGCGCGAAGCGGCGAAACGCGAGGGACGCCCGCAGACGCCGTTCGAGCATCTCGTAGCTGAGGCGATCGACGAGTTGCCCGATGAGTTCCGCGCCGCACTCGGCGAGATCCCCGTGGTCGTCTCCGACGGGGGTGTCGAACGCCGCGCGTACGGTCTCTACGAGGGCGACACGATCGCCCGTGACAACTGGGCCGACCGCATCCTGATCTTTCAGGACACGCTCGAACGCGACTTCGGACACAACGTCGAACTGCTGCGCGCGCAGGTACAGCGCACGGTTCGCCACGAACTCGCCCACCACCTTGGCTGGGACGAGGACGGCGTGCGCGAACTCGGCCTCTGATCTCGCCGCGCATACCCCGGGTTCCCCGCAAGGGACGGTGTGACGATCGGAGACCGGCTAGTCGATCAAGCGCTTCTGCATACGCGAGATCGCCAGCCGCCACATGCCAAGCGCCATCACCAGCAGGAAACCGAAGTGGAAGATGTCGACCGTCTCGAAGCCAAACGCGCCGCCACGCACCAGCTCGACGAGGTGGTACAGCGGGTTGAGGTTGGCCAGCGTCTGAAGACCTTCTGGCAGCCCGTCGATCGGGAAGAACGTGCCGGCCACGAGAAACAGCGGCGTGACCGCAAGCGTCGTGACGTAATTGAACTGGTCGATCTTCTCGGCCGAGGCCGCGACGGTGATGCCGAACGCGGCGAATCCGCAGGCCGTTACGAAGGCGAAAACCGGCACCAGCAACATGCCCCAAGCGGGATCTAGCCCGAAGCCGATCGTGACGAGCAGCGGCGCCGAACCGTAGAAGCCGGCGCGCAGGCCGATCCAGAGCATCTCGGCCGTGACCAGCTCCTCGACGTCGACGGGCGTGGCGAGGATCGCGTCATAAGTTCGCTGGAAATGGTGCTTGACGAACGTTCCGAACATCGCCGGCAGCACGCTGCTGAAGATCACCGCGGTCGCGACCATGCCGGTGCCGACGAACTGCACATAGGGCACCCCGCCGACATCGCCGACGATCGTCGCGCCGAGGCCCAGACCGAAGGCCAGCAGGTACACGATCGGTTCGAGCACGCTGCTGAAGGTCGTGCCCTTCCAGAAGGTCTTGAAGTTGGCGACCTCGCGGCTCATCACCGCACCGATCGCCGCCGGGTCGAGCCGGCGCACGTGGATGCGCTGGGGCTCGGCAACGGCTGTCTGCTCGGCCTCGCTCACTCGGCCTCCTCTCCGGTCAGCAGTACGAAGACGTCCTCCAGCGAAGCGGCGCGGCGTACCGCACTCTCGGGGATCAGGCCATCGGTCGCGCGCTCAGCACCCATCACGGCGATCGCCGGGCCGGCCGGGCGCACGCGCAGGCCGGCGGCTTCGGCGCGCTCGCGGTGCTCGGCCAGGGCCGCCGGTGCAGCGTAGATTTCGGCCGTCTCACGTCCGGCGTGCTCGAGCACCAGGTCGGCCGGGCGACCGCGCGCGATGATCGAGCCGGCCGTCATCACGGCGACCTCATCTGCCAGCCGCTCGGCCTCCTCGATGTAGTGGGTCGACATCAGGATCGTCACGCCCTGGCCGCGCAGCTCGTCGATCAACGACCAGAGTTGCGTGCGGATCTGCGGGTCGAGACCTACGGTCGGCTCGTCGAGCAGCACGAGGCGCGGCTCGTGCACCAGGCCGCGCGCCAGCAGCAGCCGGCGGCGCATACCGCCAGACAGCTCGTCTACGCGGTCGCGACGACGATCGGTCAGCCTTGCCAGCTCGAGCGCACGGTCGACAGCGTCGGGCACGTCGGCGACGCGGTAGAGCCGCGCGAATACGGCCAGGTTTTCCTCGACGGTCACGTCGACATCGAGGTTGTCTAGCTGCGGAACGACGCCCATCTCGGCTCGCGCGCGCTTGCCGTCTGACGGCAGCGAGTGGCCGAGTACGTCGATCGATCCGCTGTCGGCGATCGCCTGTCCCGTCAACAACCGCATCGTCGTCGACTTGCCGGCGCCGTTGGGACCGAGCAGGCCGAGACAGATGCCCGTTGGCACCTCGAGATCGAGACCGTCGACGGCCGTGATCGGGCCGAAGGTCTTGACCACTTGCTTGAGCCGGATCGCGGGCGCAGACACGATGCGCGAGATTCAATCAGGCCGCGGGCGAATGCTCGCTAGGCGAGAGGACCATCACCGGTATCCGGCGGTCGGTCTTCTCGGCGTAGTTCTGATAGCCGGCGTAGACGTGCTTGGCCAGCTCGAAGAGCCGCTCGCGTTCTGCCTGGCCTGCCTCGCGAGCGACGTAACGGCCGCCATGGCCGCGCGAGAGCAGCTCGCAGTGCGGTTCGGATTTGAGGTTCAGATACCAGGCCGGGTGGGCGTCGCGCCCGAAGCTGCTGGCGATCAGCACGACGTCGTCGCCCTGCGTGAAGTAGACGAGCGTGGTCGTACGCGGCTTGCCGCTCTTGCGGCCGCGCGTGGTGAGGTTGAGCGTCGGAAAGCCGAAGCCGATCACGACCTTTCCACGCGTCGCCTTGATCACGTGCGGCTCAACCGGCGCGACGAACACCCGGGCGAACCACGTGCCAAAACGCGTGCGCGTAAAGGCGCGAGCGCCACGTTGCAAGGGCCCCTGCTTGGCGTTCGGGTCGACCGGTGGCACCCGTGACATGCGGCGATCCTACGGCAACGAAGCAGCCACGTCGCCGATTGCGGAAATAGTGTGTATTATTACCACTATGGCCTACGTCGTGAAGGGCAGAGGCGAATCGTGGGAGTTGCGCCAGTCGGTGCACACCGCCGACGGCCCGCGCAGCAAGACGCTCGCGACCTTCAGCACGCTCACCAGCGATGCGATCGAGCGGGCTCTCTCACGATCCACCGCCCCTCTCACGGCCGAGCAGATCGAGCATGCCGCCCGGCGTGCCGGCGCGCCGGTCGCGTTGTCGCAGGCCGACCGCGCGGCCCGCGAACTGCTCGACGAGCTCGCCCACGGCCGGCGCCCGCGCGGCGTAATCGGCCGGCTACTCGAAGAGCGGCTCGCAACCTTCGCCGGCGAGACCCGGCCAACTCCCGCCCAGCAATCGGCCGCCGAATGGGCCGGCTCCACGGTCGCCGACCGGGCCGCCGCACTCGTCGACCTGCTGCTGCTAGCCGATGCCCTGCCGGCCCCCAGCCGCCCGCGCCGCAAGCGATTTCCCCGGCTCGAAGCACTCTCGCCGTGACCGAGCTCTCGCTGCCACAGAAGGTCACCACGCTACACACCACGCTCAAGTCGGCACGCATCGACCACGCCTTCGGCGGCGCCCTGGCACTGGCCTACTACGCCGAGCCGCGGGCCACCATCGACATCGACCTCAACGTATTCCTCCCCACCGGCAGTTTCGCGCGAGTCGCCGAAGCCCTAGAGCCGGCCGGAGTCGACGTGTCGACCGACGTCGCCAAGCTCGAGCGCGACGGCCAGTGCCGGCTCGCCTGGGGCCGCACGCCGGTCGATCTCTTCCTGTCATACGACCGCATCCACGACGAGATGCGCGACTCGCGACGCCGGGTGCCGTTCGCCGACGGCACGATCGACATCCTCTCGCCCGAGCACTTAGCGGTCTGTAAAGCGGTCTTCGACCGCCCGAAGGACTGGATCGACATCGAGCAGATGCTCGTCGGCGCCGACTCGTTCGATCGCGGCGTCGCCGAGACCGCACTGCTGCGGCTGGTCGGCGAGCACGATCAGCGAGCGCTGCGCTTCCGCGATCTGCTCGACGCCTCGCTCGACTGATCGCCGCGATCAGTCGCGCTGTTCGGTCGGCCGGATCAACAACTCGTTGATCGCTATGTGCCGCGGCCGTGTGACGATGTAGGCGACGGCGTCGGCGACGTCCTCGGGCTGCAGCAGCTCCATCTTCGCCAGACGCTGCCTGGCCAACTCGCGGATCTCCGGCCGCAGGTGGTCGGTCAACTCGGTGGCCACGGCCCCCGGCTCGATCAGCGAAACACGCACGTGGCGCTGGGTGACCTCCTGGCGAAGCGACTCGCAGAACGCGTTGACGCCCCACTTGGTCATGTTGTACACGCCGACGCCCCGGCGCACGGTGCGACCGGCGACCGAACTGGTGCTGACGATGTCGGCGACGCCGCGCGGCGAGTCGCCGGGCGCCGCCAGCAGGTAAGGCAACGCCGCGTGCGCCACGTAGAGCAGGCCCTTGACGTTGGTGTCGATCATCCTGTCCCACTCGCTGGTCGGGGCGTCCTGGATGGCGCCCAGCAACATCACGCCGGCGTTGTTGAAGACCGTGTCGAGACGACCGAGCTGGTCGACGACCTGGTGAACTGAGGTCTCGGCCTGCGCCTGGTCGGTGACGTCGCACTCAATCGACAGCGCGCGGCCACCGGCCTCGTGAATCTCCGCCGCGATCGCATCGATGCGGTCTCGGCGACGGGCCAGCAGCGCGACGGCCGCGCCTTCGGCGGCGAAGCGGCGGGCGGTGGCCTCGCCGATGCCGCTGCTGGCGCCGGTGACGAGCGCGACTGTGTCGCTGAGCGGTCCGGAGATCATCGAACGCAGCCTATAGCCCGGGAAGAAAAAACGGCGGCGGCCCCACCAGAAGCCGCCGCCGTGTGACGACCGTTGCGTGTGCCGAGATTCAGCTCACTCCCAGGGCGTCGCGTTCGGCGGTTTGGGAACCGTCGAAGGCATCGTCTTGGGCGGCGTCCGCCAGCGGTGACGCGGCGATGGCCGCGCCCGCGCCGACGGCGGTCGTCGGGGAGGGATCCGGCGCGAGAAAGGCGGGTGAATCCGAGGGCGAGTTCTCGAACGGGCGCTCCGAGCCGGGCGTGCGCAGCTTCTTCTGCATCGCATCGTCGCTGGGAGTGCGCACGTTCCATGCGAGGCCGACTGCCTCGAGGCTCTTGATCATCATGTAGCTGGGGTCGAGCTGGCCGCGCAGCAGCCCGTGCTTGGCCGAGGTCGGGAAGGCGTGGTGGTTGTGGTGCCAGCCCTCGCCGAGAGCGACCATCGCGACGGCCCAGTTGTTGCGGCTCTGATCTTCGATCTCGAACGGCTGCTTGCCGTACATGTGGCAGATCGAGTTGACACTCCAGGTGGCGTGGTGCTGCATGAAGATGCGCGCCAGGCCGCCCCAGAGGAAAGCCGTGAAGCCGGCGTAAAGCGAGCCGCCGATAGCAAGGCCAAGCGTGAACGGAATCGCCAGCCCGAGCAGCACCCAGCTGAAGAAGTGCTTGTCGACCCAGGTGATCGTGGGGTCGTTCTTGAGGTCTCGGGCGTAGCGGCTGGCCGAGGCACGGTCGTCGCGGCTGAAGAGCCAGCCCATGTGCGAATGCCACCAGCCAGCGATCACACCGCGCCAGCCCGGCTTGCCGTGCGTGTGAGGACTGTGCGGGTCGCCCGGCTCGTCGGAGAAGTCGTGGTGCTTGCGGTGGTCGGCGACCCAGTGGATCGGCGCGCCTTGCACCGACATGCTGCCGGCGATCGCGAACGCGGCGCGAATCCATGGCTTGGTCTCGAATGAGCGGTGCGTCAGCAGCCGGTGATAGCCGGTCGTGATGCCCATGCCGGAGATGAAGTACATCAGGGCGAGGATGCCGAGGTCGAGCGCGGTCACGCCCTCTCCCCACAGCAAGACGATGGCGGCGACGAAGCCGATGAAGGGGATTACGACTGCTGCGATGGTGATACGGCGTTCAAGTTTGCTCATAGATGTGACTTTAGGTAATAAGACCGCGAGTTCCTACAACGCCAGATCACAATATTGCGTCATTTTTTATTGGATTTTGATAAGTTTGTCGAGGCACCGTGACGGCTGACACAGATAACCCTTCCGGCGATCCGGCCGGCGGCGATCCTCCCGGAGTGCGCGGCGCGCGGCCGTGGCTGAAACTGCCACCAGAGGCGCACGCGGTTGTGCAACCGCTGCACGAAAACGTCAGCAACGAGATCGTGCAGACGATCGGCCGCGAGATTCCGGCGTATACCCGGCCGTTCGAAGGCGAGTTCGGCGACGCGGTGCGCACGGGCGTAGACCAGGCGCTGCGCCAGTTCGCCGAGATGATCCGCACCGGCAATTCCGTTCCCGAAGATGGCCGCCGGCTCTATATGGCACTTGGGCGTGGCGAGCTGCGCGCCGGGCGCTCGATCGGCGCGCTGCTTGCCGCGTACCGGATCGGCGCGCAGGTAGCTTGGCGCCATCTCGGCGAGGCCGGCGTGCGGGCCGGCCTCGCGCCCGAAACGCTCAACCTGTTGGCCGAGTCGGTCTTCGCGTACATCGACGAACTCTCGGCCGACTCCGCCGAGGGCTACGCGCTCGAACAGGCCGCGCGCGCCGGCGAGCTCGACCTGCACCGCGTCGAGCTGATCGAGCTGCTGCTGCGCGAGAGCCCGCCGGCCGACCCGCGCGCGATC
>JACRKX010000040.1 GCA_016219715.1 Actinomycetota bacterium | reverse complement strand
GGGCGGAGGCATGGACGTCGTGCGCAGGCGGCAGCGAGCCGATCGCCGTCGTCGACACCGGCGTGGCCTACAACCACGAGGATCTCGTGGCCAACATCTGGTCCAACAGCGCCGAGGCCGGCGGTGTTGGCGGAGTCGACGACGATCCGTATCTGGGCACTGGCTCCGACGGAATCGCCGGCGCCACACCCCGCAGTTACGTCGACGACGTGCGTGGCTGGGACTTCATCGGTCACCTCGACGACAACGGCACACCGGAGCTGCCGCTCGACGACCTTTGGATTCCAGACAATGACCCAGCCGACGAGGACGGTCACGGAACGCATGTCGCCGGCATAGCCGCCGGCGCCGGCAACCTTGCCGGCGTGGTCGGCGTGAACCCCCAGGCGAAGATCATGCCGCTGCGAGCCGGCGACGCAAATGGCCTGTTCCCGTTCGGCGCGATCGAGGAGGCCTTCAGCTACGCCGTCGACCACGGCGCGCGAGTGGTCAACGCCAGCTTCGGCGGAACCACCAGCTCGCCGGGCATGGAGGCGATCATCACGGCCAACCCGCAGACACTGTTCGTAGTCGCCGCCGGAAATCACGGCACCAACCATGAGCTCGGCGGCTCGTCGCGCATCTACCCGTGTGACATCACCGCGCCGAACATCATCTGCGTCGCCGCCAGCGACTACAACGACGGTCTGGCGAGCTTCAGCGACTATGGCCATCCGTCGGTCGACATCGCCGCACCCGGCAAGGCGATCCTCAGCACGATTCCCGACCAGATCGATCCCGCGGCCGGTGGGGTCGACGACTACGACTACTTCGACGGCACCTCGATGGCCTCGCCTTACGTGGCCGGAGCGGCCTCGCTGATCTGGTCGGCGTATCCAACGCTGGAGTCATCGCAGGTCAAGACGTTGCTGGTCACAAACGTCGACGCCAAGAACACGCTGGCCGGCAAGATCGGTTTCGGCGGACGTCTGAACGCGAACACCTCCCTGCTTGCCGCGGCGAACCCGCCCCCGCCGGGTTGGCCGGCGACACCGGATCCGCCGCCTGGCGACAGCGGCAATCCACCCGTCGACAATCCGCCCAGTGACGGCACCACGCCGGCTCCTGAGATCCCGTCTGTACTGGACACAGTCCCGCCGGTGCTGCACGTCGTCAGCCCGCGCAAGCAGCGCGACGGCTGGAGCGGAATCGTCCGGCTCGAAGTGATCTGCGGCGAGCGCTGCACGATCGCCGTACGCGCGCGACCGAACGTGCGGGGTGCGAAGGCGCTGAAGCGTTCGTACAAGAGCGACGCCGGGCAATCGCGCACGATCAAGCTCCGTTTCAAGGGCGACACGCTGCGGCGTGTGCGCGCCGCGCTCGAGCAGCGACGCCGCGTCGGTGTGTTCGTGTCGGTGAAGGTCTCCGACGCCTCGGGCAATCGCGCCGCGCCGAAGGCGTTCCGCGTCAGCCTGCTGCGCTAGAGCGCAATCCGTTCGAGCGGTTCGTAGCGCGCGCCGGACGGCTCGAGATGCGAGCGAAACAGCGTGACTGCCGTTGCGCGATGCGGATGAGTCGTCAGCGACGCCGGTGCGCCAGGCGCTGGATTGGGGGCGCGGTGGTGGGCCGCCGCGCGCTTTACACGCGCCAGCGTGACGTGTGGCCAGAACGTGCGGCGCTCGTCCTCGAACAGATCGGCGTCGCTCAGCGCGGCCGCGAGCGTGGCGCGCAGTCCGATCAGCTCAGGGGATTCGTCGAGTGCCGCCGCGTAGAGCTTGGGACGGCCCGCCGGCTTGACTTGCAGCAGTTCGAGGAATCGCAGCGCCAGCTCTGTGCCTTCGGGCACGCTGCGTTTGAGCACCTCCGCGATCGCCGGGATGTCGCGCTCGGCGCGGTAGCCGAGGAACGCGAGCGTCACGTGCAGCGCCGTGTCGGGCACAAGCCGCAGGTCGCCTGGGCAGCGGCCGTCGAGGTCGTGCTGCCACTCATGTAGCGAGGTGTGCGCCTCGCGAGGCAGTTCGAGCGCCACGAACAGGCGGGCGCGCGGGCTCTTCAGCCGTTCCTTGCCCAATGGCGTAGTTCGGAAGTCAGGCGGGCTTCAGCGCCACGCCGGTGATCATCGGCCGCACGACGGGCGGCGCCTTGGGCAACGAGTCGTGGTCGAGCACTTCGATCTCGAAGCCGGCGTGCTCGATCGCGGCGGCCGTGGCACGGTTGCAGTTGCAGCCGTTGCCGAAGACCTTCCAGGGCTTGTGCAGGCGATCCTGCCAGCGGGCGCTCTTCTCGTTTTCGTTGCGCACGTGTTCAAGAAACAGCAACCGCCCGCCAGGGCGCAGCACGCGCCGCAGCTCGGCGAGCGAGGCGTCGAGGTCGCCGACGGTGCAGAGCACGAGCGTGCTGATGACGGTGTCGACCGACGCGTCGGGCAGCGGGAGTCGCTCGGCGCCGGCCTCGATCACCTTAGGGCTCTGGCCCTTGGCGGCGAGCTTCGTGCGCAGCCGCTTCGCCATCGGCCCGGAAGGCTCGATCAGCGTGAGGCTGGCCCAGTCATCGCGGTAGAAGTCGGCGTTGGCGCCGGTGCCCGCGCCAATCTCGAGCACGTCGCCGGTAGCCCCGGCAAGCAGTGCTCCGCGCCGTTCGTGAAGCCCGGCCCGCTCGGTGCCCGACATGAACCGGTCGTAGCCGGCCGCAAAGATCTTCTCGATCACTCCACTTGCCATGTGGCGCAGTCTGTCAGATGACGGGGCCGGTCGCACGCATATGATCGCGCCGATGAGCGAGCAGATGAATCTGCCGAACGTGCTGACGCTGGTTCGGATCGCACTGGTGCCGATTGTGCTGATCGCATTGCTGCAGGAAACCGACTCCGGCGATGTGATCGCGGCGTGGGCCTTCGCGATCGCCGCGGCGACCGACTGGTTCGATGGCTACCTAGCCCGCTCGCGCAACCTGATCACCACCTTCGGAAAGGTGATGGATCCGATCGCCGACAAGCTGCTGATCGCGACCACGCTGATCACGCTCTCGGCGCTCGGCGACCTGAGTTGGTGGGCGACCGGCATCGTGCTGGGGCGCGAGTTCGCGGTCACAGCGCTGCGTGCCTTCGTGGCCGAGGACGGCACGGTGATCAGCGCCAGTATGTACGGCAAGGTCAAGACCGTCTTCCAGTCGTTCACCGTGCTCGTGGTGATGCTGTTTGCTCCGGCCGATTGGGTCAGCGCCATGGTCTGGGCGATGGTCGGCGTGACCGTGCTTACCGGTCTCGACTACTTCGTCAACCTGCGCAAGCGCACCGACGAGGTCGCCGGCTGAGTCGTGCCGCTGCCCGGCCGGGCAGCGGTGGCAACGGTCAGCGAGGGTCGAGCCACTCGCGCAGCGTCAAGTGCCGGGCACTGCCCGGCGGCTCGTTGCGCAGTTCGGCGGCGATCTCGGAGATCAGGCCGTAGCGCTCGGC
>JACRKX010000039.1 GCA_016219715.1 Actinomycetota bacterium | reverse complement strand
CTCAGCGGCGTCGCGAAACGGCCCGTAAAAGGCGCTGGCGTACTTGGCGGAGTAGGCCACGATCGCCGTGGTGGTGAAGTCGTCCTCGTCGAGAGCCTGGCGCAGGGCGCCGATGCGCCCGTCCATCATGTCGCTCGGCGCAACGGCGTCGGCGCCGGCCGCTGCGTGTGAGATCGCCACGCGTGCCAGCAACTCGAGCGTCTCGTCGTTGTCGACCTCACCGTTGCGACCGATCACGCCGCAATGGCCGTGGTCGGTGTAGGCACAGAGGCAGACGTCGGTGACGACGGTCATCTCGGGCACCGCCGTCTTGATTGCGGCGACTGCCTGTTGCACGGCTCCATCGGGATCCCACGCGCCGCTGCCCTCGGCATCCTTGTCGTCGGGCAACCCGAAGAGCAGCACGGACGGCACGCCCAGTTCGAATAGCGCCTTCGCCTCCTCGACGGCGAGGTCGACGGTCATGCGGCTGACGCCGGGCATCGACTCAACGGGTTCACTGCGCGAGTCGCCGGGCAGCACGAACAGCGGCTGGATCAGGTGGCGGGCCGACAGCTCAGTCTCGCGCACGAGGTCGCGGACACCGCGCGATCCGCGCAGTCGCCGCATGCGGGTGGCTGGAAAGGCCATGCTCTGAAAGGTACAGGGCCTGGGGAATACGATCGGCTTCGTGAGTCTTTGGCCGCCGGTCGCGATCGTCGTGTTCACGCTTCCCTTCGCGGCGGTCTGGCTGCTGTTGCGCGACCGGCATGGGCGTTTCGGGCTGGAATGGCGGGAGGCGCTGGGCTGGAGCGCGGTCGCATGGGCGGTGTTCTCGGTCGTTGTGATCGAGTTGCTGTCGCTTGGTGCGGGCCACGATCCAGCGGCCGCTCGGGGCGGACACCTGACGCGCGGTTGGCTGCTGCTGGTCTGGGTGCCGCTGGCGGTGTGGGGCGCGATCGTGGTGATACGCCGAAGCAAGCAGCTACGCACCGATCTGGCGCGACTGCGCGAGGCGCTGCGCGGACTGCTGCGCTGCGAGCAGGCGATGCTCGCGACGATCGCGATCTGCGTATTGGTGACGGCCGCGGTAGCGCTCGTCGCGGCCCCAAACACGTGGGACTCGATGACCTATCACCTGGCACGCGTCGACGTGTGGCTGCAACTCGGCGGCGTCGCCCACTACGCCACGCACGTCGAGCCACAGCTCTACCACCCGCCCGGCGCCGAGTACCTGATCGCGCAGTTGCAGGCGGTGGCCGGAGGCGACCGGCTGGCGGCGCTGGTGCAGTGGGCGGCCTACCTGCTGACCGTGCCGGTTGTCTCGCTGGCCGCGGCGCGGCTGGGGTGCGGGCGACGTGGCCAGGTGATCGGCGCGTTCCTGGCGGCGACGGCGCCGATGGCGCTGATGCAGGCTTCGAGTACGCAGAACGACATGGTGGAGACGCTGTGGCTGGTGCTCGCGGCAACGCTGGCGCTTTCGGCATGGCGGGGCGGCGAACTTGCGGGCACGCGGGCATTCGTGGGCGCCGTGGCACTGGGCCTGGCGGTGATGACGAAGGGCACCGCGCTGCTGATCGGCGCGCCGGTTGCGGCATTGCTGGCCTGGTCGGCCTGGCGCGGCGCCGGCTGGCGACGTGCGGCGACTGCCGCGATCTGCGCGGCGCTGGTGACGCTGCTGATCAACGGCGGGCCGTGGCTGCGCAACCACGAGACCTACGACACTCCGTTTGCCACCGGCAGCAGCACGGCGATCGACTACGACAACGACCGGGTAGCGCCGGCCGTCCTCTTGTCAAACCTCATAAGAAACGCGGCGATCTACCTGGGCACCCCAAGCGAGCGCGTCAACGAGCTGCCGACCGATGCCGTGCGCGGTGCCCTCGACGCGGTGGGCATCGATCCCGACGACCCTGCCACGACCTTCGGCGACCGTCCGTTCGAGGTCGGCCGGAGCGGGCCACACGAGAGCCATGCGGCGAGCACTGTGCTGTTCCTGCTCGGAATCTGGGCCGTGGTGCTGGCGCTGCTGCCCGGCCGGGCGCGGGAACGCCGGGCTTGGGCGCTGATGCTGGTCGCACAGGCACTGCTGTTCGCCACGGCGCTGAAGTGGCAGACCTGGCACGCTCGCCTACACCTGCCGATACTGATCGCCGCTGTGCCGCTGGCTGCGGTCGCGCTCGACGAGTTGCGCTCATCGAAGCTGCGCCTCGGACTGCTGATCGTCGCCGGCGCGCTGACACCGATCCTTCTGGCGCACAACGTGATGCGCCCGTTCGCCGGTGACGACTCGATCCTCACCACACCGCGCACGACTCAGTACTTCCAGCAGCGGCCATCGCTCGAGGCCCAGTACGAGGCGGTCGTCGATTTCGCCGAACGGGGGCGCTTCGACGAGGTAGGCATAGCCGGGGGCATCGACGACTGGGAGTACCCGTTCTTCCTGCTGGGCCGCGAACACGGTGTGCGATTTCGTGACGTGATCGTGACCAACGAAAGCTCCCGCTACGAGCGCGCGGGAATGCTGCCCGACATGGTCGTGTGCCTGAACTGCACCTATACGCAACACGAACGGCTGAAGGCGGGCGGCCTGGTCGCACACCCGCTGCCGGTACGTCAACCCCCAGGGATGAGCTACGAGAAAGGCGTCGGCGTGGAGCTGTGGGTGCGCCCGGTGGAGTTGCCGCGCCTCACGCCCCCGCACGCCGCTTGACGGCAAAGTTCGCAAGCAGTCCGTAGGCGAAGATCAGCACGAGTAGGTGCAGCGATGGCACCAGCGCGTCGCGGCCGGGCGTCAGGCCCGCGCGAACAAGTTCGAGTGCCGGCTTGAACGGAAACAGCGAGTTGATCGCCTGCAGTAGCGAGTACATGCTGTCGGCGATCGCACCCTCGGGTACCAGCGCCGCGGCGGCCAGCGGTAGACCGAGCATGAACGAGGCCAGCGAAGCCGCGCGCACGTCGCCGCTGACCGCGCCGATCGCCACGCCGGCCGCTCCGAAAGCGACCGACGCGCCGATGACCGCCGGCCACCACGCCCAGGCACGCTGCCAGCGGATGTCGATGAAGAAGCCGAAGGCGACCACCATCACCGTGCCTACGACCAGCGCGCACAACCCCGCGAGCAGGATCTTCTCGTTGACGATCGTGCGGCGTTTTACGAGCCCGCGCAGCAACCGCTGCAGCATCTGATCCTCCTGCTCGTAGGCGAGCATGCCGGCGCCCAGCAGCAGCGCCACGAACATCGCGCTCACGCACACCGCCACGGCCACCGCCAGCGACGGCAGCGACGAGCTGGTGCCGATCGGTTTCTCCGTCAGCTTGATCGGCTCGCCGACGCGATTGAGCAACTCGTCGCTGTACTGCGAACCGACGCGCGCGAGGCGGAACGACTCGGCGAGCTTCGCCACCTCGGCGCGCTGCTGGGCGGGTATGTAAGGCAAGATCTTCGGCAGCAGCTTCTCGCCGCCCTCCAATCCCATCAGCTCGACCGTGCGGCCGCCGATGCGGATCGAACCGCCATCGACGATCAAGTCCATGTAGTCGAGCGCGACCCCGCTGAAGCGGCGTGTCAGCTCGGCGTTGGTGTCGACGAGCAGTCCCTTGATCGTCGTCTCCACGTAGCTCTTGCGCACGGGGTCGGAGGCGTCGAAGATCGCTTCGATCTTGCCCTGGGCCAGAGGCGATTCGAGCTGGTCGACGATGTCCTTCGGGATCACGACCGCCGCGACCGCGTCACCGCTTTGTACCTGCTCGACGGCGGCCGCGCGGTCCTTCACGTCGACGGCATCGACGTTCTTGTAGAGCGACTCGATCAGCTTGTCGAGATCGAACTTCTTGCCGCCGACGTCGAGGATCCGCTCGTCGGCGGGCACCTGGTTGACGATCGCCACGCGCGGCTTGGCGGGCGGGCGGCCGACGGCCAGGCCGATCAGAACCGCGACCAGAGCGGGATAGAGCGCGAGCAGGATCGCGATCGACGGCGTGCGACGCAGCAGCAGCAGGTCCTTGGCGAGTAGGAAGCGCAGCTTCATAGGTCCTCGTCGCGGCGCGTTCGGATGAAGTCGACGAAAGCCGCCTCGAAGTGCCGGCCCGGTACGTGGCCGAGACTCATCGGCGCACCGTCGTAGACGAGCGTGCCGGCGTCGAGCAGCAGCACGCGCGTGGCGTGTGCCTCGACCTCGTTGGCGGCATGGGTGCTGAAGAGGATCGTGATGCCATGCTCGGCGAGCGAGGTCAGCAGCTCCCAAAGCCGCTCGCGCTGCAACGGGTCGAGTGCGGCCGTCGGCTCGTCGAGCAGCAGAATCGTGGGGTCGCTGATCAGGCCGACGCCGATGCTCAGGCGCTGGCGCATTCCACCCGAGAGTTCCTCGGCGCGCGTGTCGGCTCGATCGGCCAGCGCGATGCGTCCGAGCATTGCGTCGGCCGCCGCGGCTGGATCGCCGACGCCTTCGAGCCGGGCGAAGAGCTTCAAGTTCTCGCGCACCGTCAACTTGCCGTAGACGGCGGCGCGCTGCGGTACCCAGCCGAGGCGCGAGCCGTGCATGTCGATCTCGCCACCATCGGGCGACTGCACGCCGGCGAGGATCGAGAGAAGCGTCGTCTTGCCCGAGCCATTGGGCCCGGCAACGGCGACGACCTCGCCGGCCTCGACCGCAAACGTTGCCCCGGCCAGCGCGGTCAGGTCGCCATACGTTCTGACTAGCTCGCGGCCTTCCAGCACTGGCATGCTGGCCAGCTTAATCGCGGAGTCCCGCGCCACGAGCCGTAGACTGGCCGCGATGCCGAAGATTCTCTTCATCGGCGACGTCGTGGCAGAACCCGGACGCCGCACCCTGGCGACCGTGCTGCCGCAACTGCGCGACGAGCACGAACCCGACTTCGTCGTGGTCAATGGCGAGAACGCGGCCGGCGGCATGGGCATCAACCCGAAGACCGCCGACGAGATCTTCGAGCTCGGCGTCGACGCGATCACGTTGGGCAACCACACGTATCGCCACCGCGAGATCTATTCGTACCTAGACGGCGGCAAGCCGATCATCCGCTGCGCCAACCAGCACGAGAGCAACCCCGGGCGCGGCCACGTGATCGTCGAGAACGGCGTTGGCCTGCGACTCGGCGTAATCAACCTAATCGGCCAGTTCGGTCTGGACCACGAAGGCAACCCGTGGGACTGCGCCGACCGCATCCTGCGCCAGATCGAGAAAGACTGCGACCTGATCCTCGTCGACATGCACGCCGAGCTGACCAGCGAGAAGGTGACAACCGGCTGGTACCTAGACGGCCGACGGCCGTCGTCGGCACCCACACGCACGTGCCGACCGCCGACGCCCGCGTACTGCCAGGTGGAACCGCCTACATCACCGACGTCGGAATGACCGGCTCACGCGCCGGCGTGATCGGCGTGGTGAAGGAGGCGATCATCACGAAGCTGCGGACGGGCATGCCGCAACGGTTCGACAGCGCTACGGGGGATGAGCATTTGATGGGGGTGCTGGTAGAGGCGGGGCGGGATGGGCGTGCGACGGGGATTCGGCAGTTGATTGTGGCGGCCGGCTGAGTAAGGAAAGGCTGCGGCTTGGGTCCGACCAATGGCCATTCCGACTACCAGAGCACCTCGACCGAGTAGCGCCCAAACACCTCGTCGGCCGTAGCCACGGCGAGCCGTTCGATTTTCGCTTGCGCGATCAACAGTCGATCGAATGGGTCGCGATGAAGGTCGGGCAGTTTCGACACCAAGTCAGCGTGGCGTGCGGTGATCGGAAGCAGTTCGACCGGTGAGTTGTCGAGCTGGGCGACGATGTCCGCCGGAGCATCGAGTTTTCCGAGTCCGCGTTTGATCGCGATCTCCCAGACGGTCACGGCGCTTACCACGGCATCGACTGTCGGGTCGTCGAGCACTCGCCACCCCTGCTCGCTGAATCGATCCGTCTCGTCGGCGAGCCACCACAGCACGACGTGAGTATCGAGCAGGACTCTCAATCGATTCCGAATTCGCGGGCGAAGTCGGGCGGCAGTTCGTCGAAGTCGTCGGCAATTCGGACCTGGCCCTTCCATGCTCCGCGAAGCGCGGCAAGGCCGCCGGCCGGCCGTTCAGGCACAAGCCGCACCACCGGCTCACCCCGGCGCGTGATCACGATCTCTTCGCCAGACAATGCGCGAGCCACCAGCTCGGACAGATTGGTCTTGGCGTGGTGCATTCCGAAACTGGCCATCACCCTATGTTAGCTAGATATCTAGCTAGAATGGCTAACGACCGCATGTCTGCTGTAGACATCCGAGAACTCAAGGAACACCTGATCGAACTCCTCAAACGGGCGGCGCACGGCGAGCATATTCTCGTGCTCGATCACGGACGTCCAAAGGCAATGATCGGCCCACTGCCCAGCCCGGTGAAAATCAACACCGGTGTCGACGAGGGCTGGGTCTCGGCCGGCAGCGGCGCACCCCTTCAGCCGACCAAGCGATGGCGAAGCCGTGAGTCAACGCAGGAAGCGCTTGACGAAGACCGAGCTTGAATGTGATCGGCCCTAGGCGCCGATCAACTACCTCAACGCCCAAACGACCAAAGCTTGTTCCCCACAAAGTTCAGCGGCGTCGCGCAAACGATCGCGATCGCCTGGGCTTGGAACTCGTTCATACCGGCGCTGACGAGCAGCTTCAGTACGACCAGGTTGAACGCCAGCGCGAGCAGGCTGACGACGAAGAACCGGGCGGCTTGGAAGCCTGCGTGGCCGTCGGTGGCCTTGAAGGTCCAGTAGCGATTCCAGAGGAAGTTGTTGGTGACGGCGAAGCAGAAGGCGATTACGGCGGCGGCTATGTAGTGAACGCCGAAGCCACTGCGCGAGACCTCGTAGGCAACAAGGTTGACGGCGTAGCCGCTGGCGCCGACGGCGCCGAACTTGATGAGCTGAACCCAGTTGTGCGGTTGTTTGACGCCGTGGCGCACGCGGCGGTGCAGGCGCGCACGGGCGGCTGTCTCGTTGACGATCGCGGGATCGGCGATCGCTGTCTCGGCTGTGAACTGTTCGCTCATGGAGTGTTTCAACACCGTGGCGCGCGATGCGTTTCAGCGTCGCGCTTTAAGGTCCGGTTGGCCCGGCGCGGAGCGTCCGGGTGCCGTAGGTGAAGGTCTTACTGTACCGGCGTCGCGTTCGGGGAGTTGACGTTGAAGTGCTCGAGCACCAGCTCGTGAACGTCGGCGATCGACCATGCGGGCTGGTGCTCGCGCGACTCGCCGGTTCCCGTCACGATCAGCTGGGCCGCCGAATCGTCGGTGTGCAGCGAGCCGTGCGTGCCGCCGCCGACATGCGCCACGCCTCCCCAGTCGAAGAACTCGCGGCCGAGCCGCGGCGTGACGAGCACGTCGCCGAGCCGCTCGGTGCGAAGCGCCTGCCAGGCGCGCGTCAGCGCGTCGGGATAATGATCGCTCACAAGTAGGCCGTCGGCCGCGTGCAGTCCGAGCACCGCGAGGTCGCCCTCGGCGTCCCAGCCACGGCCACGTGCGTCGGTGTAGGTATCGCCCGGCGCAAAGCGCAGCTCGTCGTGGCCGGAAGCGACCGCCGCCTCCCCGTTCTCTCGCCACAGCACGTGCTCGATCTCGTCGTGCTTGCGCAGGTCACTCACTACCAGCGGCAACTCGCGCGCCCGGTGCGCGGGCTCCAGCAGGTAGACCGCGCCGAAGCGTGCCGCGGGGCTGACGGCGAGCTGCACGTCCTTTGCCTTGCGCGGCTTCTGGCGCGGTTGCAGGATGCCCCAGTCGTCGGCGCGCAGCATTCCCAGGAGGTCGAGGCCCTCGCGCACGGTGCTGTGCGAGTGATCCGAGAGCACGATCATCGCGTGGTCTTCCATGAACGCCCGGTAGCCGCCGTACGCATCGATCACCTTCTGGATCTGAGTGTCGGCGTGTGCGATCGAGGTCGGCTGAGCCTCTGGACCCATACGGTGCGAGTAGTTGTCGTTGTCGGGCAGCGAGAGCAGCAAGAAGTCGTAAGCGTCATTTGCGATCAGCTCGAGCGCCGCGCACGACGCGTGCTGGTCGCGCCGGCCGGGCACACCGAAGCTGCTGCGGCACGGTGTGTTCTGCGAGTCGAAGATGTCGCCGTAGATCAGTTCACTCGGCCCCCATCCGCTGCGCGACATGCCGGTCACGCTGGCCAGCCGGCCGCCCATGCCGCTGCCGACGAACTCGTGCTCGTGCGGCCCGCGGTAGATCATGTAGGTGGTGCAGGCCGCCCGCACGCCAGCCTCTTCAAGACTCTCGAAGAAAGTCGGTGTCTTGCTCGACAGGTGCTCCTGGTTGATCCGGTAGATCAGATCCTTGAGCACCGAGATCACACCCGAGCGGCGGGCCGACGGAAACGAGATCCCGTAGTCGACGTAGCGCTCCTCGGCGCGGTTGTACCAGTGCATCGACGGCACGCCGTGCGCATCGGGCCCGGAGCCGGTGGTGATCGTCGAGGTCGCAACCGGCGTCAGCGACGGGAACGACGAGATGCACTCCCCGGTCGCGTATCCATCGCGCACGAGCCGGGCGAGCGTCGGCGCGCCGCCACTCGCGATCGCGCTCTGCAGCGCGGCGGGCTTCATGCCGTCGATCACGGCGACTACGAGCTTCTTCACTCCTTGTGCTCGGGCCATCGCCTACTGAATCTAGGCCGCGATCAGCGCAGGACGCGCAGGCCTTCGTGCTTTTTGGCCTCGCGCCGGCGCGAGCCGGCGATCAGCAGGATCGCCAGCAGCGGCAGGATCAGTGCCAGCGGAGGGGTCACGAGCGCGAGCACTGCGACCGCAATCGTGGCAAGATCGACTCCGATCGCGAGGATCCGCGCCGAGGTGCGAGCGTCGGCACTTTCCGCTTTGATCGCGGCGGAGTCTTTCTGCTTCACCGCGGCCTGCGCCGCGCGGGTGTCGAGCCTGCGGACCACCCCGCCAAGCAGCTTCGACGCGGCAATCGCGACCAGCGCCGCCGGCGCCGCGCCCAGCAGCGCGCCGAGGATCAACGAGTGGCCCTCGGCATTGAAGACGACCGCGCCGCCGAGAGCGCCGACGGCAAATGACAGCCCGGTGTGTACCCAGGCAACGCGCGGCCGGTCGGCGGCGACACGCACCTTGACGCCACCCGGCGTGAAGATGGCGATAAACGACTGCACCAGCACTACCGCCGCTATCGCCACGAAGGCGACACCCTCGACGAAGCTGACGTCGGTATTGGCGGCATTGACGCCGATGTTGGCCGCGACGAAGATGACGATCGCGGCGATCGCCACCAGCGGACTCAAGCCCGCGGCGGCCCCCACACCGACCGCTTCACAGATGTCGTAGAAAGTTTCCATCGTTTGGATTCCCGGCGGAATGGTTGTACGGTAGATGAAGATGGGGATCGCAGTTCGCCGCGCGCAGGTCAGCGCGGGCGCGAGCCGAAATCCTCAGATAGCGCGCCGGCCGCGACCGGTTGGACCGCGCCGCCTTCCACATGTCACGACCGCGCAACAGCCGACACGACATCGAGCGCTACTCGCGCCTCTTCGCCGAGCGCGCGCACGTCGTCAAGAGCAGCGCGATGCGCGACATGATGTCGATCACCGACCGGCCCGAGGTGATCAGCCTGGCGGGCGGGCTGCCAGACACCAAGAGCTTTCCGCCTGAGCTGCTCGAGAGCGTGATGAGCCAGATGGCGCGTACCTCCAGCGCCGAGCTGCTGCAGTACGGCCCCACCGAAGGGCTGGGGATCATGAAGGACTGCATCGTCGAGGTGATGGCCGAGGAAGGCATCACAGCCGATCCCGACGACGTCGTCGTCACGACCGGCGGCCAGCAGGTGATCGACCTCGTCACGCGCACGCTGGTCGACCCAGGCGACACGATCATCGCCGAGGCGCCCACTTACCCCGGCGCCGTTCCGAGCTTCTCGAGCTTCCAGGCCAACGTCGTGCAGATCGACTTCGACGAGAACGGCATGAAGATCGACGTGCTCGAGGAAACGCTGGCGCGGCTCGACCGCGAGGGCATCACTCCGAAGTTCATCTACACGATCCCGACCTTCCAGAACCCAGGCGGCGTGACGATGTCGCTCGAACGGCGGCAGCGGCTGGTCGAAATCGCGCAGGAGCGCGAGCTGCTCGTGCTCGAAGACAACCCGTACGGCATGCTTCGCTACAGCGGTGAGCCGCTGCCCACGTTGCGCGAGCTCGACGGTGGCGAGTTCGTGATGTACCTCGGCACGTTCAGCAAGATTCTCTCGCCGGGCATTCGCGTGGGCTGGCTCGAAGCGCCGGCACCGGTGCTGGCGAAGGTCAACATCGCCAAGCAGGCCGCCGACTTGTGTCCTTCGTCACTTTCTCAGTACCTGGTGGCCACCTACTTCCAGCAGGCCGACTGGCGCGACTACGTGAAGACGGCCTGCGCGATCTACGTGAAGCGTCGCGACGCGATGCTCGGTGCGCTCGAGCGCTACTTCCCTCCCGAGGCGACGTGGACGAAGCCCGAGGGCGGCCTGTTCATCTGGGCCACCTTGCCCGAGGTGATCAACACCACCGACCTGCTTGCCAAGGCCCTGTCGGCGAACGTGGCGTTCGTTCCCGGCGAGGGCGCCTACCTCGACGGCCGCGGCGGCAACTCGATGCGGCTGAACTTCAGCGGCGTCGACGAAGACCAGATCGTCGAGGGCGTGCGCCGCATCGGCGAGGTCGTCGGCGGTCAGCTCGACCTCTGGCGCAAGATGACCGGCGAGCACCGCGCGGTGCGTCCGCCGGCCGTCGCCGACAAGGCGCCGGTGCGGTCTCTGGCCGCCCGCAAGCTGCGCCGTGCCGGCAACGAGTGAAGCGGGCCGTTACCGGCTCGTCGCGCTCCGCCACATGTGGCAGGATTGACGCATGAGTTCGATCAAGCAGGTGGCCGTCCTCAAAGGCGGCAGCTCTCTGGAGCGCCAGGTTTCGCTGCGCTCGGGCGCACGCGTTGCCGAGGCACTGCGTGACCGCGGGTACTCGGTCGCCGAGATCGACGTCGACGAGCACCTCGTCGAACGCTTGACCGACGCCGAGTTCGACGCGGTTTTCGTGGCGATGCACGGCCGCGGCGGCGAAGACGGCACGATGCAGGAGCTGCTCGAGATCATCGGTCTTCCCTACACCGGCTGCGGCGTTCTGGCTTCAATCCAGTGCATGGACAAGACACTCTCGAAGCTGAAGTTCGAGCAGGCCGGCATTCCGACGCCGGAGTTCGTCAGCTTCAACGACACCGCCTTTCGCAACCTCGGCGCGGCCGACGCACTCGACTCGATCGAGAGTCGCTTCGGCTTTCCGCTTGTGGTCAAGCCGGCGCGTCAGGGGTCGGCGCTGGGCATCAAGTTCGCGGCCGATCGGGCGGAGATGCCGGCGGCGCTGGTCAGCGCTTTCAGCTACGACGACCGCGTTCTGATCGAGCGCTTCGTGGCCGGTCGTGAGATCGCCGTCAGCGTGCTCGACGGCGAGCCGCTGCCGGCCGTCGAAGCCGTGCCCACCGAGGGACGCCGTTACGACTTCGAGAGCCGTTACGAGATCGGCCAGACCGACTTCGTCTGTCCGGCCGATCTCGGCGAGTCGATCAGCGGGCGCGTCGCCGAGCTAGCGGCGCAGGCGTACGAGCTGCTGGGCTGCCACGGCTTCGCGCGCGTCGATTTCATCGTCACAGAAGCGGGCGATCCCTACGTGCTCGAGCTGAACTCGATCCCCGGGTTGACCGAGACGAGCCTGATGCCGATGGCCGCCGAGGCAGTGGGCATTTCGTTCGAAGACCTGGCCGAGCGGATGCTGCTGAGCGCGCTGTCGCGGCGCGGCGCTGCGGTCGCGAGCTGAGCCGACCTACTCGTCGCCGCCGAAGTCTTCGGGCGAGACTTCGTCGAGGAACTTGCGGAACTTGTTGACGACCTCTTCGGTGTCTTCGACCTCGTGCTCGAACTCGATCGCCGACTCGCTGATCACATCGTCGGCGACGAAGATCGGTGCGTCGGTGCGAACGGCCAGGGCGATCGCGTCGGACGGCCGTGAGTCGATCTCGATCTCACGGCCTGCGAGCTTGAGCGTGATCGAGGCGTAGAACGTGTTGTCGCGCAGCTCGGTGACGGCAACCTGGGAGCACTCGATCTCGAGGTCGTCGAAGACCGTTGCGATCAGATCGTGAGTCATCGGGCGCGGTGTGTCGGCGCCCTGGAGCTTCATCAGAATGGCCGCGGCCTCTGGGTGCCCGATCCAGATTGGCAGGAACTCATTGCCGTCGACGGCCTTCAAGAGAATGATCGGCTGCTTGCCGACCATGTCGAAGCTCACGCCGTAAATGACCATTTCGCGCACGATCGATCCTCGCCTGTCCGCCCTAGTTTGGATTGCGCGTTCCGCTAGCCGTGGCGCGCCCCGTCAGTATAAGGGCGGTGTCAGTCCCGCAAAGCCACCCGGCGCCTAGCGTGTCGTGGACACACCTACTTCGCGACCGCGCAGCGATCACGCCGAGAAGGCGGAGTTGGGCAGAGCGGGTTCAGACGATGGGGTTCTGAATGGTGGGAGATCGCCAGCGCGACAGTTAGCCCCACCGACCGAGTCGATAGCCCCGAATCCCTGACAGCAGTCTTTGGTGCTGTGGATGCAAGCAGTTCGTGACGCGCAGGCGAGGCAGGTGAGGGAGCGCACTCGCGTGCGTGACCGATCCGACCGAGCCGAGCATCGCGAAATGCGCCGCAGCCACAGTGCCAAAGTGGGCGATCCAGGATTCGAACCTGGGACCTCATCCTTATCAGAGATGCGCTCTAACCGACTGAGCTAATCGCCCTCAGCGGGGGGCAGTTTAGCCGGTAACTCAGCCCGCGGCGGCGTCGGCCGCCGCCAGCGCCTCGGCCACGTCGGCAAAGGTGAACTGCACGCTCACGCCGCGTTCGGTGACCTTCACGCGCGGCTCGGAGCGCAGGGCGCGCTCGAACCGCTGGGCGATTTCGTCTTGAGCTTCGGATATTTCGCCCGATGCCGGGCGTTTGGTTGAACTCTTACCGTCTACTTTAAGGTTACGCTCTGAATCGGCGGAATCCTGCGCGGCGCGGCGCTCGGTTTCGCGCACCGACCAGCCTTCTTCGATCGCCTGCTGGGAGAGCCGCCGCCTGGTGGCGTGGTCCTCGGCGCGCAGTAGCGCACGACCGTGACCCTCGGAAAGCAGCCCGGCCTCGACCTGCGCCAGCACCTCGTCGGGCAAGTTGAGCAGCCGAATCAAGTTCGAGACAGCGACGCGGCTCTTGCCGACGCGGCGGGCGACCTCTTCCTTGCTGAGACCGAGATCGTCGACCAGCGCCGCGCAGGCGCGGGCGGCGTCGATCGGATTGAGATCGACACGGGCCATGTTCTCGATCAGGGCAAGTTCGAGTTTGTCGGCGTCGAGGTTCGCGCGCACGAAAGCCGGCACCAGTTCCAGCCCCGCCTGGCGGCTGGCGCGCAGACGACGCTCACCGGCGATCAGCTCGTAGCGACCACCCTCGAGCGGGCGCACCAGCAAGGGCTGCAGTACGCCGTTCTGCTTGATCGACTCGGCTAGCGCGGTCAACTCGTCGGCGTCGAACGTCTTACGTGGTTGGGCCGGATTGGCCTCGATCGCGGCGACCGGCACCTGTCGCAGTTCGTCGTGGTTGAGGTCGTCAACACGCGCCGGCAGGATCGCCGACAGGCCGCGGCCCATTCCTCTCTTCTCGGCCACGCGTCGTTCAGCCACGCAGAGCCACCTCCTTGGCAAGTTCGAAGTAAGCGCCTGAACCGGCGCAGTGGGGATCGTGATGGATCACCGGCACACCGAAGCTCGGCGCCTCCGCCACGCGTACGTTGCGCGGAATGACGGCGTCGAAGATCAGTCCCGGGAAGTGTTTGCGAACCTCGGCCTCGACATCCTCGGCGAGCCGCGTGCGGCCGTCGTGCATTGTGAGCACGAGTCCGGCGATGCTGAGTCGCGGGTTCAGCTCACGCTGGATCAAGCCGACTGTGTCGAGCAGATCGGCCAGACCCTCGAGCGCGAAATACTCGGTCTGCACCGGTACGATCACGCGGTCCGCGGCGACCATCGCATTGACGGTCAGCGGACCGAGAGACGGCGGGCAGTCGAAGATGATGAAGCGGTACTCGTCGCGCAATGGCTCGAGCGCGTCGTGCAGAATCGTCTCGGATCCGGCAACGCGCGGAAGCTCGACGTTCGCGCCCGCAAGCTCCGGCGTGGATGGCAGCACCGAGAGGTTCGGGATTGCCGAAGCCTTGATTGCGGCCTTGATCTCGACGTCTCCGCTGAGGACGTCGTAGACGTTCGGATCCTCCTGCTTGGTTAGACCAAGGCCAACGGTCGCGTTGGCCTGCGGATCAATGTCGACGAGCAGCGTCGCGTAGCCGGCCTCGGCAACACAGGCCGCAAGGTTGACCGCGGTAGTCGTCTTGCCGACACCGCCCTTCTGGTTGGCCACGGCGAAGATCGTCGCACGCTCGGGGGTTGCGCCCGAGACTGGATTCGGTGTCTCTTCCATTGCCGGGAAGACTACGCTCGAATTCGGACATTTCGGCAATCGTTTCGGCTTTCTGAAGCCGAATTCAACGGAATTTGCGAACTGCCGACCGTGCAGTTGCGACCCTGGCGGGCTTCAGCGAGCCTTGATCGACTTTCGCAGAGCAACGCCCTCGCGACGTGGAAACCGATCGCTGGTCGCCAGATGCTTGGTCGCCACATATAGGTGCCTGCCACGGCTTCCGGCGAACGGCCGTGTTTCGATCAGCTCTCCGGCGCCGAAACCCAGCGCGGCCTCGGCCGCTGTCGCGTCAGCGAGTTCATCTTGGTCGGGCGTTCCCTTCCAGGCAACCAGCGTGCCACCCGGTTTGAGCAACGGCCCCGCGTACTCGACTAGAACCGTGAGCGGCGCGAGCGCGCGGGCGGTAACCACGTCAAAGCTCTCGCGCGCCGGCGATCCAGTCGCGCCTATCGACTCCGCTCGCGACCACACACATTCGACGTTCTGGATTTCCAGCGCGCGAGCGAGTGCCGTCGCCGCCTCGACCTTCTTGCGTACCGCGTCGACCAACGTGACTTGCAGCTCGGGTCTGGCGATCGCCAGGACGATGCCCGGAAACCCGACACCGGTTCCAATGTCACAGAGCGACTCAGCCCTGCGGATCGCATCGATCTCCAGCCCGGCGAGACTGTCTGCGACGTGTAGTCGCAGTGCTTCATCACGCGATCTGATCGCCGTTCCCGAAATCTCAAGCGCGACGCAGCGGCCTGCGAGAGCAAGAAATCGCTCAGCAGCTAGCGCGTCGAGTCGGTATCCGGCGGCGAGTTGTGCGCAGTACGAGGCGTCGTCAGTCATCGAGCGCGAAGCGTAAAACGTGAAACGGTCGCCGGATCTGAAAGATTACCGGCGCGGGCGTAAAACGTGAAACGCTTAGGATCCAGCGGGTGTGACCACGATGCGGCGATCGGGGTCTTCACCGACGCTGTGTGTTTCGACGTCAGCGTTGTCGATCAGGTAGTGGTGCACGGCGCGGCGCTCGTTAGAAGTCATCGGCTTCATCTCAACCGACTGTCCCAACGAGATTGCATCGCGTACAGCGCGGTCGGCAAGATCGAAGAGCTCTTCTTCGCGCGCGGCGCGGTACTCGTCGATGTCGACAGATACCCGGCGGCGCTCTTCGGGATCGACGATCTTCGTCGAGATCAGATACGCGAGCAACTGGATGGCATCGAGCGTCTGGGCACGACGGCCGATCGCGAAACCTAGGTCATCGCCGGTCACGTCAATCAGGATCTCGCGATCGCGCTGTGTGTACGAAACCTCCGCCTCAAGACCAGAGCCGGCAATGATTTCGCTGACGATCGCCGTCGCGAGTTCTGCCTGACGCGTGTCGTCGGGATTTAGTTGGACGTCGGTACTCAAGTCACTCATCTTCTACCTCTCAGCGCCTGCGGCCGGAACGTTTTTTCTTCTGTCGTGGGGGTGGGGGCGGCGCCTTCTTTGACGCCGGCGCGGCTGCCGCGGCGCCGTTTTCAGACGCGCCCACGGTAGCGGCTTTCGCGTCCTCGCCGTCGACTGGCGCCCTGGCAGCCTTCAACCTGCGGACGGCGATCGACTGGCCGAAGGTCCAGAAGTTCGTGGTGATCCAGTAGAGCACCAGTCCGGCCGGGAAGTTGATCACGAACGGAACGAAGATGAATGGCAGCGCGAGCATCAACTTGCGCTGTGTGTCGTCGGTTGTCGGCGTAAGCGAAACCAGCGTCGAACCCAACTGCGAACCGACGTAGAGGATCAACATGACCACCAGCGCGGCACCTTCTGGCTTGTCGATCAAGTTGTCGATGAACAAGAAGGATGGATCGGTGGCCTCCATGTAGTTCTGAAGTGCTTTGTCTTGCAATGCGTAGAACATCGCGATGAAGAACGGCAACTGCAGCAGCAGCGGGAAGCACGAGGCCAGCGGGTTGATCTGGTGCTCCTTGAAGAACTTCATCAACTCCTGCTGCTTGCGCTGTGGATCCTCTTTGAACTTCTCGTTGATCTCCTTGATCTGGGGCTGGAACTGCTGCATGTGGATCATGCTGGTGATCTGCTTGTAGGTGAGTGGCAGCAGAGCAAGCCGCACTACGACAGTCATGCTGATGATCGCCAGGCCCCAGTTGTGCCAGACGTTGTCGTGGAACCAGCGCAGCAGGCTGTCGAGCGGACCGATCAGCCAGCTCACGGAATCCTTGATGACATTCGCCAGGACCAGTTGGTCGGCGAGCGTGCTCAGCAGGTAACTCATGATCCGGCCGCCGGTGTGACGCCGTGCACGTGGTCGCCGGCGTGGTCGTGCAAGTCGGCGGACTCACTTCGGGACGAGAACAGCTTCTGGTCGCAGACGTGATCGACGCCTCCGTCGCTGAACGGGTTACAGCGGATCACGCGCCAGGCCGCCAACACACCACCTCGAAACACCCCGTATGTGCGGATTGCCTCAAGCGCATAGGTCGAGCACGTTGGGTAGTAACGGCAGCGCGGCGCTATTAGAGGCGAGATCAGACGCCTGTAAACATGCACCGGCAGCAGCGCGACACTGCGAGCAAAACCGGAAACCGAGAGCCTGTTGAGATGCAAAACGCCTGCTTTGAAAAGACTTTGAAGTGTGAATGCCTAATGTGGCTGGGGTGCAATCAGTCGCCGGCCGGGGGCTCCTGGTCGATCGCGAGCAGCTCGCCGAGCGAGTCTTTCACGCCATTCATGCCCTCCCGTTCGACGAGGTCGACCACGTCGGCGCGTGCGAGCACGACGTAGTCTAGGCCGTCGCCCAGCTTCGGCTCCAGTTCGGCGATCGCCTCGCGCAAAGTGCGCTTGACGCGGTTGCGCACAACGGCGTTTCCGACCTTGCGGCCGACCGACACGCCAAAGCGAGGCTGCGCGTCGTCGCCCTCGCCGCGGGCGAAGGAGTAGAGCACCAGAAACCGGTTGGCCTTCGAACGTCCTTGGCGATAGACGCGCTGAAACTCAGTGCTGCGCGACAAACGTCTGCCCTTGGCTTGAGAGCGTGCCAAGGCCGACATGTCTACGGCGTGAGCCGCTTGCGGCCCTTCGAACGGCGCCGCTTCAGGACGTTTCGGCCGGCGCTGGTGCGCATGCGCGCGCGGAACCCGTGGGTACGGGCGCGCTTGCGTCGTTTGGGCTGGTAAGTGCGCTTCATGGCTCGATCGCGGGTCAGTATAGGGCGTCGCCGTCCGAAATTGAAAGTCACGATCGGTCGCGAGTGTCAATCGGGTACCGCGCTGACACGTTTTTGTGCGAATTTGCGAGCTACCAGACGGTTGCTCGGCAGATCGTCGTCCAACCCCACCGGGTGTCGGTTATAGTCCGTTCAACGCCGCCCCGACAGGCCGCGAAGCCCCGTTTCAAAGCGTGGTTTCGACGCCGATCTCCACCCCGGAGAGGCGATTCCTACTCCCATAAGCCCGCTCACCACCGGACCTGCGATGGACCACGATCAGCTCTGGCCGAAAACCTGTGCCGTATTTCGAACCGAGATCTCGGAGGATGTCTGCGATCTCTGGCTCGGCCAGCTCGAGCCGGCTTCTTTCGACGGAGAAACCCTGTACCTCACAGGGCCCGAGCGAGCACGTAGCTGGGTTGAACTCCGCTATGGACGTCTACTCGCCGAGTGCGCGTCGACCGCCCGCGGCGCCGATACGTCTGTCCGGCTGGTGGCCGAGAACGACGTGCCCGGCCGGCCGATGCCTACCGGTCAACGATTCTCACCGGTGCCGGGCGCACCTGCTGGCGACCCGGAGTTCACTCCGCTCAACCCTCGCTACACCTTCGATCAATTTGTGATCGGGGTCGGCAACCACGCCGCCCATGCCGCGGCACTGGCAGTGGCCGAGCAGCCGGCGCAGGCCTTCAACCCGCTGTTCATATATGGCGCCCCGGGGGTCGGCAAGACACATCTCCTTCAGTCGACCGGCAACTACCTGCGCCGCGAAGCGCCCGAGTTGCGCGTCACCTACATGACTGCCGAGAACTTCGCCGGCCTGTTCAGATCGGTCCTGCGCGCCGGCACGATTTCGGAGTTCAAGCAACAGCTGCGCGACACCGACGTGCTGCTGATCGACGATGTCCAATTCCTTCAGAACAAGACGAAGACTGAGGAAGAGTTCTTCCACACCTTCAACGCGCTACACGAAGCCGGCCGCCAGCTCGTGATCAGCTGCGACAGGCGCCCGCGCGAGCTCGGCGCGCTAGCCGACCGATTGCTCGCGCGTTTCGAAAGCGGCCTCGTCGTCGAGATCGAAGAGCCCGACCTTCAACTGCGCACAGCGATCCTCCGCAAGCGCGCCCGACTCGACAACATCCCAATCGAAGACGAGGCCGCCCTCGAACGCATCGCCCAGCGTGTGCCGGCCAACGTACGTTCACTCGAGGGAGCGCTGATCCGAGTCAGCGCGTTCGCCTCCTTGCGACGAAGCCCACTCACGGTCGATCTCGTCGACGAGCTGCTCGACGCCCTGCATCCTCGCAACGAGACACGCCGGGTCACGGTCGCGGACGTCCAGCGCGCGGTCAGCAGTCACTTCGACTTGCCATTAGACGAGATACTCGGCCCATCGCGTGACCGGCGCCTCTCTAACCCGCGTCAACTCGCGATGTATCTCGCTTGCGAGTTGACAGGCGATTCACTGCCTATGATCGCCGCCGCTTTCAACCGCAATCACTCCACGGTCGTACACGCTCGCGACAAGCTTGCGGGCGCCTGTAAATCGGACTCCGAGCTAGCCGCTACGGCCGATAGTCTCCGGAGACTTATCGACAGCAATTCCGATCGTCACGTAGCTGGCTGAATTAATCGACAACCGGTCACAGTTTCGCTGAGCGGATTTTCCACCAAATACCCCATAATCAAGCGGTAGAACGAACTTGTCAACAACATCGACAGACCAACACCAACAAGACTCAACAGACTTGAATTCTTCCTCTCTGCGATTGAGTGTTGATCGCGGGCTCTTCGTCGAGGCGCTCGCCACGGTCGGTCGTGCGGTCTCCACTCGTTCGATCATTCCGGCGCTCGCCGGCATCCACATCGTCGCCGAGACTGGAGCTCTCACATTGACCGCTACCGACGGCGATCTTTCGGTGCGCACTCGCATCTCAGCCGAGGTCGAATCGGGTGGCGTCGTGGTTGTCCCGGGTCGGCTGCTGGCCGACGTCGCGCGGCAGCTACCCGCCGGCGGTGTGTCGATCGCATCCAGCGAGGGTGGACTACTCGACTTGCAGTGCGGCACCGCCGCATTCAAACT
>JACRKX010000122.1 GCA_016219715.1 Actinomycetota bacterium | reverse complement strand
GCAGCCATAGACGGAGAGGGAGGGATTCGAACCCTCGATGGAGCTATAAACCCCATACTCGCTTAGCAGGCGAGTGCGTTCAGCCACTCCGCCACCTCTCCCGGAGAAAATGGATTCTATCCGCGCGCCGTCTCACTCCTCTGGGTGTTGGCGCAGCAGCCACCAGAGCGCGAACATCGGCACCACCAGCGGTAACCAGCCGTAGTCTCGGCCGTAGAGCGACCAGACGGTTCCGGTCGGAAAGACATCGTCGTCAAACAGCGTCAGCGTGCCCACGATCAGTACGCCGGCCAACTCGAAGCTGACTGCCACGCGGGCGATTCGCACCGCGAGCTTGTCGGCGCGCGCGATACCCCACACGCCGACGCAGTAGATCAGCGCCGCGAAGGCCGAGAGCGAGTAGGCCACCGGCGCCTCGTCGAACTTGACCGCCAGTTCGTATGTGCCGCGGCCGACCGCCGCGAACGCGAGCAGCCCGTATGCGGCCAGCAGCGCAACCTGCGCGTCGCCGCGCAACTGGCGCGGCTCGGTCTTCTTGTCCGTTTCCGTCACGGCGGCGACGGTAGCGAGGTGGCAGCTCGCGCGAGTGTGCGAACTATTAGTCTGCGGGTTAGATGCTTTTTCGCCGCATGCCTTCAATGCCCAATCCCGCCGACGCCCCGGCCGGTCGCGACACGCCGATCGATTCGGGCACGCATCACTTCGTAAACGGCCGGCCGCTGCACGGTCCGTGGCCCGACGACATGCAGACGGCGATCTTCGCGCTGGGCTGCTTCTGGGGTGCCGAGCGCGTTTTCTGGCAGATGCCCGGCGTGTACGTCACCGCCGTCGGTTACGTCGCCGGCTACACCCCAAACCCGACCTACGATGAGGTCTGCACCGGCACAACCGGGCACACCGAGGCGGTTCTCGTGGTCTACGACCCGGCCGCGATTAGCTACGGGGATCTGTTGAAGGCGTTCTGGGAGTCGCACGATCCCACGCAAGGAATGCGGCAGGGCAACGATGTCGGTACTCAGTACCGCAGCGGCATCTACGTCAGCGGCACCGAGCAGCGAGTCGTTGCCGAGGTATCGCTACAGACCTACCAGGAGCAGCTCGACCTGAGCGGCTACGCCGACATCACGACCGAGATAGCCGACGCCGGCCCGTTCTACTACGCCGAGGAGTACCACCAGCAGTACCTGGCGAAGAATCCGAATGGTTACTGCGGTCTCGGCGGCACCGGTGTCAGCTGCCCCGTTGGCCGGGCATTCGCCGACGCCGACTGACCGTCGCGGTCAGACCGGCGATCGCGAGATCGCGAAGCGAGCGGAGGGTGAGGGATTCGAACCCTCGAAGGACTTGCGCCCTTACTGGTTTTCAAGACCAGCGCATTCAACCGCTCTGCCAACCCTCCGCGAAGCAGGGTAGTGGCGTGCGGCGTCAGTTGAGCAGCGAGTCTCCGATGAATCGCCCGGGCCGGTCGGGAATGCCCGGCGGCACGGCGAACAGGCCGCTCGAGCGGTGCACGATGTACTCGTTGAGCTGGTCGTTGGCTCCGAGCCGCCGCTGCACCGGCACGAACTGCTTGTGCGGATTGCGCTGGTAGGCGATGAAGAAGAGACCGGCGTCGAGCTGGCCGAGCTGGTCGTCGAAGCCGTCGGTGAAGCTGTAGCCGCGCCGCAGCATGCGGATGCCGCGGTTGTTGTCGGGAGAGGCGATGCGCACGTGGGCGGCGTCGGGAATCAGTGGCATGCCCTTGTCGTCTTTGGCCTTGAAATCCGGGTCGTCGTGTTCGCCGCTGCCGCCGATCGGGGCGCCGCTTGCCTTCAGCCGGCCGATCGTCTGCTCCTGGTCTGCCAGCGACGCGCGGTCCCACACTTCGATCAGCATTCGGATGCGCCGCGTGACCATGTAGCTGCCGTCATGCATCCAGTCGGCACCGTCGCCGCTGTCGGCCCAGACGTGCTTGCGGTGAACCGCGTCGCTCTCTTCGGCGGTGATGTTGTTGGTGCCGTCTTTGAAGCCCATCAGATTGCGCGGGGTCTGCTGGTTCTGGCTGGTCGAACTGGTGCGGCCGAAGCCGAGCTGGCTCCAGCGCAGCACGGCCACGCCACGCGCGATCCGGGCGAGGTTGCGTACGGCGTGGAAGGCGGCCTGCGGATCATCGCTACAGGCCTGCACGCAGAGATCGCCGTGCGAGATCGCCCGATCGATCTCGTCGCCTGGAAGATCTGGCAACGGCTTCAGCGCCGGCGGCATTCGCCGCGCCAGCCCGAAGCGATCTTCGCCGTCGGCGCGAAACAGCGACGGCCCAAAGCCGAACGTGATCGTCAGGCGGTTGGGCAGCAGCCCGAGCGCCTCGCCGGTGTCGTCGGGCGGGGCCGTGGGCTGCCAGGTGTCCGATCCGACCAGCGCACCGGCGGTCATCGCGGCAGCGGCCTCGGTCCACGCGCGCATCAGATCGCGGACCTCTTTGACGTTGCTGGTCGTCAGGTCGAAGGCCGCGAAGTGCAGCCGGTCCTGCTGCGGCGTGAGGATGCCGGCTTGATGGGTGCCGTGGAAGGCAATGTGGCCAGTGCCATCGTCGGCGCCGGCCTCGTCGGCGGCCAGCAGGCCGCGGACCCCCCCGACGGCGATGCCGCCGCCGACGAGACCGGCGCCGACCAGAAAGCGTTTGCGCGTGATGCTCATCGGCCGGCCGCGTCAGCTCTGAAGGTTGGCGGCGAGCTGCGACAGCGGCTCGGCCAGCGCGTCGATCGACTGCGAAAGCTTCTTCGTGTCGGCATCGGTCAGCTCGGTGTACGAGACGTAGCCGTCGCCGCGCTTGTAGTCGCCAAGCGCTGCGTACACGTCGTCGAACTCCTGTGAGATCTCGTCGGCGAGCTGCGGGTTGTTCTGCTCGAGTATCGGCTTGAGCAGAACGAACACCTGCTTCGAACCGTCGACGTTGGCCTGGAAGTCGTAGAGGTCGGTGTGGCTGTAGCGATCTTCCTCGCCGGTGATCTTGCCCTTCGAGACTTCGCCGAGCAGGTCGGTGGCTCCGGCGGCCATGTCGACCGGCGTGAGCTCAACGGTCTTTGCCTGAGTCTGAAGTTCCTTGACGTCGTCGACCAGGGTGTCGGCCACTTCGTCCATGCCGTCGGTCGAGCCGTCGACCCAGAGCGCCTTCTCGATGCGGTGGAAGCCGGTCCAGTCCTGCTCTTCTACCGCGTCGTTCTCGCGTGAGTCGATGCGCGGATCGAGATCGCCGAAGCTGCCGGCGACGGGCTCGATCGTCTCGAACGGAGCGCGCGCATAGGCGAACAACCGCTTCGCCTCATCGATGTCGTCGTTCTTGACGGCCTCGGCGAACTCGGTTGTTCGCTGAACGAGATCGTCGGCCTGGTCGGCGACGTACTCGCGGTAGTCGTCTACGGCGGCCGTCAGCTCGGGGGTCATCGCGATGTTGGTGACCGGTGGGGCCGACGAGGTTTCACTCTTCTCGTCGCCGCAGCCTGCCGCGACAAGGGCCAGCAGCAGCGCGGTCAGCGTGGCGGCGAGTGGGACGAGGCGGGTGACGATCAATCTCTGCTCCTTCGTGCGAATCGTGCTCGCTCAGCGAGCAACAAATTAGGGTTGCCTAATAAATCGGCGATGAAGGTAACAGATTCCTAGTGAACACGTAGGAAATAGCTTTGGTCGACCTGGGACGCGCAAGAAAAAGGCCGGTCATGCGACCGGCCTTTGCTCAAAGACTTCGGGTTGTTGCCGTGCGTGTCAGCTGCTGGGCAGCACGCCGCCGTTGCCCTCGATCGTGGCGCCTTCGCCCTCTTCGAGCTCGTCTAGGTCGGGAGCGTCTACGAGGTAGCGGAAGCGCACCGCCAGTGCCACGGCCTGGGTGCGGGTGTCGACCTCGAGCTTGCTGATCGCGTTGCGCACGTGCGTGTGTACGGTGGCGGGGCTGAGGCTGAGTTCGTTGGCGATGTCCTTGGCGCGCTTGCCTTCGGCCAGCAACTGAAGGATCTCGACTTCGCGGGGCGAGAGCGATTCGAGGTTGCTGACGCCGGGCGACGGCGCGTCGAAGCCGCCGTTGACGAAGGTTCCGCCGCCGGCCACGGTGTGGACCGCTTCGTGCAGCTCCGAGGCAGTCGAGGACTTCAACACGTATCCCGTTGCTCCGGCGCGCAGGGCCAGCGCGAGCAAGTCGGGCTGCGGGTGGGCGGTGAAGATGATGACCTTGGTGCCGGGCGACTGCTCGATAATCTGCTTGGTCGCGGCGATGCCGTCGATGGCTGGCATCTCGACGTCCATGATCACGACCTCGGGCTTCTCGGCCTTCGCTAGATCGATGGCTTCGAGGCCGTTCGAGGCCTCGCCGACTACCTCGATGTCCTCCGTCTCCAGAAGGCGCAGCTTGATTGCGTCACGCACGATGTGGTGGTCGTCGGCGATCAGAACCGTGGTCATTTTTCTCCGATCTCTGCGGGGGCCCCGTACTTTTGCAGCACTTCAGGCAGGCGAACCATGCCGTTAGGCTGCTGATGATTTTCCAGTATTGCAATTATCGTGCGCCCAAGGGCCGTCGCCGTGCCGTTGAGTGTGTGGGCGGTGCGCGGTGACCCGCCCTCGCCGCGCACACGGATGCCGAGCCGTCGCGCCTGAAAGTCGGTGGTATTGGAACACGAAGTCAGTTCGCGGTACTGCTTTTGGCTGGGCAACCACGCTTCGATGTCGTATTTCTTGGCCGCCGAACTGCCGAGATCGTCGACCGCGATGTTGACCACGCGGTACGGGATCTGCAGATCCTGCATGACGGACTCTTCGATACCGAGGATGCGCTCGTGCTCTTCGAGGCCCTGTTCGGGCGAACAGAAGACGAACATTTCGACCTTCTCGAACTGGTGCACGCGGAAGATTCCGACCGTGTCGCGCCCGGCGGCGCCGGCCTCGCGGCGAAAGCACGGCGAGAAGCCGGCGTAGCGCAGCGGCAGGTCGGCCTCGTCGAGGATCTCGCCGTCGTGCAGGCTGGCGAGCGCGACCTCGGAGGTGCCGGTCAGGTAGAGATCGTCGTCGGCGAGGCGGTAGATCTGCTGCTCGGTGTCGGGCAGGAAGCCGGTGCCATACAGCGCGCGTTCGCGCACGAGTACGGGCGGAATTACTGGCGTGAATCCCTGCCCGCCGAGCTTGTCCATCATGAACTGCACGATCGCCAGTTCGAGGCGCACGAGATCGCCTTTCAGATATGCGAAGCGCGAGCCGGCCACGCGCGCGCCGGCCTCCATGTCGATCAGGTGGCCGGCAAGCTCGATGTGGTCGCGGCCCTCAGGCAGCGGCTCGCCCCAGCGGCTGATCTCGGTGTCTTCGTCGGCGGCGGATGGGTCGGGCGGGTTTGGCACCTGGCCCATCACGGTTGCGAGGCGCTCTTCGACCTCGGCCAGTTCGGCCTTCAGCGCCTTGCCCTCGGCGGCGATCTCTTTCATCTTGGCGATCGCGTCGCTGGCGTCGGCGCCGTCGCGCTTGGCCTGGGCAATGGCGTCGTTGGCGGCGTTCTGCTCGGCGCTGATCTGCTCGCTGCGGGGCAGGATTTCGCGGCGGCGCTCGTCTAGCTGCAGCGCTTCGGCCAGCCGGTCCTGCGAGCCGTCTTTGCGGCGCGCGAGCGCAGCCAGCGCGGGATCGGGATCTTTGCGTACGGTCTTCAGGTCAAGCATCGCGGTTCACGACGCTAGCCGATCGACCGGCCGTCGGAAAAGGCGATTCGGAGCGGATTACTCGGGCTTCTTGCCGGAGTACTTGCCAACGAACGTTGCCACGTCTTCGGCGTCCTGACCGGTGACGATGTTGCCCGGCATGACCGCTCCCGAGAAGCCTCCCTGACGGATGGCCTCGAGTGCGTCGTCGTAGTTCACGTGACGCGAGTCGAAGTTCGGGCCGTTGGTGCGGTCCTTCGAGTTGACCTCACGTGTGGGCTTGGAGCCCTGGGCGCCGGCCGCGCTGAAGGTGTGGCAGCCCGCGCAGCGCTCGGCGAAGAGCTGTGCTCCGCGCTCGGCCGAGGCGTCGTTCGTGCTGACCTCGACGCTCTGGCTGCCACAGCCGGCGACGGCGGTCGCGGCGACGAGAAGCAGCGCGAGAACGATTGTGCGTGCGGTCCGGTTGAACATCTCGGGCGGGGATAATACGCGACGCGCGGGCCGAATCCGGGGCGGCGCTGTTCTAATACTTCAGCAGCGATGAATGGCAACCACCAAAAGCAGCGCTTCAAGGACGCGATCGGCAACTTCGCCACCGGCGTTACGGTGGTTACGGCCTTCACCGAAGACGGCCTTCCGACCGGCATGACGGCCAATGCGATCACCTCTCTGTCGCTCGATCCGCTGCTGATGATCGTCTGCTTCGACAAGACCGCGCGCACCCGCGTGGCGGCGGTACACAGCGGGCGCGTGGGGGTGAACGTTCTGGCCGCGGGACAGGAGGCGATCTCGAAATCGTTTGCCAGCAAGGCCAGCGAAGAGGAGAAGTTTGCCGGCGTTGGGTGGAGCGAGCGCGCGGGCGTACCGGTTTTGGACGGATGCGTGGCGTGGTTCGCGGGTGAGCTCTCGGAGCTGCTGCCGGGCGGCGATCACGAGATCGGCGTGGTGGCGGTCAGCGAGTTCGGAGCGGATGGGGGTGAGCCCCTGCTGTATTGGAACGGGGCCTATGGGCGCGTGTTGGGCGAGTCGAACAGAAGCGAATTGACCGGCTCCGTCGAGTTCATGGCCACGGACGACGAACTGGTCGAGCCGATCGAGAATGACTGGTTGCCTGGTGGCGAGTAACTACGAACTCGAACTGGTCATCGGTCAGGCGAACTCGCGAACTCATATACACAAGATAATGCTCGTTGGAGCGACCGCGACGTTCGTAGCGGGCGGTTAAAGCCCGCCGCTGGTAATCCCTGCCCGCAACGCCAGCGCCGCGATGATCAGGCAACCGAGTGCCATCACGCGCGTCTCGGCGATGAAGATCTTCAGGGCCAGTTCGCGGGCCTCGTTCTCGG
>JACRKX010000038.1 GCA_016219715.1 Actinomycetota bacterium | reverse complement strand
GTTGTGCTCGCCCTCGCCGCCGACCTCTTCGGCATAGACGCGGGCGGTCTCGTAGCGGTGGTGACCGTCGGCGATCAGCAGCTCCTTGTCGGCCAGCGCGGCTTGCAGCGAGCCGATCGTGGCCTCGTCGGCTACGCGCCAGAGCGTGTTCTTTGAGCCGTCGAGGTCGGTGGTGGTGTCGAAGGCCTCACCTTCCGTCGTTTCGGCGACGGTGCGGGCGAAGTCGCCGGATTCATCGGAGAAGAGGCTGAAGATCGGCGAGAGATTGGCCTTGGTCGCGCGCATCAGCTTGAGTCGGTCCTCTTTGGGGCCGGGATGCGTGCGTTCGTGGGGGCGGATCTTGCCGGGGCCGTAGTCCTGCACGCGCACGCGGCAGAAGATGCCGTGACGGGTACGCGCGGCGCCGTCTGGGCCGGTGTAGTCCTGGCGAAGAACCCAGATGGCGGGTTCGGTCTCGGTCGTCAGCGCGCCTTCGTTCTTCCAGCTGTCGATCAGCTCGGCGGCGTGGGCGTACTTCGTGTCGCCATCGCCTTGCGGCAGGTCGATTTCGACGACGTTGTGCTCGCTGCCGGCGGCGAGCTTTTCGCGCAGGGCGGCGTCGATCACGTCGTAGGGCGGTGAGACGAGGTTTTGCAGCGGACCGGCGACTTCGGTGTCGTAGCGCAGGGTGTTGAGGGGCTTGATCTCAGCCATCGGCGGGCGAGCTTACCGCGCCGGTCGCAGACGGCCGCGGCGAGCTTACCGCGCCGGTCGCAGACGGCCGCCCAGCGCTACCCCTATGATCGGTTCAGGAACGGGGTGTGGCGCAGCCTGGTAGCGCACTCGCTTTGGGAGCGAGAGGTCGCTGGTTCAAATCCAGTCGCCCCGATACGGGTCAACGTGAAACTGAAGGACACTTTTGTGCCGCATGGTTATCCGGGCCGATGTCGATCTCGCGCGAGAGGCGGTTCAGCGGGCTGGAGTCGCTGTTTGCTGGGCGAGTCCTCGGAGGAACTGGTTCAGCGACGCTTCGTCGCTGCGGATTTCGGTGGCATCGACCATGTGATGAGTACGCAGACGGGCTGGTCTGCCAAGCGACCTGAAGCGAGCACGGCATGACGAGTAACTACCTTAGAGATGCCTTCACATCGCCACCCAGCGACTACTTGACGATCGATGACCACTCCAGAAGAGAGCACCCAGGACGGTCAAGAGAACTTCGCCGATGCCCTGCTCCGGCAGATGAACGATGAGTACCTCGTTCCCGAGCTTGAGCGCCGTTCGGCCGAAGGGGATGGTGTTGGGGAAGTATTCGGGTTCATGGTGCTTTTCGGTTCGCCTGCGGACCAGATTTTCTTTAATGGGGAAGTGCCGGGGTCGTTTCTGGTCAAGACGGGGCGAGACGTGAAAGCGGGAGAGGAGCTTGGCTCCGAAGACTTCAAGGAACTCACGGGATTCATCCCCAACGAGGAGATGAAGCACGCCCAATTCATCGTTGGCCTGAGGTGCAAGACCGGTTGGGGTCTAAAGCTGAAGTTTGGGAAGACCAATTCAGCGGCGGCAGAGCACTTAGCGCGCGGCGTCGAGTTCTTGGAAACCGCGAACCACGCACTCAAGGAGGGTCGAATTGGGCCATTCGCTGACAACGCTTTCTCGGCGGCTGAACTATTTGCGAAGGCGGAGCTCCTGTCCTACTCAATCACCGCCGACCATATAACCGGGTCCAAGAAGCACGGCCGGGTTAGCGCGACCCATGGGCTCTGGACCCGGCTAGACAACAGCGATCGGCAATTCACGCAGGTCCTTAACGAACTGGCGGCGTCCCGTGGATCGGCGCGATATGTCGATGGCCCGATTTCGATTTCTCTCGATCGTGCCAAGGAGATTCGCCACATCCTTGACAAGATGGAAGCGGATACGCGAGAGCTTGTTCTCGGAGATCCCGACAGTGATCAGAGGACCGTTTGGCTGTACGCCACGCGTCCGCTAAAAGCCGGTCAAGTGCTTCGCCAGGGCGACGTGTCGATCACACCGCCCAGGCCTAAGAAGCCGACGAACTAGTCGAGCTTGACCCTGCGTTCGTAGGCCAAGAGTTCCTTGGCGGCTTCTCGGGCGCTCGACGCGTGCATGTCAGGCTTGCGGAGAGGATCGCCGGGCGCCTCTTCGAGCCACAGGTCGAACGTGTCCAGGACCGTCTTCATCTCGCCCTTGTGGCCGATGTAGCTCCCCTCTTTCACGACGCGCCGCGCCCAGCAGAATCGAATGTCGTGTTGGACAATATGACCCTCGGCTTGAAGTTCGAGCGAGGTGAAGAGGCCATTGAAGCGCCCTTCTTCGTTATTGGTCATTTTCCGCGCCATCGCGAGAATCATCGCGGTGGATTCGGACGTGCAGTCGGAGCCGACGTTCGATCACACTATTCCTGCTCGATCGGAAACCGCGATCGACGTAGTTGTCCGCCTCCAGTCGCACGCCCTCCTCCCTTGGCCACAGTCCATACCCATGCGGGACAAAGACTGTCCGCCAGTTCCCCGTTGATCAGGCAACCGCTCACGCAACCCGCGGTAGCGCGCAGAGCCGATTTGGGAGCGAGAGGTCGCTGGTTCAAATCCAGTCGCCCCGATTATTCGGTAACGCAGACGTTTGTTTGCAGGCATTTTTTCGATGCCGTTGGTGTATCGACTGGCCCGAACAGGCCGGTCGTATGCATGGATCGACTCAAGCGGTCACATGCGACGCCAATCAGATAACTCGGCATTAGAAAAGGAAGTTCAATTCTCATGTACTCGGCGATCTCGCAGCTGCGCGTGTCGAACAAGGCCCTGCTTGCCTCGGTCTTCGCCGCCACCGTCCTGCTCTTTACCGCTTTCACGGGCACCTCGCACGCCTTTCTGTACGAGCCTTGCCTGACGCTTACGCCGGAAACGGCCAACAACCCCCTCAACACGTCGCACACCGTAACCGCGACCGTCAAGAGCACCCGCCTGGGAACTCCCGGCCAGCCCTGGGGTCCGCAAGAAGTGGATTCTGGACTCGACTGTGACTCAGAAGGTCTTCAGCCGATTCCGGACTACCCGGTCACGTTCCTGATCACCAGCGGCCCGAACGCAGGTCAGACCGCAGTCGTCAACACCGACGCAAACGGTCAGGCCACGTTCACTTGGGTCGGCGCAGTAGCCGGCACCGACACGGTCACCGCCACCGTCACAGACATCTGGGACAAGTGGATCGGCTACCAGGACGCCAGCGGCGTCGACTGCCTGATCGAGAAGACCGGCTGGCATTTCGTAGACGGCCACTGGGTCTACGGCGACTACAAGGTCGAGAACCCAGAAGCCGACCAGGAGACCTGTCACGACGTGTACACGCACATCGAGGTAGAGGTTTCCGACACGGCCACCAAGAACTGGATCCCGCCAGAGACCACGCCGCCGACCGGCGAGCCCACGGTCACGCCGTCGGCCGTGCCTTCGGTCAGCATCGCGCTCTCGAAGAAGTGCCAGACCACGAAGTTCAAGGTCCGCGCCACTACGCGCAACGGCACCGTCACGAAGTACACGCTTCGCATCGACCGCGGTCGCACTCGTACGTACCGCAGCTCGAGCAGCACGAAGTCGTTCACGATCAACAGCAAGAAGTACAAGCCCGGCACGCACCGCTTCACGCTGACGACGTACTTCGCCGACGGCTCGAAGGTCGTCAAGACCGGCAAGTTCAAGCGCTGCGCGATTCGCTCCGCGGCCCGCACGGTAGACCCGAACTTCACCGGCTAATCGCTGCACCCCGGCGCGGAGCGCCGGTTCAATGACTGAGTTATCTGGGGAGCGCCCGCCTTGTCAGCAAGGCGGGCGCTCTTGCGTTTGTGGCCCGGTTGTCAATAACGCCCCGCTGGTAGCGTTGATCGTGTGAGCTTGGTCGTTGCGGAAGTCGGCATCGGATCGCTGTCGCCGCCGATGGTGGCGATGCTCGCGATCGTCGCGGGGGCTTACGTCTATCGCTCGCGGGAGCTCGCGGCTCGCGGTCAGGCAGTTCCTCGCTGGAAGCGAGTGTGCTTCTACTCGTCGGCGCTATTGCTGCTCGCGGAGCCGCTTTCGCCGATCGGCGAGAGCGCGGACAACTCTTTTCTCTCGCACATGCTCGAGCATCTGCTGATCGGCGATCTTGCGGCCCTGTTGATGGTGCTGGGCATCACCGGCCCACTGATCGCACCGCTGCTGAAACTCGAAGTGATCTCGAAGCTGCGCGTGCTGGCACATCCACTGGTGGCGCTGCCGCTGTGGCTGGCGAACCTCTACATCTGGCACATCCCGATGATGATGGAGTCGGCGATCGAGAACGACTCGGTGCACGTCGTACAGCACATGCTGTTCTTCGGCTTCGGCTTCAACATGTGGATGCCGCTGTTTGGACCGCTGCCGACGCCGGCCTGGTTCAACAACATCGCCAAGCTCGCCTACATCGTCGTCGTGCGCCTGGCCGGCGTGTTGCTGGGGAACTTCTTCATCTTCTCGGGCCACGTCTACTACGACAGCTACGTCGGAGCCGACAACGTTTGGGGTCTCACGGCGCTGGCAGATCAGAGCACGGCCGGGGCGGTGATGATGGCCGAGGGCACGCTGGTCACCTTCGCGCTCTTCGCATGGTTGTTCGTGAAGGCCGCGCGTGAGGGAGAGCAGAGTCAGGACTTGGTGGATCTGGCCGCGGAGCACGGTGTCGAGCTGAGCCGCGAGCGCAGCGAGCGGGCCGTCGCGGCCGGCGCGAGTGAATTGCTTCGGCGACGCGTCACCGGTGACGAACGAGGCCCGACGCCTCCGGCCGACGGACCTTGACGTTCGGGCGATCGTCACATAGAATGATTGAAATCTGGTACCGCGCACTCGGCAAAGGGCGCGGCGCCGCAAATTGCTTATAAGTACCCAAGGAGAAGCACTTGACTCGCTCGGCATCGCCTGCGCGCACTCGCATCCTGCGCTCGGCACTCACCTTCACTCTCGCCGCTATCGCCGCCATGGCGCTTGCGGTCTCGGCCTCGGCTGCTCCCGCGGTCGACGGTCCATTCACCCTCTACTCGGTAGACGACGTCTGCCACATCGACCTCACGCCCGAGACCGCCGCACTGACCACCGGCGCCACCCACACGGTCATCGCGACCGTCACCTCGACGCCGATTCCGGAGCCGGCGCTTACCGACGTTGCGTCGCTTGGCGACGTTATCGAGGGCTGCTACTTCGGCGCCATCGCCGCGCTCGAAGGAACGGACGTCAAGTTCACGGTGACCAGCGGACCCAACGCCGGCAAGTCCGGCGTGGTGCAGCTCGACGCGACCGGCAAGGCTTCGTTCTCATATGTCGGCACCGCCGACGGCACCGACTCGATCGCCGCGAGCATCGAGCTGCCGGACATCTGCTTCGCGATCTACAACGGCCAGCAGCCGAGCGCGCTCGACTCCTGCGATGACTTCGCGTTCCCGGAGGGCGTTCCGTCGCTGGCGGTGAACTGCTTCCCGCAGAGCGCAGCCGTAGAGGAGCCGCTTCCTTGCCCGATGGTCACGCTGACCGACACCGCGACGGCCACCTGGACTTCCCCGGCCGTGCAGGCCGAGGCCGACCCGCGGGTTTCGATCGCCACCGCCAACCGCTGCGTGTCGCGCAAGCTGACCGTGCGTCCCAGCTACACCGGAGGCACGATCAAGAGTTCGACGCTGTTCATCGACAGTCGCAAGGTCAAGACCAAGACCGGTTCGGGCTCGTTCGTGATCAACACCTCGAAGTACAAGGGTGGTAGGCACCACCTCGAGATCGTCACGGTCTTCAGCAACGGCAAGTCGGCAAGCAAGTTCGGATCGTTCACGCGCTGCAAAGTGCGCACCGCGGCGCGAAAGGTGACTCCCCAGTTCACTGGCTGAGTCGCTTCGCTCAACGCGACCGGGCGCGCTTCAGACGCGCGAACGGGGGCAGGATGCCGGCTCAGCGGGCGGCGGTTTCGACCGCCGCCCGCAGCCGTTCTGCGGCTTCTTCTGCCGTTAGGCCGGGCGTTGCGGTCAGCGTGACGTGGCCGATTTTGCGGCCCGGCCGTGGCTGCTTGCCGTAGAGGTGCAAGTGGGCGCCGGGCACCGCGAGGATCTGCTCGGTTGAAGGTGCGCCGCCGATCAGGTTCAGCATCACGCATTCGCCGGCCGGCTCGGTGGCTCCCAGCGGCAGGCCGGCGACCGCACGGATGTGGTTCTCGAACTGCGACGTTGGCGCCGCGTCGATCGTCCAGTGACCACTGTTGTGAACTCGCGGCGCGAACTCGTTGGCGAGCAGGCGCGGACCGTGCTGGAACAGCTCGAGCGCGAGCACGCCGACGTAGTCGAGTTCGTCGAGCAGCGACTGCGCGTAGCGCCGGGCGGTCTGCGCCAGCGATGCCGCGCCGGCTGCGTCGACTGCGGCCGGGGCGCGGCTTTCTCGCAGGATGCCGTGGCGGTGGACGTTCTCGGTCAATGGATAGAAGGCCATTTCGCCGCCGGCGCCGCGCACCGCGACGATCGATAGTTCGCGCTCGAATTCGACGAGCCCCTCGATGATCGCCGGCGCGGCTCCGATCGTGCTCCAGGCGTCTTCCGTGTCGCTCGGATCGGCGAGCCTCGCCTGGCCTTTGCCGTCGTAACCGAGGCGGCGAGTCTTGAGCACGGCCGGCGTGCCGATTTCGGCCACCGCGTCGCGCAGCTCGTCGAGCGTTTCGACGGCGCGGTACGGCGCGGTCGCGATTCCGATGCGCTCGAAGAGTTGCTTTTCGGTCAGCCTGTCCTGGCTGGCGGCGAGCGCGCTGGCTGGGGGCCGGGGCAGGTTGACGGCCGCCAGGCCTTCCGCGGGTACGTTCTCGAATTCGAAGGTCACGGCGTCGCACTCTGTCGAGAGTCGCGCCAGGGCCGCGGTGTCGTCGAACTCGGCTCGCAGATGGTTGGCCGCGACACTCGCGCAGGCGTCGTCGGCCGGGTCGAGCACGGTGCACTCGATGCCCAGCGGCGCGGCGGCCAGCGCGAGCATGCGGCCTAGCTGCCCGCCTCCGACGATGCCGACGCTCACGGCCGGCCGCGGTCGGGCTCTTCAGCTACCGCGCCGGTGGCCGCGGCTCGCCGCGCGTCGAGCGCCGCGCGAACCCGGCTGTCTTCAAGCGAAAGGATCGATGCCGCCAGCAGGGCCGCGTTGGTGGCGCCTGCCGCGCCGATTGCCAGCGTCCCGACCGGGACGCCTGCCGGCATCTGGACGATCGAAAGCAGTGAATCGAGGCCGCTGAGCGCCTTCGACTGCACCGGCACGCCGAGTACCGGCAGGGAAGTCTTGGCGGCGACCATGCCGGGCAGATGGGCGGCCCCCCCGGCGCCGGCGATGATCACTTGCAGCCCGCGGTCTCGTGCGGAAGAGGCGTATTCGAAGAGGCGGTCGGGCGTGCGGTGTGCCGAGACGATGCGGACTTCGTGTGCGATGCCAAGCTCGTCGAGCACGTCGACGGCGGCGGAAAGCGTCTCCCAGTCGGACTGGGAGCCCATGATCACGCCGACCAGGGCGGCGGATTCGCCGGTTTGCGTGCTGTCGCTCACGACGCGCGCAACTCTACACGCATGCCGACTCGTACCACCCAGTGACAGCGTTCTGTTACTGCCGCACTACCCGCGGCCAGAGAACGCAACGGGGGCGGCCCTTCCGGACCGCCCCGCGTTGCTGCTCCTCGGTTGCCATTCGCTCGGCTGGTGTAATTGGGGGAACCACCGTGCGACTCGCGTGTTCAGAACAGTCTGCCCGACGGCTCTTTAACTCGGGCGAGCCATGGGTTAATGCTTTATTGGGCGGACCGTTCGACAACCATCCCTCGTATTAGGTAGAGAGTTACTGAATCGTACCGCTTCCCCGTGCCGCGTGCGTTGCTGCGGCGCGCACGCTTAAGTCCTCAAGCTGCGGTTTTTCACCTATGCGCGGCGCTTTTACACAGGCTAAGGTTTCGGCCGTGATCGATCCGACTCGTACTGCACTCGGCACCTGGAGCGGCGGCCGCTTCATGCGCTTCGGCGCCGAACTCGACCACGAACGCCTGCTCGCGCTGCTGCGTCCAGACGAAAACGTTCAGACGCTGATCACCGCCGACGTCTACGGCATGGGCGCGGCCGACGAACTTGCCGGCGAGGCGCTTGCCGGGTTGCCGCGCGACAGCTACTGCCTGGTCGGCGCGATCGGCCACGACTTCTACGAGGGCGAGCGCCAGGGAGCCAAGGGCTTCCCACGCTTCACCGATCCAGCGCTGCGCGGACCCGCCGAGTACGCCAGCTACCTGCGCATGGCCACCGAGCGCAGTCTCGAACGCATCGGCGCCGACAGCTTCGACTTGGTGTTGCTGCACAACCCCGATCGCACGGGCTACAGCAGCCCCGTAGTTTGGGAGCAAGGCATGGCTGCCTTGCGCGACTCCGGCCTCACCCGCCTGCTTGGCGTGGCGCCGGGCCCGGCCAACGGCTTCACGCTTGACATGCTCGAATGCTTCGAGCGCTTCGGCGAGCTGATCGACTGGGCGATGGTGATCCTCAACCCGTTCGAGCCGTGGCCGAGCGAGCTGGTGCTCCCCGCCGCACGCCAGGCCGGCATTGACATCATCGCGCGCGTCGCCGACTTCGGCGGCATCTTCCACGACGACGTTCGACCTGGTCACCGCTTCCTCGAGTACGACCACCGTACGTTCCGTCCCGAAGGCTGGGTCGAGCAGGCCAACGAACTGCTCGAGCGGGTGCGGCCGATCGCCGAGCGGCACGGTCTCACGATGCTGCAACTTGCAGCCTTCTGGAATCTCGCCCAGGACCCGGTGAAGTCGATCGTCCCGACGCTGATTGAAGAGGCCGACTCAGTCAAGCCGGCCGAGGCCAAGCGCGCCGAGCTGGCGAGCCTGCCGAACGAGAATCCTTTGACCGACGACGAGATCGCCGAGATCCGCGCGATCGGCGACAACACCGGTTGCATGGCGCTGAAGGGCGCCTCACCCGAGAACGACGGCCAGACGGTCGCCGACAGCTGGCCGGTCAGCGAAGAGCTCGCCGAGATCGCCAGGCGCTGGCGCATCGAGCCCGATCGGCAGCTAGTCAACTTGATGAGCTAGGGCGCACTGTGCGCCCGGCGCTTGCCTGCCTGGCCGTCGCCCTCGCGCTGTCGCTGGCCGGTTGCGGTGGATCTGACGAGGAGAGCGACGTTTCGGCGGCGCTGTCGAGGACCGCCGCTGTCGAGCGGCTGGCTTACTCGGGATCGGTTGAAATGGCAACCAGCGGCCCAGCGACCGGCGGGGCGGCTTCCGGCGAACGGACCGAGATCACTTTCATGGGGGCGATCGACGAGTCGGATCCAGCCGCGCCGAAGTCGCTGCTCGACATGACGGTCCAGGGCGAACCGGTGCGCGCCGTCGTGCCGGGTGACGGCAGCACCTACGTTTCGACGCCGACGGGCATCTACGGCGCGCCGATCGACGCAGGGGCGACCAGTGCCGGCGGCTTCGGCGCGATGCTGAACTCTCTGATGCCCGTGCTCGACGACTTTAAGAGCGGCAACGACGACTCCACCAAAGACGGCCTGCCGTTGCGCACCGTCTCGGCGAAGGCAGGTGCCTCTGGGTTCTGCGATGAAGTCGCCCCGGCGTTCTCGAACTACACCGACATGGCCTCCGCGAACGTCAGCTCCGTCAAGGGACTGACCGGCGACGCACCGCTTGGCGAGGTCTGCCGCAAGCTGCTGGCCGGCGACCCGACGTTGTGGTTCGGCATCGACGCCGAAGGCAGGCTGCGCATGGTGGCGATGAACGCGCGCCTAACGCTGCTCGGCGCAGGCGAGCTGGAGATGACGCTGCGCTTCGACGTGACGTCGCTCGGCGAACAGGTGACGATCGTCAAGCCGGTCGGAGCGACGATGCTCGGCTCGCAGGCCGAGCTGCGGCGACGGGCGGCGGTGCCGAGCGGGGGCTGAACCTGACACAGAAATGGTTACCCCACACAATGCGCTAAAGGTTTGCCCCGTTTGCAGCCGATGCAGGTTTTCATGATTCGCCGCCGTGCATACACAGCCTGCTCGTCGATCGCGCTGCTCTCGTTGCTCGCGATGTCGCTGACGGGATGCGCATGGGTTGGCGCCGGCCGCGACGTCGGCGAGGCGTTGCAGAAGTCGGCCCAGGTGAAGACCGCCAAGTTTTCAGGCACCGTCACGTACGCGATCAGCGGTCTGCCCGGCGCTCCCGAGGGCCGGTCGATTCAGATGAACATCGACGGCGCGTATGACGAGGCCGATCCCACGGCGCCCAAGTCGAGGTTGCAGATGAACGTCCCGGGGTTGATGAACATCGGAGTGATAACCGTCGGCGATGGAAACAAGTATCTCGTCACGAATCGAGGCTCCTATGGCGCGCCGATCGACGACAAGGTTCTAGCCGCCGAAACGGCCGGCATGACAAAGGTGTTCGAGGCGCTGGAGTCGGCAATCGGCGGATTCCGCGAGGGCGCACCGAGCCACGTAGACACCGGCGAGCAGTTGCGAACGATCTTCGCCGAAGGTGACGTTGGAAATATCTGTGAAGACGTCTGGCCCGAGTTTGCCGCCACGATGGAAGCTTCCTCTGGCGGAGGGTCGATCGGCGAAGTGACCGGTGGCGAGAATCTCGCGGATTCGTGCCGCAAGATCCTCAAGACCAATCCGAAGCTCTGGTTCGGAATCGACGACGGCGGCGTCTTGCGCATGCTCGCGATAGAAGCGGAGATCGCAGTCGCGGGCACCCCGGCGAAGATGAAGGTGACCATTCGGATCGACATCACGCCGACCGACCGCGTTCCGTCGATAACGAAGCCCGCCGGGGTCCGGATGCTCGGCTCCTATGCCGGGTTGCAGAAGCTCGAGCACAGCGCGGCCACGGGGGATTAGGCGTCCGAAACGCCTAGATCAGGCTCGGGGCAGGGTGACCGTGAATGTCGCGCCCGCGCCTTCGCGGCTCTCCACACTCACACGTCCGCCCATCGCCTCGGTCAGTTCGCGCACGATCGCGAGGCCGATCCCGCTGCCGTCGGGCGAGCCCATGCCGCGCACGCGTCGCAGGTGAAAGCGCTCGAAGACGTGCGGCAGGTCGGCGGCGGGGATTCCCGGGCCTGTGTCGGTTACGCGCACAGCGCCGCCCGACGTCTCGATCGAGACACTTCCACCGCGCGGAGTCACGCGCACGGCGTTGTCGACGAGGTTGGATACGACCTGCAGCACGCGCCCGGCATCGGCGGTGGCCAGCGACGACTCGGCGGCGGTCACGCTCAGACCGACGCCGGCCGACTCGGCACGCAGCGCCAGGCGTTCGCGCACGGTCTCGGCGATGCGTGCCAGGTCGACGCGCTCGCGGCGCGTCTCGAACGTGCCCTGCTCAAGCCGTGCGAGCACCAGCAGGTCCTGCACCAGGCCTTCGAGTCGGGCTGACTCGCTGCGGATCACTCCGGCGCCGGTGACGGGGTCGATCGTGCCGTCCTGCATGCCCTCGGCGTAGCCGCTGATCGCCGTTAGTGGGGTGCGCAGCTCGTGTGAGGCCGACATCAGCACCGTGCGCTCGGCTTCGCGCGCCTTCGCCAGGTTGCCGGACATCTCGTTGAACGATCGTGCCAGCTCGGCCAGTTCGGCCGTGCCGGGCTCGGGGACCGGCTCGGGCGTGCGTCCGGCAGCGAGATCGCTGGCGGCCGCGGCGACGTCTCCGATCGGTCGGGTGATGCGCCGCGACAGCATCACCGCGGCCGCGGCCGAGACCGCGGCGGCGATCAGCGCCGCGAGGATCAGGCCCGTCAGGTATCGCCCGTAATCGCCTGAGACGACCTCGTCGCTGCGCGTCGAGAGCACGAAGAGGTTGTGGCGATCGACCGGTGCGGCGGCATACAGCACGCGCGCGCCGCCGATCCGCGTGCGGCCGGAAACGGTTTCGCCGTTCTGCAAGCGTCGTGTGGCGGCGGCCGACGGCAGCAGCGACGCCGCGACGTTCGAAGGCAACACGAGCGGCGGGAGGCGACCCTCACGCTGAGGGCCCACCGCCCTCGACGCCATAGGCGCCGGGAGGGCCGAGCAGCCCGCGTACGTCATCCGGCGCCTGCTCACGGCTGATCAGTTCGTCGTCGACGCCGAAGCTGTCGGCGACGATCGCGGTTCGCGTCGCGAGCACTTCTGCCTCGCGCTTGACTTCCTCGGTGTATGAGTCGCGCACGGCTTGGCGGGTGGTGACGATGCCGATCGCCAGCGCCAGGCCGACGGCCGTCAGCGAGGCCGCCAGAGTCGCCAGGAATACGCGGCCGCGCAGTGTGCTGAGCGGACCGTGGGCGCGCGATTCGGCCGCCGCGGACTGCTCGCTCATGACGCGACCTTGTATCCGACCCCGTGTACCGTGCGGATCGGGTTATCGTCGCCGAGTTTGCGGCGCAGCTGCGCGATGTGTACGTCTACCGTGCGCGTGCCGCCGGGATACTCGCCGCCCCAGACCAATTCGAGCAGCCGGTCGCGCGACAGCACTACGTTGGGGTGCGCCAGCAGCGCGGCGAGCAGGTCGAACTCGCGGTTGGTCAGCTCTACCTCCGTGCCATCGAGCGTGACGTCGCGCGCATCGCGGCGCAGTTCGATCGCGCCGTGACGCAGCACCGTGGCGCCGCCGCTCTCGCCGCCGCCGGAGCGACGCAGGATCGCCTTCACGCGGGCGACTAGCTCGCGTGGTGAGAACGGCTTTACGACGTAATCGTCGGCTCCGCTCTCGAGTCCGGCGACGCGGTCGATCTCGTCTTCGCGGGCGGTGAGCATCAGGATCGGCACCGACGTTCGTGCGCGCACCCGGCGGCAGACCTCGAAGCCGTCCATCCCCGGCAGGCCGATGTCGAGAACGATCAGGTCGACGGCGAGCCGCGCGAGCTCATCGAGTGCCTGTTCGCCGGTGGTGACCCACTGAACCTCGAAGCCGTCGCGCTCGAGGTACGCCTTCAGCAGATCGGCGATGTTGAACTCGTCCTCGACTATCAGGATGCGCTTCGACATGGTGGAGAGATTTGCAGAAGTTGCGGCCGCCACCGCCCGCCGTCCCGGGCGGTGGCGGATGGTCGTTGAGCGCTAGTGACGGCCGTGGCGGCCGGGGATCGCGACCACGTCGGCGGCCTCACCCTGCTCTCCGCTGACGATCACGCGCTTGCCGACGGTGAGGTCGTCGGTCGTCGCGTCGTCTTCGCCGGGAACGCGGATCTCGGTGTCTTCGTCGATCGCCGTCGTCACCTCGACGCCGTCGCGTCGCGTGATCGTGATCGAGTCGTTATCGACGCTGACGAGCTTGCCGGCGTCGGTGCGCAGCACGGTTTCGTCGCCGCGGCGATAGGTGTGAACCTCGGAGTACGTCAGGTACTTGCCCGCAGCCTGGCCACCGGGACCACCGGGGCCGCCAGGGCCGCCGCCCGGTCCACCGTCACGACCTCCTGGTCCGCCGCCCGCGGCCACGGCCGCGCCGGTCGTTGCCAGAAGCGCGGCGATCGCGGTGATCGCGATGCGGCTGGTTCCGATCTGCTTGAGTCGTCTCATTGTGTCGGTCCTCCTCGTTTGCGGCCCGTCCGGCCCTGGGCGGCCGGCGGTACTCATCAATCGTCGGGCGCGGCGGTTATCCGGCCGTTTGCGGCTTGTAAGCCGTTTGTAAGCCCGATTCGCGCAGTGCCGCGCGAGTTTCGAGTAAGCGCGGTCCGCGCGTCGCAGCGCGAGTTTCGCCGGCAGCGCCTCGTCTCGCCTGCTACCAATGCGGCGTGAGCGACCTGACCGAAACCCAGCTCCTGGCCCTGGCCTACGACGATCTGCCGCACTTCCTGCGGCGTTTTGCGACCGCTTCGGACCGGTCGGTGGCGCTGGAGTTTGACGGGTTGACGGCCCTGATCGCGCCCGACTGCCCGGACCGATCGCTGATCAATGGCGTCGCATTCGACCGCTCGCGGCCAGAGGGTCTGACCGGCGGCCTCGAGCGGCTGGCCTCTGCCTACGACGAGGCTGGTGTCAACGCGTGGGGCGTGTGGCTCTACGACCGCGAACCCGAAATCGAGCGCGCGCTCGCCGCCGCCGGGCTCAAGCTCGACTCGTCGCCGGTGGCGATGGCCGCTCCCTACGAAGACCTCAGGCTCGACTGGCCCGCCGCCGACGGCGTCGAGGTCGATTTCGAGTGGGATCCACACACGATGATGGTGCTAAACGCCCTGGCCTACGGACTGCCCGAAACGGAGTTCCTTGCCGCGCTTGGAGCACTGCCCCCCGGAGACGACATGTTCATGGCATTCGTTCGCGAGGGCGGCGAGGCGATCGCCTGCGCGCTGTTCTTGATGCTCGACGACGGCGATCTGGCCGTCTACTTCGTCGCCACCAAGCCGGGAAGCCGCAGCCGTGGACTAGGGCGCACCGTCATGCAGGCCGGTCTGCGCGAGGGTGCCGCGCGCGGCTGCACGACTACGTCGTTACAGGCGTCGGAGAAGGGCGTGCCGCTGTATCTGAAGCTCGGTTACCGGGATCTCGGCCGCAAGATCAATCTCTGGGAGCATCGCCGCGCCGGCTGAACGGCGAGCGGCCGTGCACGGTCTTGTAGCGACGCACCTCGGCGTCGAGTTCGAGCCCCAGCAGCAGTGCCACATTCGAGAGCCATAGCCAGACCAGGAAGATGACCACGCCGGCCAGGCTGCCGTAGGTCTTGTTGAACGAACCGAAGCTCGCCACGTATGCGGTGAAGACGACGGTCCCGACGCCCCACAGCGCGATCGCCAGCAGGCTGCCAAGCGATACCGGCGCTACGCCCCGGTGCTGCTTGTTTGGAGCGAGATTGAAGAGGATGCCGACCAGCAGCACCATCAGCGCAATCAGCAGCGGCCAGCGCAGCGCGCCGTTTCCGACGATGCTGCCCTCGTCCAGCCCGAGCAGCTGGCGCAGGTTCGAGGCCAGCGGGCCGGTGGCGACCACGATCAGGCCGATCAGCGAGAGCAGCGAGAGCATCACCCCGGTGATCGCCAGCCGGCGCGGGATCGTGCGCGGGAATGGCGGCGCGTCGCGAACCTCCCAGACGATGTTCGACGCGCGCGTGAACGCGCCGATGTAGGCCGATGCCGACCACAGTGCGGCGCCGAGGCTGACGGCCAGCACCAGTCCGGCCGATGTACCGGTGCGCCGCAGCTCTTCGATCGCACCGATGAACAGGTCGCGAACGGGACCCGGCGCGAGCTTGTCGAGGTTGGCCAGCAGGGAGTCGATCGTGTCCTGGCCGGCCACGCCGAGTGCCGAGATCAGCACGATCAGCGCGGGGAAGATCGAGAGCATCGAGTAGTAAGTCAGCGCCGCCGCCCAGTCGAAGAGGTGGTGCCGGCCGAAGCGGCCGAGCGCGGACTCGAGCAGCTTCCAGAACTGACGAGCGCGACTGGGTTGTGTCGAAGCGCTCACGCCTCAGACGGATCGGCGGCGGAGACCGCCGCTTCTTCGGCGCGAATCCGCTTCACCTCCTTGCGGAAGGTGCGGGACTCCTGGATGACGATCTGGATCGTCGCCGCGACCGGAATCGCCAGTAACGCGCCGGTTATGCCCATCAAGGTTCCGCCGAACAGCACGGCGACGAGCACGATGAACGGGTCTACGGCCACCGCGCGCTGCTGGATGCGCGGCTGAACGACGTAGTTCTCGAACTGCTGGTAGCCGATCACGTAGAGCGCCCAGACGATCGTGTCTACGGGGAAGTCTCCGAACACCGTCACGATGCCGACGATCAGCCCGGCGATCGTGGCTCCGACCATCGGGATCACGTCGAAGACGCCGACGATCGTGGCGAGCACGAGTGGTGACGGCGCACCGATGATCGTGAGAATGATCAGCGCGGCCAGGAAGGCGACGAAGGCCTGCGCGATCGCGCCACCGATGTAGCCGCTGACAGCGCCGGCGACGCGCCGGGTCGTGCGGTCGAGCATCTCGGCTTCGTGCTTGGGATGGCTTGCGATCCAGGCGTCGACCCATTCGCGTCCGCGCGAGACCATGAACATGCTCATGATCAGGATCGTGAAGCCGGCGAAGATCGAGTTGATCGCCGCGCCGCCGATGTCTCCGAGCAGCGCCGCGGCGTCGTCGAGCGAGCCGGCGAGGTCGTTGGCGGCATCGGTGAGCTTCTGGTTGATGTCGAAGTTGTCGTCGAGGCGCTGGAAGAGGTCGCTCTGCTCGATCCACTGGCGCACGTCGTGTACGTACTGCGGCATGTCCTTGGCCAGCGACACGGCCGACTTCACCAGTGGAGGCAGCAGCAGCGCGGCGAACGCAAGCGGGATGACGAAGATCGCCAGGTAGACGATCGCGATCGCATACCCACGACGCATCCGTTCGGCGAGCACGTTGACCGGGCCCGACGCGGCGATCGCGAGAAACGCTGAGATCACCAGCCAGAAGATCGGCGTGCGCAGCCAGAAAATGATCTGGAGCGTCAGCAATGCGATCAGCACGATGACGACCACGCGGATCACCCGCCGGTTGAACAGGCCATCGCCTCGCAACTCGCGGCTCCAGAAAGACTCTTCCATTGAGGGCCATCGTATGGACGGCACAGGACGCGCTTTGACGAGCCGCGCGGCTACGCTGCCGCCGTGGCTTCAAGCATTTTTCGCGACGGCCTGCTCGACGGCCAGGTGATCCTGGTCAGTGGGGGCGGCAGCGGTCTGGGCCGCGAAGCCGCGGTCGAACTGACCGCGCTCGGTGCCGACGTGGTGATCTGCGGTCGCGACATAGAACCGCTGCGCGAGACGGCCGATCTCTGTCTGGCGAACGAGGCCGGCAGTTGCAGTGTCTTCGAAGCCGACATCCGCGAGGCCGATCAGGTCGAGAAGCTCGTCGATGCCACGCTCGAGGTCCACGGCAAGATCGACACCCTGGTCAACAACGCGGGCGGTCAGTTCCTCGCGCCGGCCGAGGACATCTCGGAGAAGGGCTTCGAGACGGTCATCCGGCTCAACGTGCACGGCACATGGCTGATGACGCACACCGTTGCGGCCAAGGCAATGATCCCGGAAGGGCCGAACCAGGGCGGAAAGGTCATCAACATCACGCTCTCGCCCCACAACGGGCTGCCGGGCATGGCACACAGCTCCGCCGCCCGGGCCGCCGTCGAGAATCTCGCCAAGGTGCTCTCGATCGAGTGGTCGCGCTTCGGCATCGCGCTCAACTCGATCGCCGTCGGCCAGGTCGCGACCGAGACGCTGCTCACGAAGTATCCGCAGGTCGTGGTCGAGAACCTCTCGCATTCGATTCCTGCCGGTCGCCTGGGGCGTCCGGAAGAGGTCGCCTGGGCGATTGCCTACCTGGCGTCACCGGCCGGCGACTTCTACAGCGGCTCGGTGCTGACGATCGACGGCGCGCGTGACAACTGGCTTGGCCCCTGGCCGCCGCAGCAGCTCGTCACCGAAAGCGGAGCTCCGGTCGCCGAAGAGCGCAAGCAGAAGTAGCGGCCACAGCCGCGCGGTCGCCGGCGGTCTGCAAGGATCGTCGGGTCCCCGCAAGCGACATGTGAAAGCGAGTCCCCGCGATGTCTACGCATCTCGTCCCATACCTGATCTTCGACGGCCAGTGCCGTGAGGCGATGGAGTTCTACCAGTCGCTGCTCGGCGGCGAGCTGACGCTCAGCCCGTTCAGCGACGCGCCCGGCGAAACCGCTCCTGAGAACGCCGACCGGGTGATTCACGCGCTGTTGCGCAGCGACGACGTCATCCTGATGGCCTCCGACTCGATGCCTGGAATGACGACGACCTTCGGCGACAGCAACCACCTGTCGCTGGTCGGCGACGACGAACCGCGGCTGACCGAGATCTTCAACACGCTCGCCGACGGCGGCAGCGTGCAGATGCCGCTCGAGAAGCAGTTCTGGGGCGACATCTTCGGCATGTGCACCGACCGCTTCGGCCACCGTTGGATGGTCAACATCGGCGAGCTGCAATAGGCCACGGGATCAACTAGGGTGGCGCCCATGAGCAAAGCAACCATGAACACATCAGAGGGCACGATCGAGATCGAGCTGTTCGACACCGACGCGCCCAAAACCGTCGAGAACTTCAAGAAGCTCGCCGGCGACGGGTTCTACGACGGACTCGTCTTTCATCGCGTGATCAAGGACTTCATGATCCAGGGCGGTTGCCCCGAGGGCACCGGCACTGGTGGCCCGGGCTACACGTTCGAGGACGAGTTCAATCAGCACAAGGTGGTGCGCGGCGCATTGGCGATGGCCAACGCCGGACCCAACACCAACGGATCGCAGTTCTTCATCGTCACCACGGCCGCCGCGCCGTGGCTCGACGGCAAGCACACGGTCTTCGGCCAGATAACAGCCGGCATGGAGGTAGTCGACAAGAGCGAGAACACTGAGACCGACGGCCGCGACGCGCCGGTCGAGCCTCAGATGATCGAAGGGATCTCCTTCAGCTAGACGCCACTTGCGCCAGGGTCTCGCCGACGCCCTCGGTAAGGGGGTCGGCGTGGCCCGGCCATGCGGCCTTCGGCGCGAGCGACGCCAGTTTGGCGACGCTCGCGGCGGCCTGCTCGGTGTCGATGTTGAAGGCGCGATGGGGCACTCTCGCCGCGCCCTTGCGCCCGGTCTCGGGATCTAGCGTGTAGAAGGTGTCGCTGACCAGCGCCAGGCCGTCGCGCTCACGCCACAGGCCGATCAGTCCTGGCGCGTGACCCGGGAGGTGAACTACGTCGAAGCCGGCGATCGTGTCGCCCTCGGCGAGCGTTCCGGTGACGGGTACCGGTCCGCCGTCCCAGCTCTTGAGCACCGGCGAGAACAGCAGTCGCGCGTGTGCGTGGTGCAGGTAGGAGTAGTGGAAGTAGTGCATGCCGCCGTCGCCCTCGGTGTCGGCGGCCTCGGCCTCGTGGCAGTAGACCGGCGTACCCGCGGCGGCCAGCTTCGCGGCCGCGCCGCGGTGATCGGCGTGTCCGTGGCCGAGCACGATTCGCTTGATTCCACCGAACCTCGCCGCCTCCTTGGCGAGCTGCCCGGCCATCGTCGAGATGCCGGCGTCGAACATCGTCACGCCGCCCTCATCCTCGATCAGGTAGACGTTCATCAGGCGCGGAAAACCGCCGCGCACCAGCCAGACACCATCGGCTACGCGTTCCATCGGGCGCACGCTACCGGGTCTGCGGGCGATCCGTCGCTCGTGATGGCATGATCGATGTTCGATGGATGATTCCGGCGACGAGGTTGTGGCAACGCATGGCTCGGCCGACGACTCGATGCTCGGGCCGTCTCGGCGCACGGTGCTGGCCGCGGAGCGGACCTGGCTGGCATGGTGGCGCACAGGCATGGCCGTGGCAACCGTGTCGATCGCCGTCGGCGGCGTGGCGCCGCGACTAGTCGAGACCGAACGGGCACCGTTCGTGGTGCTGGGCATCGGCTACGCGCTGCTGTCTGTCGTCGTCTTCACGGCGGCGTTTCGCCGCCATCGTCAGATCAATCGCGCGATCAGGATCAACGGCGACATCGGTAGCGACGCATCGTTGATCCTCACGCTGACGGTGCTCGGCGGCCTGCTTGCGATCGCCACGCTGCTGACGCTGGCCTTTGAGCTCTAGCCGTCTTCCGGCTCGAATTCGAGCGAGCAGGAGTTGATGCAGTAGCGCTGGCCGGTGGGGCCGGGGCCGTCGTCGAAGACGTGGCCGAGGTGCCCGCCGCAGTTACGGCAGACGACCTCCGTGCGGCGCATGAACAGGCTGTTGTCGGGTCGCAGCTCGATGGCCTCGGCTACGGCCGGCTCGGTGAAGCTTGGCCAGCCGGTGCCGCTGTCGAACTTCGTGCCCGACTTGAACAGCACCGCGCCGCATCCGCGGCAGCGGTAGTCGCCGTTCGATTTCATGTCCCAGTACTCGCCGGTGAACGGAGCCTCGGTGCCGGCCTTGCGCAGTACGTCGTATTGCTCGGGCGAGAGTTGCTGGCGCCACTCGTCTTCGGTCTTCGTGAAATTGCGAATCTCGATCTCTGACATCGCGCTCTCCTTGGGACGGGCCTGGGTCGAAAATTGGGACGTGCGAACATCTTGCCATGCGCGCCGCCGTGCTCCCCCAGTACGGGCTTCCCGTCGCAGGCGAGTGGCCTGAGCCGCCTGAGCCCGGTCGCGGGCAGGCGGTCGTCGCCGTGTCCGTGGCTGGCGTCAACCCGGTCGACGTCAACAAGGCGGCCGGCCGTTTCTACTCTGGCAACCGGCCGATCCCGTCGATCGCCGGCAGCGAGGGCGTAGGCACGCTTGACGATGGGCGCCGCGTGTACTTCGATGCTCCGGTTGACCCGTTCGGCTCGATCGCCGAGCGGGCGCTGATCGACGCCCAGGCGACGTTTGGCGTGCCCGACGGTCTCGACGACGGCCTGGCCTGCGCGCTCGGCATCGCGGGGCTGGCCGGCTGGCTCTCGCTCGAACGCGGTGGCCTGCGGCCGGGCGAGCACGTGCTGGTGCTCGGCTCCGGGGGCACGGTAGGCCAGATCGCCGCGCAGGCCGCAAAGTTGATGGGCGCCGGCCGGGTGGTTGTGGCCACCCGTTCGCCTGAGTCGCTAGCCGATGGCACGCGATCGGCTGCCGATGCCGTCGTCGAACTCGGCGACGTGGAGACTCTGACCGAGCGCGTTCGCGAAGCGGCCGCCGGCCGCCTCGATCTCGTGATCGATCCGCTTTGGGGGGCGCCGGCGGTAGCCGCGCTGGATGCCCTCGATGGCTTTGGCCGGCTGGTTCAGCTCGGTCAGAGCGCGGCGCCGGTCGCTGAGTTCGCCGCGGCCGATGTGCGCGGAGCCAGTCGCTCGATCCTCGGATACTCGACCTTCAATCTCTCGCGCGACGTCAAGCGAGCGGCGTATGAGCGATTGGCCTCGCATGCGCTGGCCGGAGAGCTGTCGGTCGACGTCGAGCGCGTGCCGCTGGCCCTCGTGAGCGACGCCTTCGAGCGCCAGATGCGCGCACCGCATCGCAAGCTGGTCATCGAACTCTGACGGGTCGAAGCCGGCGCTGGCTAGAGGCCCGGCCAGTGCCGGACCGAAAAGCCCTTCATGTTGCGCGGCGCGTCCTGCCAGCGCGATCCTCGCGGACCGTCGCGGAAGCTCGTGTCGTAGCGCAGGCCGCCGACGATCATGAACATGTGGCCGCCGTTGGCGTAGATCGTGATCCATTTGCCCTTGCCTGGTTCTCCCCAGTTCTCGAACTGACCCGAGGTCATCGGCTTGCTGACCATTCCGGCCGCCGCCAGCGCGTAGCTGACCGAGCCAGAGCAGTCGTAGCCGTTGTCCTGGAAGGAGCCGTGGCCGCCGCCCCAGATGTACGGGAAGCTTCGAATCGTGTTGGCGGCATTGATCACGCTGAGGACCTCGTCGGGCGCGCCGATCGGCGGAACGGCCGATCCGTCGGCGGCGAGGATCACGCGGTTGCCGGTGCCGCCGGAGTCTTTCAGCGCCTGCTTGAGCTCCTTGCTCGTGCTGGCTCCCGCTGCCGGGGCCGTGGTCGTCGATGCGGCGGGCATCTCGGCTATTCGATGCGGCTTCGCGCCGGCTTTCTCGGGTGATGCGTACTTCTCTTCCGGGTCGCGCTGAATCTGCGCGGCATTCGCGGTCTCGACGCGCTCACGCTCGAAGTACTCGGAACCGTCGAAGGTCTCGGCGAGCGTCTTGTCGGGCTTCGCCGGAGCAGCTTTGCCTGCTCCAGCGAAGGGGTTCAGGATCGCCAGCGCCGTGGCGATGGCCAGCAACGCGGCCGAAGCCGCGAGCGCGAGCTTGACGCGCCGCCTGCGCGTGGGGCTGTTCGCTTCCGTTGAAGACATCGAGAATCCGGTCTGTTCGCTGAGCTTCCGGCTCGGCGCGCACCCGTAGAGCGGAGTTTAAGGCGCCGCCATCACCGGCACTCCAGTTGCTATCGACCGCGCGCGGCGTGGCTTGAGCCCGCCGCGCGCGGCCGGATTAGCTGCGGTCACTCGAGCACGAACGTGACCTTCAATGTCACGCGGTACTCGGAGACTGTTCCGTTTGAGACCTTGACCTGGTGTTCCTTCACCCACGCGGCCTGGATGTTGCGGACCGACTCGCCGGCTTTGGCGATTCCCGCCTGCACGGCCTGCTCGAAGCCGTCGGGCGAACCGGCGGTGATCTCGATCACCTTTGCGACTGCCATGTTGCCTCCGTTTCGTGAATGTCGACGGTGGCCATGATCCCAGCTTCCGAGCTAGGCCGCGCGGACCCGCAGCCGCGTTGGCCACGACGGCGCCGCGGCGTCGCCGGTCCATGCCGGAAATTGGCGAAAAATCGCCATGGCGAAGCGGTTTCGCCATGGTAACTTCGCAGTGATGCTGCACGAGGCGCCCGCGATCGAGAAACTGTCCGTCGACACGATCCGCGCGCTGTCGATGGACGGCGTACAAGCCGCCAACTCCGGACACCCCGGCACGCCGATGGCGCTGGCGCCGCTGGCCTACACGCTGTTTACGCGCATCATGCGCCATTCGCCCAGGCATCCCGGCTGGCCGGCGCGCGATCGCTTTGTGCTCAGTGCCGGCCACGCCTCGATGCTGCTCTACAGCACGCTGCACCTCTGCGGGTACGACATCACGCTCGACGATCTGAAGAACTTCCGCCAGCTCGGCAGCCCAACGGCCGGCCACCCTGAGTTCGGCCATGCCCCCGGCGTTGAGACGACCACCGGTCCGCTGGGCCAGGGCGTCAGTCACGCCACCGGCATGGCGCTGGGCGAGCGCATCCTCGCCGAGCGTTTCAACACCAACGGCCACCACCCGATCTCACACGGCACCTTCGTGATCGCCAGCGACGGCGATATCCAAGAGGGCATCGCCAGCGAATCCGCGTCACTGGCCGGCCATCTCGGTCTCGGCCGGCTGATCGTCTTCTACGACCAGAACCACATCACGATCGAGGGCGAAGCCGAGCTCTCGATGAGCGAAGACGTCGCCGCCCGCTACGGCGCCTATGGCTGGCATGTCAACGATCTCGGTGAACACTTCGACCTTGGCGCGCTCGAACGCGCGACGCGCGACGCCATGCAGGAAGACCGGCAACCTTCGCTGATAATCGTGCGCACCCACATCGCCGAAGGCGCCCCCAACGCCGTTGACACGGCCGGCGCCCACGGCGCTCCGCTCGGAGACGAGGAGATCGCGCTTGCCAAGCAGGCCTACGGCTTCCCGAGCCTCGAACCGTTCCACGTGCCCGACGAAGTGCGCGAGCACATGGCCGAGGTCGCCGCCCGCGGCGAAACCCTTCACGCCGAGTGGCTCGAAATGATGGACGCCTATCGCGCCGACGAGCCCGAGCTGGCAGCCGAGCTCGATCGCTTGATCGCCGGCGAACTGCCTGCCGGCTGGGCCGACGGCATGCCCAGCTTCGAGGCCGGCGGTTCGATCGCCACGCGCAAGGCCTCGCACGGCGCGATCCAGTGGGCCGCGGCCGGCGTGCCCGAACTGGTCGGCGGCTCGGCCGACCTCGGTCCCAGCAACCTCACCACGATCGACACCGCCGGCTCGATCGCGCGCGGCGAATACGGCGGCCGCAACATCCACTTCGGCATCCGTGAGCACGCGATGGGGGCGATCGTCAACGGCCTGACCTTGAGCGGCCTGCGCGGTTACGGCGGCACGTTCCTGATCTTCTCCGACTACATGAAGCCATCGATCCGTCTCGCCGCGCTGATGGGCGTACCGTCGATCTTCGTGTTCACGCACGACTCGATCGGCCTCGGCGAAGACGGCCCTACGCACCAGCCAATCGAGCAGCTCTGGTCGCTGCGCGCGACGCCCAACGTGCACGTCGTGCGTCCGGCCGATGCCAACGAGACGGCGCTTGCCTGGAAGTACGCGATCGAGCGCGCCGACGGACCGACCTGTATGGCGCTCTCGCGCCAGAACCTGCCCGTGATCGACCCGGCCGATGTGCCGGCCGACGCGATCGAGCGTGGCGCCTACGTGCTGCGCGACACCGACGGCGAGCCCGATGTGATCCTGATCGGCACCGGCTCCGAAGTTGCGATCTGCGTCGAGGCCGCCGATGCACTGGCCGCCGACGGCATCTCTGCGCGCGTCGTCAGTGCGCCGTGCCTCGAGAGCTTCGCCAAGCAAGACGACGCATATCGCGACTCTGTGTTGCCGCCGGCGGTGCGCGCGCGTGTGGCCGTCGAGGCCGGCAGCACGATCGGCTGGTATCGCTGGGTCGGCGACGGCGGGCGTGTGGTCGGCATGCACAGTTTCGGTGCTTCGGCCCCGGCAGGAGCGCTGTTTGAACACTTTGGCGTCACGGCGGCGAACGTGGCCGAACAGGCGCGCGCGGTCGCGGCGATCCCGGAGGGCCAGGCTTCGTGAGCTCCGTCGCGAACCCGCGTCTCGCCGCGCTGACCGAGCTGGGCACGAGTGTCTGGCTCGATCAGATCGGCCGCAAGCTGATCGAGAGCGGAGAGCTGGCCGAGCTCACCGAACGCCTCTGTGTGCGCGGCGTAACCTCGAACCCTTCGATCTTCGAGAAGGCGATCCTCGAGACCGACGACTACCACGGTGAGCTCGAAAGGTTGGCCGCCGAAGGTCTCAGCGCCCTCGACATCTACAAGCGCATCGCCGTCGAAGACGTGCGCGGCGGCTGCGACGTGCTGCGGCCGGTGTGGGAGTCGGCCGCCGGCGCCGATGGCTTCGTCTCGCTCGAGGTCGCGCCCGAGCTGGCCCGCGACACGACTGGCGAGACGCTGCGCGAAGCACGCGAGTATTGGGGTCTGGTCGATCGCCCGAACCTGATGATCAAAATCCCCGGCACGCCCGAGGGCCTCGACGCAATCGAACAGGCGATCTTCGACGGCATCAACGTAAACGTCACGTTGCTGTTCTCGGTTGAGCGTTACGCCGACGTCGCCGAGGCTTACATCCGCGGGCTCGAGCGCCGGCTTGCCGACGGCCTTCCGCTGAACGTGCACTCCGTCGCCAGCTTCTTCGTCTCGCGTGTCGACACGCTGGTCGACAAGCAGCTCGCCGAGGCCGGCCGCGAAGACCTGGCCGGCACCGCTGCGCTGGCCAACGCCCGCGCTGCGTACGACCGCTTCAAGCAGATCTTCCACGGCGAGCGCTTCGCCGCGCTGGCCGCCGCCGGCGCGCCGGTGCAGCGCCCGCTCTGGGCCTCGACGGGCACCAAGAACCCGGCTTACTCGGAGGTCGTCTACGTCGACAATCTCGCCGGTCCGCAGACCGTCAACACGATGCCAGTCAAGACGCTGAACGCCGCCGCCGACGAGAGCGATGTCTCGCGTGCGACCGTCGACGACGACCCGGCGCCGGCGCTAGCCGCGCTAGCCGAAGCAGGCATCGACATGCACGCCGTCACCGAGCAGCTGCTGGCCGAGGGCATCGACGCCTTCGTGCACTCGCTCGACGGACTGCTCGATGGGATCGAGCGCCGCCGTGCCGCTGCCGTAGGTGGCCAGGCCGCCGTCGCCGAGTAGCGGTAGATTCCGCATATGAACGTCGATTCGGCGATCAGCGAGAACGAGCTGGTCGAGCGCATTCACGCGCGTGACGCCACGCTTTGGGGGCAGGCCGGAACGCCCGAGCTCGCAGACCGGCTTGGCTGGCTCGATGCACCCGAGCGCATGCTTGCGGTGGCGCCCGAGATCGAGTCGTGGGCCGCAGAGGTGCACGCCTCGGGTCTTACCGAAACCGTGCTGCTGGGCATGGGCGGTTCGTCGCTTGGCCCTGAGGTGCTGCGCCGGGCGTTCGGCAGGCCGCTGACGATGCTCGACTCCACCGATCCAGCGGCCGTCGCTGTCGTGGTGCGGAAGGTCGATCTCGACAAGACGATGTTCGTCGTCTCCAGTAAGTCCGGCGGAACGATCGAGACGATGTCGCAGTTCGAGTACTTCTGGGAGCTGACCGGCCACGACGCCGACCGCTTCACGGTCGTTACCGACCCCGGCTCGCCGCTGGCGGACCGCGCGCTCACTGCGGGCCTGGCCCGCGTCTGGCTGGCCGACCCCGAGATCGGCGGCCGTTTCTCGGTGCTCTCGCACTTTGGCCTGGTGCCGGCGGCACTGGCCGGAATCCCGCTGCACGGTCTGCTTGAGAGCGCTGTCGCCGAGATGCGCGACTGCCGCGCGCACGCCGACGAGAACAGTGGACTGGCGTTGGGTCTCGAGCTCGGCCGCCTCACGCTCGACGGTCGCGACAAGGTGACGTTTGTGATCGGCGGCTGCTTCGCGAGTTTCGGCCTGTGGGCCGAGCAGCTGATTGCCGAGAGCACCGGCAAGAACGGTCGTGGCATCCTGCCGGTCGTCGGCGAGCCGGTAGCGGCGCCGGAAGCCTACGGCGACGACCGCGTGTTCGTGCACATTCGCGCCGACTCCACGTACGACGACGCGATCGCCGCGCTGGCCGACGCAGATCAGCCAGTGATCGAGATCGACGGATACGAGGGCGCGGCAGAGCTGGGCGCTTTGTTCTACATGTTCGAATTCGCGACGGCCGTCGCCGGCTGCGTGCTCGACGTCAACCCCTTCGACCAGCCGAACGTGCAGTCGGCGAAGGACGCCACGGCCGCCGTGCTGGAAAGTGGCGACTACGTCGCGCCGTTTGACGACGCTGCTGAGCTGCCGGCGCTGCTCGATGGCATCGAGCCCGGCGGATACGTGGCCGTGCTCGGTTATATGGCGCCCGGCGAAGAGATCGAGGAGGCGATCGTCGAGCTACGCGAGGCGATCCGCGCCCGCACCGGGGCGGCCACCTCGTTCGGCTACGGCCCGCGCTACCTGCATTCCACCGGACAGCTGCACAAGGGCGGCGCCACGGGTGGCGTATTCGTGCAGCTGGTGCACGACGG
>JACRKX010000017.1 GCA_016219715.1 Actinomycetota bacterium | reverse complement strand
TTGTACTTGAGCAGCTTGCCGTTGACCTTCGTGCCCTTCGGGTAGAGCACGCTGACCGACTTGATGCCCGAGCAGCTGCTCGGCACGCTCAGCGAGATGTTGGTCTTGGACTTCTTGTTGCCCTTCTTCTTGGCGCCCTTCGTCGAGATCGACACGGCCGGGGTCTCGCAGACCCTGCGGCCGCCTTCGCAAGCGAAGACGCCATTGACCGCGACCGGAGCGGTGACGGCCTGGCCGGAGTTACTGCCGAACTGGCCGTTGGCGTTGCCGCAGGTGCCGTCGGCGCGGGTCGTCAGCAGACCCTTCTGGCCGCCGAAGATCTTCATGTTCATCTCGGTCCAGATCATGTCTGGCAGACCCTCGAAGGTCGATTCGATCTGGATGGAGTTGACAAAGCGGTTGCGACCGCGGATCTGCAGGTTGATCGGCGCGCCGACCTGGATCAGCATGTCGGGCAGCGCGCTCGACTGGCCGCGGGCGACGAAGACGTCGCCAGTGACCTTGTAGGGCAACAGCGGCGTCGTAACCGTGACCTCGCCGGTCTTCGAGCCGGCCGGGCAGTTCCAGGCGGCAATCTGGTCGTTCTCGCACAGCACGCCGATGCCCTGCGCGTTCGCCGTGACGATCGACGGCAGCGTGACCTTCGTCGACTTCATCGTCGAGTCGCCGTCGTTGAGGGTCATCTTCACGTTCCACTCGGGCGAGCTGGTCTCGTCGCCGCCGGTCGCGGTGAACGACATCGCGGGGTTGAACGGGCGTGACGGGCAGCCGGTCGCCTGGTAGGGCGTGGAGACGTTCGCGGTCGTCGTGTCGTATGAGCCGAGGGCGGTGTTGATCGCCCATGCATCGCAGGTCGAGGCGTTGTAGAGGAACGGCTTGCCGCTGCTGGCCACACCGTCCATCGAGATCCGCATCTGCTGAAGCTGCGTCGGCACACCCTTGAACATCTTCGGGATGTCGTTGAAGGTGACATCGATGCCGTGGTCACTCTGGCGCAGGACGATGCGGCCGAGCGTGATGTAGTCGCCCAGGTTGTACGGACCGGCGACCGCCGCCACCTTCACCGCCATGCCGGCGATGTCACCGCTCTGGCCCTCGGTCAGGTAGGCGTCGCCCGGCAGCGAAAGCGTCGCGCTGCCGTTGCCGACTTTGACAAGCACATTGCCGATCTTGCTGGCCGACGAGCAGGTGCCAGCCTGAGCGCTGGCGACCGGGCACATCGGCACGGCAGCCGCCGAGCCGACGAAGCCGGCGGGCAACGACATCGTGACGCTCTTGAGATCCTGGTCGCCGTCGGGCCGGTCGATCGTGAACTCGGCATCGGGGTGTGCGCCGGACACGTAGGTCGAGAGGCTCACGCCAACTGTCGGGTTGAACGGCTTGGCGACGCAGTTGGTCACGTTCACCGTGTCGTTTTCGATGACGGTGCTGCCGGCGTGCGGTGTCATCGTCGAAGCGATCGGCGAACTGCCGCAGGTCTCGGGGTTGATCAGCAGCGGGTTGGTCGCGCCCTGCAGTTCGAGGTGGAAGGCCGTGAACGGGATGTCGGGCAGACCGTCAAAGGTCGTGACGATGTCGCCGGTCGTCTCGTTGACCACGGCGATACCACGGATCGTGATCAGCGTCTTGCCGGTCAGCTGGACCGCGAGCTTGTAGCGGTCGCTTCCGTCGGAGGCCGTACCCGGCGTCTCGAGGTAGACCTTGCCCTCGAGCGAGTGGCCGTTGGGCGAGTCGAGCGGCAGCAGCTGGCTGTCGATCCAGGCGTCGCCGACCTCGCTGCTGGCGGGACATGCCTCGGCATCAAGCTGTGCGGCGGTGCAGGCCGAGAGGCCATCGGCGGCCGGCGCGTTCAGGCGGAAGCCGGGCATCGCCATCTGCATCGTCTTCAACGTGGCCTGTGTCGGCGCGGCCGACTGGTTGACCTGGACGGTGAAGACCGTCGGCTGCTGAGCGTCGGTCGGCGTGTTGCTGACGTCGACGCTGTTGTTGAGAGCCAGCAAGCCGCAACCGGTGATCGGCTGGGGCAGCTGCGCGGAGCGCGTCACGGTGGTGGCCGGGGCCGGCGACGAGATGTCGGCAGTCACGCTCGGCGCCGTGGCGGCACAGGTGCGCGGGTTGCTCATGAACGGCTTGTCGTCGGCGGTGCTCGGAGTGCCCTGATCGGCGATTCCGCGCATCACCATCTGGAGCTGACGGATGCGAACGGGGATGCCCTCGAAGCGCTGCGGGATGTCGCCGGTCGTGGCCTCGAGGCTGTAGTCGTTGGGGTCGAGGTTGACGTCGACCGGCACGACGACCTTGCCGAGGTCAAACGGGCCAACGACGACCGGCGTGATCACCGTCAGCTTGGCCGGACGGTTGCTCGGCGCGACGGTGTTGTAGATCGTGCCGGGCAGGGCGAACGTGTCGGGTCCGCTGCCGACGTTGATCGTCACGTCGCCGATACGACTGGCGTTGACAGCGGCTGGAGTTCCGGTGGCGTTTGCGTCGGCACAGTTGCCTGCGTCGGCGTAGGACTGTAGACACGGAGCCGTAGCCGAGGCCGAACCCACGAGACCCTGCGGCAGCTTGATCGTTGCCTTGCGAATTCCCTTGTCCTTGTCGGGACGCGACATCGTCAGCGTGACGTCGGCGTTCGCACCGGCCTGGTAGTCGGACAAGCTGGCAGTCAACGACGGGTTCTGCGGGATCGTGCCCGGGCAGGCGCCGCCGCTGCCGTCGTAGCTGACGCTGAAGTCGTCGCTCCGCGTGACCGTGTAGTCGGGCGGCAGAAGTTCGTCGTCGTCGCTCCACGGCGTCAGGTCGGCGCTGACGGTGTGGTTGCCGCAGCTCTCCGGATTCGTCAGCAGGGCGTCGTCGCCGGTGTTGAAGTCGATGCTCATCTGCGAGAACTGCACGTCGGGCACGTCGTTGAAGACGGCCGTGACCTGGCCGGTGCCGCTGTCGGCTCCGGCGCCGCTGCCGTCGACGTTGGCCTGGCCGTGGATGACCAGATCGGTACCCGGCAGGTGGATCACGATGCCCAGCTTGTAGCGCGTCGCAGGGGTGGCGCCAGGCGTCTCGAGGTAAATGGTCCCGGACTGTGTGCCCGACAGCAACGGCGTGTCAAGCGCGACGGTTCCCATCACACTCGCCGCCGGGCAGGCAGCGCCGCCGGCGTCGATGTTCGCGGTCGAGCAGGCAGCCAGACCGCCCGGAATTCCATTCGCGTTGGCAAACGCCGGGTTGATCTCCATTCCGACCGGCAGCGTCGTCGCCACGCGCTTGACAGACGAGTGACCGCTCGGCACATTGATGTCGATCGACAGTCCGGCGGGCTGGCCCGTCTCGGTGTCGCTGACCGAAGCCGTGATGCTCGGGTTGAAGGCCGCCGGGCAGCCGGTGGTCGTGAAGTTGAAGCTGCCGGTCACCGGCGCGCCGCTGGTCGAGCCCATGTCGGCGCTGACGGTGTGGTTGGTACAGCGCGACGGGTTGATCATGAAGCCATTGCCGGCCACGGTTCCGGCGAGCTGGATCTGCATGCTGCGCACGCGCACCGGAACGCCCTCGTAGCGCGTCGGGATGGTCGTCGTCGTGTCGATTCCGAGGTCGCTACTGCGCATCGTGGTCGTGACCGGAATGCTGAGGTCGCCCAGATCGAATGGACCGACGACAACGGGGATGATCGCGGCCAGGCGCGCCGGCTCGTTGGCGTTTGGCACGACGTTGTGGATCGAGCCGCTCAAGGTGTAGATCTCGGGGCCCGAGCCGACCGAGGTGCTGATCGATCCGACGGCCGTGTTCACCGCGCAGTTGGCGGCCGCGGCGTTGGCCTGCGAGCAGCGTGATGTGGCGACGGTATCGGCCACCAGCCCGGTCGGCAGGTGCATGTCGAAGGTGCGCAGTGTGCGCGTCTTGTCGTTACGCGTTACCTGAAGCGTCAAGTCAGGATTACCGCCGGCCTGCGTCGTCGACACGCTGCCGGTGAACGTCGGGTTGAAGCTTTCGCTGCCCGGGCAGGCGCCGCCGAGTCCGTCGTAGCTGACGCTGAAACCGTCGGTGCGTGTCACCGCGCCGTTGCCGGAACTCGGGTTGAGCTCGGCGCTGACGGTGTGAGCGCCACAGGCCTCGGGGTTGGTGAGCAGCGCACGGTTGCCGGTGTTGAAGTGCACCTGCATGCTGCTGAAGGCGATGTCGGGCACGTTGTTGAAGGTCGTGACGATCTGGCCGGTGCCGTTGTCTGCACCCTGGCCCTCGCCGTCGACGTTGGCGATGCCGTTGACCACCAGATCGCGGCCAGGCAGGTGGATGACCATCGCCAACTTGTAACGAGTGCTCGGTGTCGCGCCGGGCTCGACCAGGAAGACTTCGCCACTCCGCTGGCCCGCCAGCAGCGGGGTATCGAGTGTGATCGTGCCCATCTGGCTGCCGACCGGACAACCGCTTCCACCGGCGTCGACGGTCGCCTGCGGGCAGGCCGCCAGGCCGTTGCCGACGGCCGGGTTGATCTCCATGCCGGCCGGAAGCGTGATCGCCACGTCTTCGAGCGTCGAGTTGTTCGACGGCACCGTGATGCCGATGTCGAGGCCG
>JACRKX010000016.1 GCA_016219715.1 Actinomycetota bacterium | reverse complement strand
CCTGCGGCACCACGTCGCCTGAGCGAATGCATTCGAGCACCCGCCGCGCGGCCGGCCCCAGCTCCATGGCCGGCACGGGACGCACGGCTTGTCTGGTGCCGGGCAGCGGCGGTTGCCCGTCGGTACCGAAGATGCGATCAAGTACCCCTTCGGCATCGATCACAGCGTGGCTGCTGGACTCGGCGATGATCGCGTTGGGACCTTCGCTAAGCGGCGACGTGACAGGACCCGGGACGGCCAGTGGCTCCTGTCCGATCTGACGCGCAAACTCGACTGTGTGACGCGCACCCGAACCGTGCGTGCCCTCGACATACACGGTGGCACGGCAGAGAGCGGCGATCAGCCGGTTGCGGGCAGGAAACCCCCAACGGCGGGCTCGTGCGCCGGGCGGCCGCTCGGAAATCACGGCACCCTGATCGAGAAGCTGCTCGTACAACCGGCGATGCGATGGTGGATAGGGCCGGTCGGGGCCGCCGGCGAGCACGGCGATCGTGCGCCCACGAACAGACAAAGCGCCACGATGCGCCGCGCCGTCCACGCCTAGCGCCATGCCGCTGACCACCGTCATTCCGGCGGCGGCGAGATCACGTGCGAAGAGATGGGCCACGTCACGCCCATAAGCCGATGCACGCCTGGCGCCGACGATCGCGACGCCCGGATGCAGTTCGGCGAGTTCCGCGAGATGCCGCGGCGACCCGAGCCCATAGAGCATCACCGGGGTGTCGTCGAGCGCACCGAGCGACGCCGGAAAGTCGGGGTCGTGCGAACAACACGACCAGAGCCCGTCAGGCCTGCTGCCGGCGGCAAGTTCCTCGACTCTGAGCGAGAGCCGCTCTTCAATGCCAGGCAACTCATCGCCCAATAGGTCGAGTTGCTGCGTGTGGGGTGCGTCGATCAGCCGCCGCGCCTGGTCTGGCGACATCATCGACTGCTCGGCAAACCCCATCGCCTCGTTTTCGAGCAACGAGTGCATGAGACACTCGGCGCACGCGTTCACGCCTCACCCCCACCCTCCGCGACGCGGAACGCCAGTGCCTCCGCCATGTGCGCCTCACCGATCTGAGCGTGACCGTCGAGGTCGGCGATCGTGCGCGCAACGCGCAACGCGCGGTCGTAACCGCGCAGAGTTAGCGTGCCGCGCCGGTACGCGTCGCCGAGCTGCTGCCTGACGCGTGCGACCGGTTCGAGAATGCGACGCGCCTGGGAGCCGTCGAGCTGGCCGTTGCAATGCGCGCCAGTGCCCGCCAAGCGCTTTGCCTGAATCGCTCGCGCCGCCCCAACCCGGACCCGGACTTCTTCGGAGCAGGTGACCGGGCCTGCCTCCACCTCCGAAGCCGTTGGGCGCTCGACGCTGCAATGTATGTCGAATCGATCGAGTAGCGGACCCGAGAGGCGACGTGCATAGCGAGCGACCTCGTTCGGAGTGCAGCGGCAGCGCTCGCCGCCGACTCCACACGGGCATGGGTTGGTCGCAGCCACCAACATGAAACGCGCGGGAAAGACGTGCGTGCGCTGGCTGCGAGTGACTGTGACGCTGCCGTCTTCGAGCGGTTGACGCAGTGACTCGAGCGTGCGGGTCGAGAACTCGGCCAGCTCGTCCAGGAACAGCACGCCGTTGGTCGCGAGCGTGACCTCGCCGGGCGTCGGAACCGATCCGCCACCGACGAGCCCGGCCGCCGAGATCGTGTGATGGGGAGCGCGAAACGGACGCCGGCAGGCGAGACCACGTGGCGCGGCGTGTCCGGCGATGCTCTGCAGACGAGTTACCTCAAGCGCCTCGTCTCCTGTGAGCTCGGGCAGAATCGACGGCAGCCGGCGCGCGAGCATCGTCTTGCCACACCCCGGTGGCCCGCTGAACAGCACATTGTGGCCACCGGCGGCGGCGATCTCCAGTGCCCTCTGGCTGAACCGGTGCCCGCGCATGTCCTTCAAGTCGGGACCCTCGGCCGCATACTCGGCGCGAGCCTGATCGGCCTCGAACGGTGGCACCTCACCGGCACACGCGCGCGCCAGGTCGGAGAGCCGCCGAACCGGGAGTACCGCCAGCTCGCTCACCAGCGAGGCCTCTGTGGCATTGTCGAACGGCAGCACCAGAGCCGTGGTGCCGTCGCGGCGCGCCGCCTCGGCGATCGCCAGCGAGCCACGCACCCCACGCAGGCCGCCGTCGAGCGACAGCTCGCCCACCAGCGCCAGCCGATCAAGTTGGTCGGAAGGGATCTGACCGCTCGCCGCCAGCAACGCGCCTGCGATCGCCAGATCGAAGGCCGGGCCGGCCTTCTGCAGGTCCGCCGGGGCGAGATTGACCGTGATGCGCCGCTGAGGGAATTCGAACTCTTCGTTCAGCATCGCGGCTCGCACTCGCTCGCGAGACTCGCGAACGGCCGTGTCGGGTAGTCCGACGACGCAGAAGGAGGGCAGTCCACGACGGATGTCGACCTCAACCGTGACCCTGCGCGCGTGTACTCCGTCGATCGCGTATGTCGTCGCCTTTGCAAGCACGGTCATGAAACTGGCAAGCCGCGCGTTACAACGCAAGACACAAACGTAAGAACTCAGCGACAAGCGCCCGATGATTTTCGCGCGGCGCGCGATTTGTTTGCGAACCGTGGAACTTTTCTAACGAAACGGTCTTGTGTCGTAACGCTGCTGGCGCCATCGTGAAATCCATGTCCAAACCGGCGCAAACCGATTCCCGTCGCCGCACCGGCGCCGTCGCCGAGCAAGCGGCTGCCGATCATCTCGAGCAGGCCGGTTGGCGCATTCTGGCGCGCAATGTCCGCTGGCGAGAAGGCGAGCTAGACATCGTCGGGATCGCCGACGGAGCGCTCGTTTTCGTCGAGGTCAAAGCGCTCGTTTCACGCGGCGGTCGCACGCCATTCTCGCCGTTCGAGTCGATCGGTCGTCGCAAACAACAACGCGTGCGCATGCTCGCGCGGCGTTGGATCGCAGATTCTCTACCAACGATGCGCGGCGATGACGACCTAGGTTTCAGCAGTATCCGGTTCGACGCAATCGCCGTGACCGTCGGCGGCGACGGACAGCCGGAAAACATCGAACATGTGGCCGACGCGTTCTGAGAGCGATTCAGGCGACGAGCGGAATCTGCTCGTAGGCGACCGAGGCGAACGAGCGGCGGTGCAAGGGCGTCAGGCCGAGTTCGCGGATCGCGGAGTGGTGCGTGGGCGTGGCGTAGCCGACGTGCTGCTCGAACCCCCACCCGCCGTAGGTCACGCTTGCTCGGTGCATGAAGCGATCGCGCGAGACCTTGGCGACGATCGACGCGGCCGCGACGGCAGTGCTGCGCGCGTCTCCTTTGACCACGGCCTCGCACTCGCGATCGAGCCCAAAGGGCATGTAGCCATCGCTGATCAGTGCGCTGTCCGTGGTTGCAACCCGCTGCAGTGCCGTACCGAGGCAGTGAAGGTTGGTGCGGTGCAAGCCAAACGAGTCGATGTAGGGCGCAGAGCGAACGACCACCGCCACGCTTCCCGCTATGCGGGTGATCTCGCCGAAGAGCTGCTCGCGGCGTTCGGCCGACAGTTTCTTCGAGTCGTTCATCGATGCCAGCACGTCGAGGTCGGCGGGCGAAAGTGATTCGTAGTCGAAGCGAACGCCGGCGGCGACGATCGGCCCGGCCAGGCAGCCCCGGCCCGCCTCGTCAGCGCCGGCCACACTGGCAGCGCGTTCGCGGTCGAAGTCGAGCATCGGAGTTCGGACCTCTCTCATCGCGGCCAACGATACCCGCAGCATCGGCCGCCGGTGCGGCCGTTTAGAGGCCGCCGATGCGCTGTGGCGGCCAGTACGTCGCGAAGGCCTCGCCGATCACGTTTTCCGCCGGGATCGGCCCCCAGAAGCGACTGTCGTCACTTGCGTTGCGGTTGTCACCCATCATGAAATAGTGCCCAGCGGGGATCGTGATCTCAACGGGAAACGAGCAAGATGCCTCGTAAGACTCGGGGTCATCGCAGTTGTCGTCGCCGTTGATGTAGGGCTCGTCGAGCTGCTGACCGTTGATGAATGCGTGGCCCTTGATGATCTTCAAACGGTCCCCCGGCATGCCGATCAGCCGCTTCACGTATGCGTCGGAGAACTTGCCGGGCGTTGGCTTGGGACACGCCATGCCGAGCGTGTCGTCCGGGGCGCCGGTTTCGGCGGTGTAGACCGCATCTCCAGCGCCGTAGCGCTGCCCCTCCTCGACACCGCATTCGTCATCGCCGGCGCCGGACGGAGGGTTGAACACGACCACGTCGCCACGCTCCGGAGAACCGAAGCGACCTTCGACGCGGTTTACGAGGATGCGCTGGCCTTCGACCAGCGTTGGCACCATCGACTCACTCGGAATGCGATACGGCTTAACGATCAGCCACTGCACGAGCAGCGCGAGCGAGAGCGCCACCGCGACCACTGCGATCGTTTCGAGCAGCGGGTGCGGCCGTTCGTTTTCCTGGTTGTCGGTCAAAGTCGCAGTGGCGGCATCGCCGAGTCGCTAGTGCATGCGGGCCGTGGCGAAATTAAAGCCCGCCGATGCGGCTCGGCGGCCAGTAGGTGGCAAATGCCTCGCCGACGATGTTCTTCGCCGGCACCGGACCCCAGTAGCGACTGTCGGCGCTTGCGTTGCGGTTGTCGCCGAGCATGTAGTAGCTGTCGGGCGGGATCGTGATCTCGAGCGAGAATGTGCAGTCGCTGCTGAACGTGTCGGGTTCGTCGCAGCTAGAAGCTGGGTTTACGAACGGCTCATTGAGCATTTTGCCGTTGACGTAAGCGTGGCCCTTGACGATCTTCAGGCGGTCGCCGGGCATGCCGATCACACGCTTGATGAAGTTCTCCGTGTGCTGCCCTGAAGCTCCCTTCGGGCAGGGCATCTTGTCTCCGAGCAGATTGTCTCCGGACTCGTCGCGATAGACCTTTCCTGGCAGGTACTCGTCGCCGTTGCTGACCGCGCAGCTGTTGGTGGCCGCATTTGACGGTGGCTTGAAGACGACGACATCGAACCGCTCGGGTGAGCCCCAGCGCCCTTCGACGCGGTTGACCAGCACACGCTGTCCTACCTCAAGCGTTGGAACCATCGACTCGCTCGGGATGCGAAACGGCTTGACGAGCAGCGTTTGGATCAGCAGCGCGAGCGCGAGCGCGGTTACGACGATGACGACCAGCTCGATCAGCGACTCGCGGCCACTGCGGTGGTGCCGCTTGTCTGCGCCTGACCGCGACGAATCGGTCGGATCAGCCATTCAAGCGTGGGCGAATGCCCGGAATCAGCTCGCGGGTTCTTCGGTCTCGGAGTCGCCCTCGGCGGGCGCCTCCTCGGCCGCGGCGGGCTCTTCTGCCGGAGCCTCTTCAGCCTGGGCCTCTTCAGCCTGGGCCTCTTCGGCGGGAGCCTCTTCAACCGGAGCCTCTTCAGCGACGGGTTCTTCCGGCACCGGCTCGTCGGCGGCGGGCTCCTCGGCGACAGGCTCGTCGGTTGCCTCGGCGGCGGGTGCCTCTGCTTCGGCTGCCTCGGCAGCAGGTTCCTCGCTTGCAGGAGCTTCGGTGGCCTCGGCTTCCGTCGCCCCAGCTTCCGTGGCCTCAGCGTTGGCGGCCTCTTCAGCCTGCTCGGCGGCGGGTTCGACCAGCTCGGCCTCTTCCTGAGGGCCCTGCTCGTCGTAGGCGCCGGCCATCTCGGCGTCTAGCTTGGCCTGTTCGGCTGGCGTCCATGCACGCTCGCGAACACGGGCGCGCTTGCCTACGCGATCGCGCAGGTAGTAAAGCTTGGCGCGGCGTACCTCGCCGCGGGCCGCGACCTCGATCTTCTCAATCTTGGTGGAGTGCACCGGGAACGTGCGCTCGACACCGACGCCGAAGGACTGCTTGCGCACAGTGAAAGTTTCGCGCGCGCCGCTGCCCTGGCGCTTGAGCACGACACCCTCGAACACCTGGGTGCGGCGACGGGTGCCCTCGATGACCTGGAAGTGCACGCGCACGCGATCGCCGGCGTCGAACGTCGGGACGCGCTTGATCTGCGCCTTTTCGAGCTTGTCGATGATCGTGGTCATAAAAAAGGACGCGTGCCAGGCCCGTGCTGCATCGGCGTCCTGCGCCGGCAACTCCGCACGGGGGCCGCGTTCGGCGCCGAATGTTAGCCGATGCCGCCGGTTTCCCGTTCGCGACGGCGAAATTCGCTTTGATCGCGGCGCCAGCGCTCGATCTCTGCGTGATTTCCCGAGAACAGCACCTCGGGCACGGGCCAGCCGCGATGCTCCGCCGGCCGCGTGTAGTGCGGATACTCCGGCGCTCCCTCGAGCTCGGCGCTGATTTGCGAGTCACCGCGTCGATCACGACCATCGCCGCGAGTTCGCCACCCGAGAGCACGTAGTCGCCGATCGAGACCACATCGCTCGCGAAGTGATCGTGTACACGCTGGTCAAAACCCTCATAGCGTCCGCAGAGCAGCGTCAACGCGGGCTCGGCCGCCAGTTCCTCGGTAAGCGCGTCGTCGAGCTTGCGGCCGACCGGTGACAGCACGATCACGCGGCGACTCTCGCGAAGCTCGACTGGATCGACTCCGTACCTGGCGCGCAGCGCGGCCTCGACCACGTCGACGCGGATCACCATCCCGGCACCGCCGCCGTAGGGCGTGTCGTCGACGCGATTGTTGGCGATCGGTGTGGTCGCGCGCATGTCGACGGCTTCGAGCGTCGTGCCGTGTTCGGCGAGGTTCTTCATGTGCCGTTGCTGGCCGAACCACTCGAACCACTCGGGAAACAGCGTCACTACGTCGATCTGCATGCTGGTCAGCCTAGATCGAGAAAGCCGGTGTCGACTGTGATGGTGCGGGTTTCGGCATCGATCGAGACGATCGCGTCGGCGACCATCGGAACCAGCAAGTCGTTTCCGCCGGCGGCCGGAGTCACTTCGAGCACGTCCACCGAAGGCAGATTCGTGAGCCGCGCGACTGTGCCCAACGGCTGTCCCTCAGCCGCGCGCACCTCCATGCCCTCGATGTCACTTGCGTACCACTCCCCTTCGACCAGCGGCGTCAACGTCTCGCGTCGCGCGAACAGCGTCTCACCGCGCAGCGCGGCGGCCGCGTCGCGGTCGTCCACCCCCTCTACCGAAACGATCGGCCGCGCGTCGGTGCCGCCGCGCGTGACGACGCGCAGCTCTTGCTCCCCGGCGCGCATGATGAATCCGCTCTTCATCGCCGTCGCGTCGATCGCGCCGTCAACGTGAAATGCTCCCCGCACGCCGTGCGGCTTGCCGATCACACCGATGCGAATCAGGTCTGAAGCGTCGGGCGCCAACGGCCCGACCGGTCAGTCGACGAGGTCGACCACGACCTTGCGGCCGCGGGCTTCCTTGTGGGCGCGGACGACCTGGCGCAGCGCGTTGATCGTGCGCCCGCCGCGACCGATGACCTTGCCGGCCTCGTCCTCGGCGACGCGAAGTTCGAGCGTGACGGAGCCGTCGGACTCGTCGAAGCCCTCGACGCTGACCTCTTCGGGCTTATCGACTAGTCCCTTGACGAGACGTTCGAGCAGGTCCTCCATCATCGGGGCCTCGACGTCGGCCGGTCCGGTGCCGGTGAAATCTGCTGTGCCCTGCTCGTCGGCCATCGGCGATCGAGCGGACTAGCTCGCGGCGACGGGCTTGCCGTCGGCGCCGAGATTCTGGGTCTTCATCAGCTGGCGCACGGTGTCGGTGGGCTGTGCGCCCTGCTCGATCCAATGCGCGATCCGGTCGCCCTTCAGAGAGATCTGCGAAGGGTCGGTCTGCGGGTTGTAGGTGCCGACGTTCTCGATCACGCGACCGTCGCGCGGCGAACGTTTATCCGCCACGACGACCCGCCAGATCGGGTTTTTCTTGCCACCAACGCGTGTGAGTCTGATGCGAACCACGGCGGTGAGGGTACCAACCCGAAAACGGAAGTGCGCGGCGAAGGGCGGAGCGCTTCAGCGCTGGCCCAGCATCTGGCCGATATCGGGCATCTTTCCGCGCTTCATGCGCTTCATCATCTTGCGCATTTCGGCGAACTGCTTGAGCAGCCGGTTGACCTGCTGCACGCTGGTGCCAGAGCCGGCGGCGATGCGCTTGCGCCGCTGCCCGTTGATGAACTTGGGGTTCGCCCGCTCGTAAGGCGTCATCGAGAGCACGATCGCCTGCACGCGGTCGAGTTCGCGCTCATCGATGTTGACGTTCTTCAGCGCCTTTTTGTCGACGCCCGGCAGCATGCCGAGGATGCTCGAAAGCGAGCCCATCTTGCGCATCATCTTCATCTGGTCGAGAAAGTCGTCGAACGTGAATTCGTCCTTGCGCAGCTTGCGTTCCATCTCGAGCGCCTGCTGCTCGTCGATCTGAGCTTCGGCCTTCTCGATCAGCGTCATCACGTCGCCCATACCGAGAATGCGATCGGCCATGCGGTCGGGGTGGAAGGTCTCGAAGGCGTCGAGCTTCTCGCCAACCGACGCGTACATCACCGGTTTGCCTGTGACCGCCTTGATCGAGAGCGCGGCGCCGCCGCGGGCGTCGCCGTCGAGTTTGGTGATGATCACGCCGTCGAAGGCTGCCGTCTCGGAGAACTGCTCGGCGACGTTGACGGCGTCCTGACCGGTCATCGCGTCGACGACCAGCAGCACATTGTGCGGCTTGATCGCCTTTCGGATCTTCGCCAACTCCTCCATCAGATCGGCGTCGACGTGCAGACGGCCGGCGGTGTCGACGATCAGAACGTCGTCGAGGTTCTGGATCGACTGCTCCACGGCCCATCTGGCGATGTCGACTGGATCGCGGTCGGCGCCCTGCTCGTAGACGCGGGCGCCGGCCTGCCCACCCACGACTTTGAGCTGGTCGATCGCGGCGGGCCGGTAGACGTCGCAGGCCGCGATACCGACCTTCTTGCCCTCGTTCTTGAGCTTCAGCGCGAGCTTGCCGCAGGTCGTCGTCTTGCCCGACCCCTGCAGGCCGGCCATCAGAATGATCGTCGGCGCGCTCTGGGCAAAGACGATCTCGCGGTCGGCGCCGCCCATCAGGGCGGTCAGCTCCTCGTCGACGATCTTGACGACCTGCTGACCGGGGTTCAGCGAGCCCATCACATCGGCGCCCAGCGAGCGCTCCTTGACGGTCGCCGTGAACTGCTTGACGACCTGGAAGTTGACGTCGGCCTCGAGCAGCGCGAGGCGGATGTCACGCATCGCCTTGTTGATGTCGTCTTCGCTTAGCTTGCCGTGCGAGCGAACGTCGGAGAGCGTCTCCTGGAGCTTCTCAGAGAGGGCTTCGAACATGGTTGGTTGACGTTAGCCGCCCCGCGGTGTGTTGCGTGCCCGGCGCTCGCGCCTGACTTCGGCGTCTTGAGCACGCACCTGGCGCCGAAAGCCGTGGCCGTCTGGCGGGGTCGGTTCGTCGAGCAGGCGCATCTCGCCGGTGCGCGTGCTCGAACCATGCCGGTTGACCAGCGACAGTGCCACCCAAAGGTCGTAGCCGCACGCGCCCAGCACCTTCAGCACGGCCTCGAACGACGGCTGAACCCGGCCCCTCTCCCAGCGCGAGATAAGGCCTTGATCGAACCCGCTGCGCTCGGCTATCTCGCGCTGCGAGAAGTCGCGCCGGAGCCGTGCTTCACGGATCAGCAGAGCCGCGGCACCGGCCTCTTCCGGTGCCGGCGCAACGCCAGGACCGCGCTCAGCGCTTCGTGGAAGCCGCGCGGTTGATTTCTTCGGCACTTGAATCTCCTTTTTTCACGGTAGCGGGCCGATTTCTTCACGGTGGCGGGCCGATCGGCAGACCGGTCACCGGCTCTCGAAACCGAGATTTAACAAATATGTTGGATATTACATTGGTCCGCTCGGGCGGGGCCAATGCATATTTAGCATATTTGTTAAATCGGCGAATCGCGGACACGATCCCGGCCACCATCGCGAGCCGGCCGGGGCTGAAGTCGGCGTGGCGTCGGCGGTTTGACCGGCAGTCGGCTGGCGGTGGGCCCGCGGGTCAATCGGCGTGTCGGTTAGCGGGTTGGCCGGCGGGTTGGCCGAGGAGTTGGCCGGCAGGCTGGTCGCTTGGTTGGCCGGCGGGCTGGTCGGCTGGCTGGCCGGCAGGTCGGCCAGGGATCGGCAACCTCAGCCGGCGGTCGGCGCGGTCGGCCCCTTCAGGCCGCCCAGCTTGTCGCCTAGACCGGAGATCGCCTGCGTGAATTCGCTGGGCAGGATCCAGGTCGCGTGGGTGTCGCTGCCGGCGATCTCGGCCAGGGCCTGGACGTACTTGTATGTGACCAGGCCGATGTCTGGATTACCGTCGTGAATCGCATTGAAGACGGTTTCGATCGCCTGTGCCTCGCCCTGGGCCTCGAGGACCTGGGCCTGCTGCGAGCCCTCGGCGGTGAGGATCGCGGCCTGCTTCATGCCTTCGGCGGTGAGGATCTGTGACTGCTTGACGCCCTCGGCGGTGAGGATCGCGGCGCGACGGTCGCGCTCGGCGCGCATCTGCTTCTCCATCGCTTCCTGAATCGAGGCCGGCGGATCGATCGCCTTGAGCTCGACGCGATTGACGCGGATGCCCCATTTGCCGGTGGCTTCGTCGAGCACGACCCGCAGCTGGCTGTTGATGTCGTCGCGCGAGGTCAGCGCCTTCTCGAGCGTGAGGCCGCCAATCACGTTTCGCAGCGTCGTGGTGGTGAGCTGCTCGATCGCCTGGAGGTGGTTCGCGATCTCGTATGTGACGGCGCGGGCGTCGGTGATCGTGTAGTAGAGGACGCTGTCGATCTGCACGACGACGTTGTCCTCGGTGATCACCGGTTGTGGCATGAACGACACGACCTGTTCGCGCATGTCGATCAGCGGGCGGACGCGATCGACGTAGGGAATAACGAGGGCAAGACCCGGCGTGAGAGTGCGGTGATAGCGACCGAGCCGCTCGACCACACCCGCACGGGCCTGCGGGATGATCCGCACACCGCGAAGCGCGGTGAAGAACACCAGGACTATGAATGCGATCAGGACGATTGTTCCGGCGCTCATCAGCTATCAGCCTCCCCCATCGGTTTTTGCGGTTCGACGATCGCGGTGGCGCCGTCGATGCGTTTGACGATCACGTGGGTCTCGGCCTCGATGCGACCCACTCCCGGCGCGGGCAGCGCCGTCCAGTTCTCGTTCTCGAGCCTCACCATGCCCGGTGAGTCGGGTGTCATCGCCTCGAGCACGCGGGCGTTCTTGCCGACCAGTGCCGCCGTGTTTGTGAGGATCTCCGGCGGCGACTGCATGTGCCGCTTGGCGATCGGCCGCAGCGCCGTAATCATGACCGTGGACGCGACGATGAACACCGCGAGCTGTACCTCGATACTTCCGCCCAGCGCGGCGACGCCGGCGGTAGCGGCGGCTGCCACGGCCAATGGACCGAGGATGAACCCCGTGAAGATGGCCAACTCGCCGAGCGCGAAGATGACCGCCACTATCAACCACCAAGACCAGTCGGGCATAGTGGTGCCGATTATTCCGGACGCAACGGCGGCTATTCGGAGATCAGCGCGCTCGCGAACTCATCGGCGTCGAACGGACGCAGATCCTCGAGCTGTTCGCCGATGCCGATCAGCTTGACCGGGATGCCGAGTTCCTCGGCGATCGCCAGCGCGATACCACCCTTGGCGGTGCCGTCGAGCTTCGTGAGCACGATTCCGGTGACGTTCACCGCCTCGGCAAACAGCTTCGCCTGGCGCAGGCCGTTCTGGCCGGTGGTCGCGTCGACGACCAGCAGCGTCTCGTGTGGGGCCCCGGGGAGCTGCTTCTCGATCACACGGCGCACCTTCTTCAATTCGTCGAGCAGGTTCTCCTGGGTGTGCAGACGCCCGGCGGTATCGATGATCGCAACGTCCACCTCGCGCGCGAGCGCCGCGCCGACAGCGTCGAAGGCGACAGCTCCCGGGTCTGACCCCTGGTCGCCGCGAACGATGCCTGCCCCGGTGCGCGTGGCCCACTCGTCGAGCTGCTCGGTGGCGGCGGCACGAAACGTGTCGGCCGCTCCCATCAGCACGGTGCGGTCGAGTTCCTGACGCAGATGCCATGCGATCTTGCCGATCGATGTCGTCTTACCGGTTCCGTTGACACCGGCAACCATGATCACGGTCGGCTTGCGACGCAGATCGATGTACGCGTCGCCGACGGTCGCCGTCTCGGCAAGCAGCTCGCGCAGGCGTTCGGTGATCGCCTCGCCGCCGGCAACCTGCCCCTCCTCGACCTCGGCCTCAAGCCGGCCGACGACCTTCGCGGTCGTGCGGGCGCCGACGTCGGCGTAGATCAGCAGTTCCTCTAGACGCTCCCAGGTGTGCTCGTCGAGTGTGTCGAACAGCGTTGAGCGCAGTTCCGCACTGAATGCCTGACGGGTCTTGCCGAGACTTTCGCGCAGGCGCTTGAACATGCCGCGACGGCGTTCGGGCCCGGCCTCCTCACCGTCGGGCGCGGCTGCAGGCGTGGGTTCGCCCGTGATGAAGAGATCGTTCCAGTCGCGCGGCACGGGCGAGATCTTACGTCGCCGACCGCGGCCGATCGATCATTCAGCCACAAGCGGATACTGCGACCTGCCGATCGGTAAGAATCAGCACACGCAATCGACTTTTTAGAAAGGCTCTGTCAAGTGAGCGTCGCAATAATCGTGCTAATCGTCATCGCCGCACTGCTCGTGATCTATGTGATCGCGACCTACAACGGCCTGGTCCGCCTGCGCAATCGCGCCGAGGAGGCCTATTCCGACATCGAGACGCAGCTGAAGCGGCGTCACGACCTGATCCCGAACCTCGTCGAGACGGTCAAGGGCTACGCGGCCCACGAGCGCCAGACCTTCGAGGCCGTCACCGCGGCGCGTGCCGCGGCCGAAGGGGCCAGCGGCCCCGAGGCCCAGGGCGCCGCCGAAAACGTCTTGACTCAGGCGCTCGGCCGGCTGTTCGCCGTCGCCGAGGCCTACCCCGATCTGAAGGCTAATCAGAACTTCCTGCAGCTACAGAACGAGCTGACCGACACCGAAGACAAGGTCCAGGCGTCGCGCCGCTTCTACAACATGAACGTGCGCGACCTGAACATCAAGATCGAGCAGTTCCCGTCGAACATCATCGCCAACATGGGCAACTTCGAGCAGCGCGAGTTCTTCGAGATCGAGGACCCGGCCGAGCGCGCGGTTCCGCAGGTTGCGTTCTAGCCGGCGGCCGGCCGACTGTCAAGGAGTGGCGCGATGTACCAACAGATAACCGCTAACAAGCGCAAGTCGTGGCTGCTGATGAGCGGCTTCCTGCTGATCTATGCGGCGATCGCCTACGCGCTGTATCTCTGGGTCGGCCCCGGCGGCACGATCGCCGTCGCGGCGATCGCGATCATCATGGTGCTGGCGTCGCTGTTCGGCGGCGACGACATGGCGGTGATGGTCGCGGGCGGCAAACAGATCAAGAAGAAGGAAGAGGCCCCCGAGCTATGGCGGATGGTTGAGAACCTCTCGATCGTTTCCGGCCTCGAGATGCCGCGCCTCTTCGTTTCGCCCGACCCATCGCCCAACGCGTTCGCCGCCGGCCGCTCGCAGAAGCAGGCGCTGGTTTGCGTCAACCAGGGCCTGCTCGACGTGCTCGACGACCAGGAGATCCAGGGCGTGCTGGCGCACGAGATGGCACACATCCGCAATCTCGACGTGCGGCTGATGACCTACGCCGCGGTGCTCGCCGGCTCGATCGCGATGATCGCGAACATCATCATGCACATGATGTGGTTCGGGGGCGGTCGCGGCGACAACAACGGCGGCGGCAACCTGCTTGGCTTCGTGCTGGTGATCCTCACCGCGATCCTCGCTCCACTGGCGGCAACGATCATCCAGTTCTCGATCAGCCGCAAGCGGGAGTACGTCGCGGACGCTTCAGGCGCCGAGCTGACTCGCTACCCCCAGGGCCTGGCCTCGGCGCTGACGCAGATCAGCGGCCACATGCGGCCGACCGATCGCGCCGGCGAAGACGCGATCGCCCACATGATGATCGCGCC
>JACRKX010000120.1 GCA_016219715.1 Actinomycetota bacterium | reverse complement strand
GCGGCAACCGTGGGCGGCGAGCTGATCGGCTACCTCGTGGCCGCCCGCTACGCGCAGGTCTGGCACGTGATGAACATCTCCGTACGGCCCGAGAGCCGCCGCCGTGGCGTGGCCGGCGCGCTGATGGCCGAGCTCTTCCGGGTGACCGAGAGCCCGCACACGCACTACACGCTCGAAGTGCGCGTTTCTAACGATGCGGCGATCAGCATGTACGAACTCTGCGGGTTCCGTTCGGCCGGCATACGCCCCGGCTACTACACGGACAACCGCGAGGATGCGCTGATCATGTGGCGCAGCACCGACCCGGAGTTCGTGCCGCCGAACGTGGCCAATCCGACCGAGTGGAAGGGGCACCGCTGATGCACAGCGGCGCTGCGATCCTCGCGATCGAAACCTCCTGCGACGACACCTGTGCGGCCGTCGTGTCGCGCGACGGCCGGGTGCTCTCGAACCTGGTCGCGTCGCAGATGGATCACGACCGCTTCGGTGGCGTCGTGCCGGAAGTCGCCTCGCGGCGGCACCTGGAGCTACTCGACGGGGTTGTCGGCGCGGCGCTCGACGACGCCGGCCTGACGCTGGCCGACATCGAGGCCGTCGCCGCCACGCGAGGCCCGGGGTTGATCGGAGCGCTGCTCGTCGGCTTCTCTTACGCCAAGGCGCTGGCCGCCGCGGCCGGGAAGCCGCTGATCTGCGTCGATCACCTTCAGGCGCACGTCTCGGCCAACTTCCTTGAACCCGAGCCGCTCGAGCCACCGTTCATCTGCCTGATCGCAAGCGGAGGCCACACCTTCCTGGCGCGGGTCACCGAGCGTCGTGGCTACGAGGTGCTCGGGAGCACGACCGACGACGCCTCCGGCGAGGCCTTCGACAAGGGCGCGCGTCTGCTCGGGCTTGGCTATCCGGGCGGCGCCGCGCTCGACGCGCTCGCCAGTGTCGGCAACGACGCCGCCTACGACTTCCCCCGCACCTTCGTCGGCGAGCTTGACTTCAGCTTCAGTGGCGTCAAGACTTCGTTGCTCTACCGGCTGCGCGACTTGCCGCCGGGCGAGTTCGAGGGCGTCAAGGCCGATCTCGCGGCCTCCTACCAGCGCGCCGTCATCGACATGCTCGTCGGCCGCGTCGAACATGCGATCGAGCTGACCGGCATCAATCGTGTCGCGATCGGTGGTGGGGTGGCGGCGAACTCGCGGCTGCGCGAACGTATCGCGGCGCTCGGCGTGACGGTCAAGGTCCCACCGCGAGAGCTGTGTACCGACAACGCGGCGATGGTCGGGGCCGCAGCGATCGAGACGGCGCCCGTCGATTACCCCGGCTACGCGGGGTTCGATGCCTATCCAACCGGCCGCCCGGCGCCGGCCGCGGCGTGAGCCCGCGCTCGGAGCCTGTCACGTGAAGCTCACTGTCTACATTCGCCCCGGATGCCATCTTTGCGGCGAAGCCGTGGAGCTGGCGCAACAGCTGCGCGCACGGTTCGGCTTTGAGCTGGCGACGGTCGACATCGAGCGCGACGACGAGTTGCACCGTCGCTTTCTCGAAGCGATCCCCGTCGTCGAGATCGACGGCGTCGAAGTTCTGCGGGTCGATGGCCATCGTCATGGCGGGCTTGAGCGCGCCGTCGAATCGGCGATCGATGGCGTCTGACACCGGCCGCACGGCGAGTTACTAAGGTTGCCGCACCGCCGGGCCGCAGCCCTGCCGTCCCCTCGCAAATGACGACCAGCGATTCGAAACCACGCAAGACCGCCACCGGCAAGCGCGGCTCGGAAGGATCCGAGATTGCGGCTGCGCTCGGGGGCGAGCGGCTGTCGCTGGGTGTGGCAGCGCGACTCTCGCGCTACCTGCAGGTGCTGACGCAGGCAAAGAAGATGGACAAGCAGACGATCAGCTCGCAGGAGCTGGCGCGCTTCACGCACGTCAACCCCACGCAGATCCGGCGTGACCTATCGGGCTTCGGCAAGTTCGGCAAGCGCGGCGTGGGCTACAACATCGATTTCCTGATCGAGCAGATCCGCTCGATCCTGCACACGGCCGGCAAGTACAACATCGCGCTGTTCGGTGCAGGGCACCTGGGTAAGGCGATCGCCGGCAGCGAGGTCTTCGCCGACCACGGCTTTGAGATCAAGGCCGTCTTCGACAGCGACGAGAAGAAGATCGGCAGCAAGGCCGGCAACGTCGTCGTGCAGTCGGCCGACGAGCTCAAGCAGACTGTGCTCGAAGAGGACATCCTCGTCGGCGTGATCGCGGTTCCGGCGCGCGCGGCGCAGGGCGTCGCCGAGATGCTCGTCGAAGCTGGCGTCACGATCATCTTCAACTACTCCGACGCGCTGCTCGAGGTACCTCAAGAGGTCACCGTCCACACGTCGAGCCCGGCCGTCGACCTGCTCTACGCCCTCTACTTCTACCTCGCCTGAGCGGGGGCGCGGCGCTTCGACGATGTCGCTCGACCTCGAAAACGCCTACCGGCTGTTCGCGGAATCGACCGACTTCACGGTCGGCCTCGAAGAGGAGTTCCAGGTGCTCGACCCCGAGACCCTGCAGCTCACACAGCGCTTCGAAGATCTCTACGACGCCGCTCAGACCGTCGATGGGCTCGACGCGTCGGTCGCCGGCGAGCTGATCTCTTCCGAGATCGAGATCCGTTCGGGCCGCGGCGAGAACTTTGCGCATGCCGTCGCCCTGCAGGAGAGCCACCGTGCGCAGCTCTTCGAGCTCGCCGAGCGCCAGGGAGTGAAGCTCGGCGCCCTCGGTGCACATCCGTTCAGCCCCTGGCAAGACCAGCGGATCATCGATACCGAGCACTACCACCGTGTTGAAGACGGGCTCAAGTACGTCGCCTGGCGCAACAACACCTTCAGCCTGCACGTTCACGTAGGTCTCAACGGCGCCGACCGGGCGATCGCCGTCTGCGACCGCGTGCGCGAGCTGCTGCCCGAGCTGCTCGCGATAAGCGCCAGCTCACCGTTTGCCGAAGGCCGCGACAGCGGTCTCGCCTCGGCCCGTACCCAGCTGTTTACGCGTATGTTCCCGCGCTGCGGCATTCCCGATCCGTTCGGCGACTGGGCGGGGTATTCCGGTTTCGTCGAGTTCCTCAAGCGCACGAACTCGATCGTCGAGTCGACGCAGCTGTGGTGGTCGGTTCGCCCGCATCACAGCTACGGCACCGTCGAGGTGCGGATCTGCGACGCCCAGCCCGACGGCGCGAACAGCACGGCGCTCTCGGGCCTGATCGTCGCCTGTGTCGCGCAGGCCGCGCGCGACTTCGACGAGGGCGTTCCCTTCGTGCCGCAACCGGCGAGAATGCTCGAAGAGAACCTTTGGCGCGCGATCCGGTTTGGACTCGACGGCAAGCTGATCGACCTCTCGCGCGGCGAGGAGTACGAAGCCGCCGCCGCGGCCGATCGGCTGCTCGAGTGGACGGCGCCGATGCGCGGCGAGCTCGGCATCGAGCCACGGCTGCCCGAGCGCAACGCCACTCAGCGCTTGCGCGACGCGGGCCTCGGGCCGTATGAGTCGCTGGAGGAATCCGTGCGCGAAACGGCCTCCAGCTATGGCCGTTCGGTCGGGTCGATAGACTGACGCGCGCTTTTTCGGGCAAAGGCTCAGCCATGCCCACGCACAGACCCGCGCGGTTCGCATCCTCTGCGTATCGCACCCAGGAAAAAGCCAAAAACATCTCGCAGTCCCGAATGCTGAAGTAACCGATACGAAAGGTTCATCCTTGTCTGACTTTTTGATTGATAACGGCGTCCTCATCGCGCTCGTCTGCGCCGGTGCCGCTGTGGCCTACGGCGTGATCAACACGCTGTCGCTGCTGAAGCTCTCGGCCGGCAACGACAGGATGCGCGAGATCTCGCAGGCCGTTCAGGAAGGCGCGAGCGCCTACCTCAACCGCCAGTACTCGTCGATCGCGATCGTCGGCATCATCGTTGCCGCGGTGATCGCCCTGGTGCCGGACCTCGGTCCTTCGATCGCAATCGGTTTCGTGATCGGCGGTCTTTCGTCGGCGGCGGCTGGCTACATCGGCATGAACGTGTCGGTGCGCATGAACGCGCGTGTCGCCGAGGCCGCCCGCGGCGGCATCTCGCCGGCGCTCGATGTGGCCTTCCGCGGCGGCGCCGTCACCGGCATGCTCGTTGTTGGCCTCGCGCTGTTGGGCGTTGCCGCCTACTACGGCATCCTCACCTGGCTGTTGGACTTCGACCAGCGTGAAGCGATCGATGCCCTGATCGGCCTCGGCTTCGGTGGCTCGCTGATCTCAGTCTTCGCCCGTCTGGGTGGTGGAATCTTCACCAAGGGCGCCGACGTCGGCGCCGACATCGTCGGCAAGATCGAAGCCGGCATCCCCGAGGACGACCCGCGCAACCCGGCCGTGATCGCCGACAACGTCGGCGACAACGTCGGCGACTGCGCCGGCATGGCGGCCGACCTGTTCGAGACCTACGCCGTCACCGCCGTCGCGGTGATGTTGATCGGCGTGCTGACCTTCAGCTCCGCCGATTTCGACCGCGCCGCTATCTACCCGCTGGTGCTCGGCGCCGTCTCGATCCTCGCCTCGATCATCGGCACCTTCTTCGTTCGCACGAAGACCGGTCACGTAGAGGGAGCGCTCTACAGGGGCGTCGCCGTCGCCGGCGTTATCGCCGCGGCTGCCTTCTACCCGATCACCAACTGGATGATGGGCGACGTCGGAGCCACCCGCGACGGTCTCGAAGTCTCGGTGACTGACCTCTGGCTCTGTTCGTTGATCGGCATCGTCGTCACCGGCCTGATCTTCGTGATCACCGACTACTACACCTCGACCCGCTTCAGCCCGGTCAAGCGCACCGCCGAGGCATCGACCACGGGTCACGCGACAAACATCATCACCGGCCTGGCGAGCGGCTTTCAGTCGACCGCCGCACCGGCTCTGGTGTTCGTGGCCGCTGTGCTCGGCGCCAACGAGTTGGCCGGCATCTACGGCATCGGCGTCGCGGTCATGGCGCAGCTCTCGCTGTGCGGTCTGATCGTCGCGCTCGACGCGTTCGGTCCGATCACCGACAACGCCGGCGGCATCGCCGAGATGGCCGAGCTGCCCGAAGAGGTTCGCAATGTCACCGACCCGCTCGACGCGGTCGGCAACACCACGAAGGCCGTCACCAAGGGCTACGCGATTGGCTCGGCCGTGCTGGCCGCACTGGTCCTGTTTGCCGCCTTCAAGGAGGAGCTCAGCGCCGCTGGCGAGAACGTCCTCTTCCAGATCGACGACCCGTCGGTGCTGTCCGGTCTGCTGATCGGCGGCGTGATGGTCTACCTGTTCGCGGCATTCGCGATGGAGGCCGTCAGCAAGGCCGGTTCGGCCGTCGTCGATGAGGTCCGCCGCCAGTTCAAGGAGAAGCCGGGCATCATGGACGGCTCGGAGAAGCCGGAGTACGGCCAGTGCGTCGACATCGTCACCCGGGCTGCCCAGCGCGAAATGATCGTTCCGGCGCTGATCCCGATCGTGATCACCACGATCGTCGGCATCTTCTCGATCAAGGCGCTCGGCGGACTGCTGATGGGCGTGATCGTCGTTGGCCTGTTCATGGCCATCTCAATGACCAACGGCGGTGGCGCCTGGGACAACGCCAAGAAGCTGATCGAGGACGGCGCCTTCGGCGGCAAGGGTTCGTTCGCCCACGAGGCTTCGATCACCGGCGACACCGTCGGCGACCCCTACAAGGACACCGCCGGCCCGGCCATCAACCCGATGATCAAGGTGGCCAACATCGTGGCACTGCTGCTCATCCCGCTGATCGCGGGCTAGCGCAAGCCGACTTTCGAGCCGTAAGTCAAAGGCCGCCCTCCGGGGCGGCCTTTGCTTTGGCCATAGAATCCCCGCCCAATGGCAGAACGCCGACCAAAGTCACATTCGCTGGAGCGAGTGCTCGGCACGAGCGCTCTCTTTTCCACCGCGTACGGAAACGTCGGCAGCTCGATTTACTACGCGCTCGGCCTTGTCGCCGCACTCGCGCTCGGGGCCACGCCGCTCGTCTTCATCATCAGCGGCATCATCTTCTTCTTTACGGCCGCGACCTACATAGAAGCCACCACGATGTATCCCGAGGCCGGTGGCTCGAGCAGCTTCGCGCGCCACGCGTTTAACGAGTTCTGGTCGTTCTTCGCCGCTTGGGGCCAGATGCTCAACTACATCATCACGGCGGCGATCAGCGCCTACTTCGTGCCGCACTACCTCGGCGTCTTCTACGAGCCGCTGAAGAGTGCTCCGTGGGACATCGTCGTCGGCATCGGCGTGGTCATCGTGCTGGGCATGCTGAACATCGTTGGCGTTCAGGAGTCGGCAAAGGTCAACATCTTCCTTTCGATCGCCGACTTCTTCACCCAGGTGCTGCTGGTGCTCGTCGGGATGGTGCTCGTCTTCAGCCCGGAAGTCCTGATCGAGAACATCGATTGGGGCGTGTATCCCACATGGAACGACTTCCTCGTGGCGATCCCGGTGGGCATGGTCGCCTACACCGGGATCGAAACCATCTCTAACCTCGCCGAAGAGGCGCGCGACCATGAAAAGACCGTGCCGGCGGCAACCAAGATGGTCGTCGCCGCGGTCTTCGCGATCTACCTCTTCCTGCCGGCGATCGCGCTGTCGGCGATGCCGGTCGAAGATGGCAAGACGCTGCTGGGTCTCAGCGAGGCCGAGGGCGGGTACGCCGGCGACCCGATCCTCGGCGTGGTCAAGCAGATGGGGCTTGGCGCGTTCCAGCACGGCGTCGAGATCTACGTCGGAATCCTCGCCGCGACGATCCTCTTCATCGCCACGAACGCCGGCATCATCGGCGTGTCGCGGCTCACGTATTCGATGGGCCAGCACCGCCAGGTGCCGGCGGTCCTGCGCACCCTTCACCCGCGTTACAAGACTCCGTACATCGCGATCATCGTCTTCGGAACGGTTGCCTGCCTAACGATGATCCCGGGTCAGGCCGACTTCCTGGGCACGATGTACGCCTTCGGCGCGATGCTCAGCTTCACGATCGCGCACATCTCTGTGATCCGGCTGCGCTACAGCCGTCCCGAGTTCGAGCGGCCGTGGCGTGGCCCGATGAATCTCACATGGAAGGGCACGGCAATACCGCTGTTTGCGATCTTCGGCGGCCTCGGCACGGCGCTGTCGTGGCTGACGGTCACGATCCTCGACACGGCGACCCTCGTGTTCGGAGTGGCGTGGATGGCGGTCGGGTTGACGCTCTACGTCGTCTACCGGCGCAACCAGGGCCTGACGCTCACCGAGACCGCCAAGCTCGCTGTGCCCAAGCCGATCGTCGAGCACGACGTCGAGTACGACAGCGTGCTCGTCGCCTTCGAAGATGGCCAGTATTCACAGGCCGCGGTCGACACGGCGGTCAAGATGGCCACTCGCCGAAAGCGTGGCGTACACGTGCTGGTAACGATCACGGTGCCGGCCAACGCGCCGATCGACGCCGTCTTGCCCGAGGCCGAGGCGCGCGCGGCCACCGCGATCGAGCGCGCGCGTGTGGCTGGCGGCCGTCGCGTCAACGGACACTGGGAGAAGGTTCGCGTTGGTGAGGCCGGCCGGCGGATCGTTGACGAGGCCGCGGTGATCAACGCTCGCGCGATCGTTATGCCGCTGCGGCGGCAGGGCGCTGGCGCCCTGTTTCCGGGTAGCGTTCAGAAGGTGCTCTCCGAGCGCCCGTGCCGCGTGATCCTGACCTCCGAACCGGTCGACGCTTCCCATCGCGTTGCAGCAAAGGATTGACCGTGAGCCACATCGATCCAGTCAGCGGCGAACCCTACGAGTCGCAAAAACCATCGACAGCCGAACCGCCGCGCGCACCAGCGCTAGGCGAACCGATGAGTGAGCAGACCGCCGCGGCCGTGATGCGGCGCCTGAAGATCGTGCTCAGCACGATGGCACTGGTGCTCGGCGTGACGACGATCATTGTCACGATCGCCGCCGGCGGCGGCGCGACCGCGCGCGGCATACTGCTCGGCGTGGTGCTGGCCGGGATGGGCGGTGCCCGCCTGTACCTGACAACGAGGCACGACGTCTGATGTTCGGCCGCATCACAGCATGGCTGAGGGCGAATCCTATGGCCGGAATCGGCGCCGGCGCGCTGTTTCTCGTCGTCTACATCGCGGCGTCGTCTTCGCTCTACTTCGGCCTCGGCCTGATCACCGAGCAGGGCCTCGGCCTCACGCCGATCGTGCTGCTGGTTGCCGGCGTGTTCTTCGTCTTTACGTTCATGTCCTACGTCGAGGGCTCGTCGCTGCACATCGAGCGTGGCGGCGCATCGTCGTTCGCGCGATTCGCCTTCGACGAACTCGTCAGCTTCGTCGCCGGCTGGGCGATCCTGCTCGACTACACGATCGTGCTGGCGCTGGTCGCGTCAGCGGTGCCGAACTACCTCTCGGCGTTCTGGAGTGGATTCGAGACGCACACCGCCGAGATGATCATCCCCGTGGCCCTGATCATCGCAATGGCCGTCGCGAACGTGCGTGGCGTTAGCGCCAGCACCTTGCGCCGCCGCCTGCCGCTCGGCTTTCTCGACCTGCTCGTGCTGCTGGCTGTGATCGCGATCGGCGCCATCACTCTGTGGCAGCCTTCGCTGCTGACCGACTCGATCGAGCTGGGCGAAACTCCCACCTGGGAGGGTCTGGCGCTGGCGACGATCCTCGCCACCGTCGCGGGCACCGGGATCGAGGCAGCTTCCGGTCTGGCAGGTGAAATCAGGATCGGCCGCAAGGCTCTGCGCAGCGTTGTGCTATCCAGCGCGGCTTCGACGATCACGATCTTCGCCGGCATTTCGTTCGTGGCGCTGATGGCCGAACCGATCGCACTAACGGCTGGCGGTGGCGCCGAAACACCGCTCGGTGGCGAGTTCATCGAGAAACCGGTACTCGGCGTGGTCGACACGATCGAGCCCGCCTGGCTCGCTACGGGGCTGTCGTACGTCGTCGGCGCGATGGCCGTGATCACGCTGATCCAGGCGGCGCGAATCTACATGCTCGGCCCGATGCGCGTGACCTACGCCCTGGCCACGAATCGCCAGGTGCCCAGCGTGATCGGGCGTCTGCACCCGCGCTTCGGAACGCCGCACATGGCGGCCGCCGGCGTGGCGATCGTGGCCGGCTCGCTTGCCCTGCTCGACGATCCCGAGCTGCTGACGGCGATCTTCGCTTTCGGTGCCCTGTTGACGTTCTCGATCGCAAACCTGTCGATCATCAAGCTGCGATTCCGCGAGCCTGATGCCACGCGTGCCTACCGCGTGCCGTGGTCGGTGAAGATCGGTGATCGCTTGCTCCCGATCCCGTCGGTGATCGCGCTGATGGGCTCGGTCGCGGCGTTTGTCGGCGTGCTCGTCTTTCGCCATACCGCGACGCTTGTTGGCTGCCTGTGGCTGGCTGCCGGTCTGACGCTCTACGTCTCATACCGCCGCACACAGGGCAAACCGCTGCGCCAGCGCATCACGATCCCGGAAGAGGACCTGCGCCGCCGCGCCCGCGAGAGCGCAGCGGGCGGTTTCGGCTCGATCCTGGTGCCCGTCTTCGGTGGTGTGCTCGACGACGACATCGTCGGAACCGCCGGCCGTCTGGCGATGGAGCAGGTCAGCGAACAGGAGGGGGGCG
>JACRKX010000015.1 GCA_016219715.1 Actinomycetota bacterium | reverse complement strand
GCCGCGGCCGGAGTGCCGGGCGTGTCTGATCGATCAATCTGGCTCACGACTGAACAACGCTAGAGCCGTAGATGGACGATTCGCGCCGCAGGCGCAGGCTCAACAACTGCCGGCCGTGTCGCGGGCTACTCGTACCGAGACGAGTCGCGCCACATGCCGACCGTCGATCAGCGGCCGCGCCAGTGCGGCTACATCGATATCCGCGTGCCCCTCTGGCGACAGGCACACCGTCTTCGTGAAGCTTCTCGTGGTGCTCGGTTCTCGGATCTGCTTCGGGTCTAGCTGGCCGGCGCCGCTGTCGCGGCCCTTGCGCTCGAACTGGATTTGCACCTTCGCCGGCCGGCTACCGGTCTCGGCGCGATCCGCGTAGACCCGCAGCACGGCCGGCCCACCGGCCGGGACGAAGCCGTAGTAGGTGAGCCCGTGCGTGGCCCAGTCGGCTCGTGGCTCAGGCGGCACGGGGTAGAGCGCCAGGCCGGTGAAGTGGTCGCGCGACGCAGCGCCGCTGGGTAGCGGCGCAAAGCGCGGGTCGCTGCCCGACATCAGCCAGAACGGCGCCGCCTCGCCGCCCGACAGGCGGATCGAACCGTCGGCGAAGCTCACGCGCAGGCGGTGGTACGGCGCCATCGTGGCCTTCACGGCGCCGCGGTCTTCGAATGGCGTGTAGTAGGAGCGGATGCTTGCGTTCCACAGCTCGGCGTCCCAGAAGGCGGTGCGTTCGCGCCCGAGCGTGTCGACTGGCCGGCCGTCGGCGAAGTTGATCGAGTTGTAGATCAGCGATACGTCGCGCTCTCCGGCGGCGCGGTCGATCCAGGTCTTCTGGTCGGCTGTGCGAAGGCCGAAGCGCTCGTATCCGGCGTGGTTCTGGGAGTCGACGGTCTTCGGCACGGTGAAGACCGTGGCCCACGCGCAATAGAGCGCGATGATCGCGAACGTGGCCTGGCCGGCGCGACCGGCATGGCCGCGCACGATCGCCATCCACACCGCGCCGGCCGCCGCCGTGGCGAACAACGCCATTGCGGTGGTCACCGATGGCAGGAAGCTGATCGCGTCGACGGCGCGTTGAAGCGCGATGCGAAAGATCGCCACCGGTTTGAATGCCTGGTTGAGCGAGATCGTGACCGGGTCGTCGAGGCCGAAGTGGTCGTCGCGCGCGAAGATCAGCAGGCCGGCGAGTGCCGGCAGCACGAAGCCCAGCCAGTTGCGTGGAGGGTGCTTGAACAGCGCCGCCGAGCCGACCAGCATCAGCGGTGCCAGATAGAAGATGTAGCGCTCGTAGATCTCTTCGTCGCTGTGTGAGAAGCGCACATCAAACGACGCCACGACGAACAGCAACACCAGCGCGCTGACGGCGAAGGTCAGCGCCGTAGCGTTCTGGCGAGCGTCGCCGGCGCGGCCGCTCGCCACGACGATCCAGGGCAGTGCGAGCAGCAACGGAACGACGCCGATGCCCAGGGCGATCATGCCGAGGTGACTGCTCATCTGCCCGAGCAGGTTGCCGGGCACGACCGATCCGAACTCGTCGCCGGTCGTCGCCGCGTAGATGCCGAGGATCCACGACGGCTTGGCTGCCACGAGCGTCACGACCACGAGCGTCACGCCGAAGACGAGCTTGCGGCGAAGCGGTGCTCGCAGCGTCTCGCGCAGGCCACCCACCGAGGCGCTTCGCACGGCGGCCCAGCGACTGCCGGCGGAGTGGTTGCCGCCGTTCGAGTGGCTGCCGCCGGCACGCGCTCCAGCAGCCGCGCCGACCGCGAAGGCTCGCGCGAGGATCGCCACACAGAAGATCGCCGGCAGCACCACGAACTGACTGCGCGCAAGGTAGGCGGCGGCGATCGCGCCGAGCGCGATCAGGTCGCGCCTCCGCGTGCCCTCCGCTTCGGCCACTGCCCGCACGATCGCGTAGAGCGCCCACAGGAACAGCGGATACGCCAGCGAGTCGGTGAGGATCTTCGTAGCCAGCGCGATCCACGGCAGCACGCCCACACACAGCCCCACCCAGCGCGCAAGCACCCGGTCGCCGGTCACGTAGGTCGTCAGCATGTAGGCCGGCACGCACGCCGAAGTGATCGCCACCGCGTTGACCACCGCAATCGCCTGGTACGCCTCGGGCATACCCACGATCCAGATCACCGGCGCGATCAGCAGCGGATAGAGCACTTGATAGACCTGCACGTATTCGCCACGCGCACTCGGCAGGGGTAGCCCCGACGAAAGCATCCCCCGCGCCATCTCCGTATACAGCAACTCGTCGGTCATAACCGACCACTCGCGCGCGCGGTAGACCAGCACCGCGGCAAACAACGAGCAGCCCACAAAAACCGCAAACAACCAGGGATCAATCCGCTTCCTCATAGCCCCTTGTTATTCGCGCCCCTTCACCAATTCCCCGCGCTCCGAACGGTCGCGGCTCGCATGACCCCGCCCTCTCACCTCTCAGCTTTGTCTGGGCCGAGCACGCGACGGAATTTGGTGGGGCCCCCGGCGCCAGCCGGGGGACGGACCGATTTCCGGAAGCCGTCCCTCCTAGCCAAAAAGAAGGCCCGGGAAACCCGGGCCTTCTCAATCCATCTATCCCCTTCGAATCAGCCGCAGCCGGTGTTGTTGCCGCAGCTCGGGCACGTGTAACAAGACCCCGTCCGCTGCATCATGCCGCCGCACTGCCCACAAGCCGGACCAAGGTCGAGCCCCTTCATCTTCACGGGCGCGGCCGAAGGCGGCGTGTCGGTGAGTGCCGAAGCCGCTGCCTGGCCCGATCCGCCGGCCGCCGTTACCTCTGGCTTGGCAACGGCCTCTGGCTTGGCATCGCCGGACTTGGCCGCCTCGGCCTTTGACGCGCCGCCGTTGGCCGGCGTGGCGTTGGCCGGACCAGCGGTGTCTTGACGGGTCGCCAGGTCGGCTTCTTCGCCCATCTTCTTGGCGCGTACGGCGTCGGTCATGATGCCGAGCTCTTCCTGGATGTCTTCGTCGCAGTAGCGCGAGGCCAGCCAGCGCATGATGTAGTCGGGCATCGACTTCGCGAACGGGATCTCGCGGTTGGTCGTCATGCCCTCGGGCTCGAAGCGCATGTAGCTGAACTTGTCGACGAACGTCTCGAGCGGCACGCCGTACTGCAGGCCGACCGAGATCGCCGTGGCGAACGCGTTCATCATGCCGCGCAGCGTGGAACCCTCCTTGCCGATGTCGGTAAGGAAGATCTCGCCGACCTGGGCGCGCTCGCCCGGTGCGGCCTCGTACTCGCCGGCCGTGATGTAGCCCTCGTTGCCGGCGATCGAGAACTTGTGCGTTAGCGACTTGCGCTCGACCGGCATGCGGCGGCGGTGCGGCTTCTTGCCCGCCTCGGCCGCGCCCTCGGCGCGTGCGGTCTCGAGCTGGGCCTCGAACTCTTCCTGGCTGAGCACGACCTTGCCTTCGGCATCGGCACCCTCTTGGGCGTCTGTGCGCAGGGCCTGCGCGGTCTTCGAGCCGTCGCGGTAGATCGCAAGGGCCTTAAGGCCCAGGCGCCAGCCCTCGATGTAGGCCTCGGCGATGTCGTCGATCGACGCCGTGTTCGGCATGTTGACGGTCTTGCTGATCGCGCCCGAGAGGAACGGCTGAGCCGCGGCCATCATCTTGATGTGGCCCATGTGGCTGATCGCGCGGTCGCCGACGGCCACGTCGAACACCGGCAGGTGCTCTTCCTTCAGGCCCGGCGCGTCGACGATCGTGCCGTTCTCGTTGATGAACGCCTCGATCTGCTCGATCTGCGACTGGTCGTAGCCAAGCGTCTGCAGCGCCAGCGGCACCGTGCGGTTGACGATCGTCATGCGGCCACCGCCGACGAGCTCCTTGAACTTGACGAGCGAGAAGTCGGGCTCGATGCCCGTGGTGTCGCAGTCCATCAGGAACGAGATCGTGCCGGTCGGTGCGAGCACCGTGGCCTGCGCGTTGCGGTAGCCGTGGGCGGCGCCGAACTCGACCGCATCGTCCCATGAGCGGCGGGCAGCGTCGAGTAGCGGCTGGTCGTCGACGTACTCGTCGGGGATCTCGAACGAGGCGTCGCGGTGCATGCGCATGACGTCCATGTGTGGCTCGGCGTTCTCGCCGTAGCGGTCGTAGGTGCCGATCGCCTCGGCGACCAGCGCGCTCTGGCGGTAGGCGCGGCCGGTCATCAGCGCGGTGATCGCGGCGGCGTCGGCGCGGCCGCGATCGCTGTCGTAGGGCAGGCCGTTGCTCATCAGCAGGGCGCCGAGGTTGGCGAAGCCCAGGCCGAGCTGGCGAAACGCGCGCGCGTTGGCGCCGATCTGCTCGGTCGGGTAGCTGCTCGGCGTGACGACGATCTCCTGGGCGAGCAGCACGATGTCGACGGCGTGTTCGAACTGCGTGACGTCGAACGTGCCGTCGGCACGGCGGAACTTCATCAGGTTCAGCGAGGCGAGGTTGCAGGCCGAGTCGTCGACGTGCATGTACTCGCTGCACGGGTTGCTGGCGTTGATGCGGCCCGAGTTGGGGCAGGTGTGCCAGCGGTTGATGATCGTGTCGTACTGCACGCCGGGGTCGGCGCAGCGCCAGGCGGCGTCGCTGATCTGCTGCATCAGGTCGCGGGCGTCGTACTCCTTGACCTTCGAGCCGTCCTTGCGGGCGGTTGTCCACCAGGTGTCGCCGTTCTCGACGGCGTCCATGAACTCGTCGCTTACGCGAACCGAGTTGTTCGCGTTCTGATACTGGATCGAGGTGAAGCCGTCGCCGTCGATCGACATGTCGAAGCCGGCGTCGCGCAGGGCGCGGGCCTTCTCTTCTTCTTTGGCCTTGCACCAGATGAAGTCTTCGATGTCCGGGTGGTCGATATCGAGCACGACCATCTTTGCCGCGCGGCGGGTTTTGCCGCCGGACTTGATCGTGCCGGCCCATGAGTCGGCGCCGCGCATGAAGGAGACGGGGCCGCTGGCGAGCCCGCCCTTGCTGAGGTGCTCGACCGAGCCGCGGATGTTGCTGAGGTTGATGCCGCTGCCGGAGCCGCCGCGGAAGATCATGCCTTCGCGCGTGTTCCAGTCGAGGATCGACTCCATCGTGTCTTCGACGCTCAGGATGAAGCAGGCCGAGCACTGCGGCTTCTCTTCGAAACCGACGTTGAACCAGACCGGCGAGTTGAAGGCGGCGACCTGGTGCAGGAGGATGAACGTCAGTTCGTCCTCGAAAATCTCAGCGTCGTGCTCGGAGGCGAAGTAGCCGAGCTCGCGGCCCCAGCCGGCGATCGTGCCGGCGACGCGGCCGATCATCTGCTTGACCGAACGCTCGCGCTCGGGGCTGCCGTTCTTGCCGCGGAAGTACTTCTGGGCGACGATGTTGGTTGCGTTCTGACTCCAGGTCTTGGGGAACTCGACGTCGCGCTGCTCGAAGACCGGGTTCTCGGGATCGCCGATCACGGCGTCGCGCAGCTCCCACTCGACTGTGTCGAAGGGCTTGACGCCCTCTTCGGTGTAGAAGCGTTCGAGCGAGAGGCCGCGGCCGTGACCGCGCTGATTGCCCGCGCCGTAGCCGGCGCCTGCCCGCGCCAACGATGAGAGGCCTGTGTTCGTGTCTGTGATCGTCATCTATCCGTTCCCCTTCAGGTCCGAGCCGCGTTCCCCAACACGGCAATTCATTACCGCGGGCGATGCAATTTGTCTTTCAAGCTGACTTCAAATACGTTCGGCGAAGACCATCCGAGATGGTGAAAATGGCGTGAAAATCACCACTTTGCGGCCTTCACACCCGCTATCAGCGGGTAACTCGACAATCAATCACTTGGCTCGGACGGAATCTCGGAAGGAGACCGTGTGCGGGCGGGGAAACGATTCCGGTTCGGAATGTATTTTACCCGGCAAACCGCATTCCCAAGCCATTTCAGCCGAAAAATAACGGCCAAATAGCGGTTGCGGATGCATGTAAAGCACGTCGTCGCGGCGAATACCGCCGCATGGCCAGACACCGCGCCAGATCCCGGCGCGCGCCCGAGCGCGCGCCGCGCCGTCGCGACCCGTCGTCGCGCGAACTCTGGCTGATTGCCGGGCTGCTGGCGCTGCTCGGTCTGGCCGGCAGAATCGCCTGGTACAAGCACTACAACGACGCGCTGTTCCTGCGCGTCGGGCCCGACGGCATGACCTACTTCAACCAGGCCGTCGACCAGATGCGCGAGATCTACGGCGTCAGTGGCGGCGAGCCGGTCGCCGCCGTCTATCGCGACTACCTGCCGCCTGGGTATCCACTGTTCCTGGCGACGCTGTGGAAGCTCGTTCCACTGCACGGCGTGATCGGCGAACGCGAGTTCTGGATCGCCGCCGTGCGCGCGGCGCGCGTGGCGCAGTGGTTGCTTGCGGCAGGCGTGACGCTGATGACATTCGCGCTGGCACGACGCGTTCTCTTTGGCTACAGCGCGCTACTGCCGCCGCTGCTGATCACTGCGTCGATCGCGATGGTCGACGTGCCCAATCTGCTTGCGGCAGAGACGCTGCTGGCATTTCTGTTGACGGCGACGGTGCTGCTGCTGGTCAAGGCCCGCGAAAACGCCGTGCAGGCCGAGCGCCGCGCCGCGGCCGAGCGAGAGCGCGCCGCCACGCGGGGCGAGCCGATCGAGGAAACCGTCGTACTTGACGACCTCGACGACTTCGAACCGCTCGACGAAGCCGAGGACCAGTCGCGCTGGGCAGCCCTCGACGAGCCGCCGTCCGCCGAGAGCGGGCGCGATTGGACAGGACTCTGCGTACTGCTGGCCGGCTTCGGCCTGTCGTACGCCGTGCTCGTGCAACCGCGCTTCGCACTGCTGATCCCGTTCGCGGCGGCCTGGACACTGAGGGCGCTGCCAAAAGGCCAGACGGCGGTGTTCGTCGTCGTAGCGCTGCTGCTGCCCGGGGGCTGGATCGCTCGCGACTACGCCGAGCAGTCCCGCATCCTGCCGCTCTCGATCGGCGCGCAGGCTGCTGTGTACGAAGACAACGTCGATCCGATCGGTGGCGACGGCACCAGCGGTGGCGCCGCGCCGCCGGCTTGTCCGCGCGTGATGCTGGCCTCTGGCGACGACGCTGAGCGCCAGGAGTGGGCCGACTGCATGCTCACGCAGGGCATCGACCAGATCACCGCGCACCCGCGCGATTCGCTTGCCGCCGTCGGCGACCGGCTGGCCGCGATGCTCTCACCCTGGAACTCCGACTACGCGCGCGGCCCGTACTCGTCGGATCTCTTCAGCTATCCGGAGCTAGTGCCGCGAGCAACGCTCGACGACCCGGCCTACGCCACGACTCGCGACTGGCTGAACGTGCTTTGGATCCTGATCTACGCCGCGCTTCTGCTCGCCGGTGCGCTGGCGATGTGGGCCGAGGGTCCGGGCTCCGACGCGCGCCTCATGACGCTCCCGCTCATCTCGCTGCCGATTGCGACATTTGTCTACCACGGGGAGAACCTCCACCGGCTGCCCCTACTACCACTGGTCACGATCGCCATTTCACTTGGCCTGTTGCACCTGGGCGAGAGATTGCTCCGAAACGGATCGAAGCAAACCGATCAGTAAGGTCCAAACAGGACGGTGCTTAGGTATCTACGCATTAGTTGGCTAATTGGCCAGTTGCCTATAAAGGACTTTGGCTGACCAGCCGAAAGTCATTGTGAGGTTCCAAAGAATCGATTAATCCGGAGTCTGCCCCGGGTGTATCGAAAGAGCCTCGTTCATATGGGTGGCGAGTCAGACTCGAGTGTCCCCGACAGTCTGTTTCCAATAACCACCTTTAGGATGAGCCCGGCGGCCGTGCGTCCTCACGGTCGTCGGGCCTCCTAGTTTCTGGCCCCGTTTCTAGCCGGCCGTACGAGCCCAGTCGAGTGTTGCCGGCAGACCCTGTTCGATCGAAACGCTTGCCTTCCAGCCGAGCGCTTCACCCGCGCGCGAAACGTCCAGGGCGCTGCGAGGGAGCTCGCCGAGGCGGGGCGGCTCGAATGCCGGCGTGAAGTCGCCCGCCGCGTGCGGCGCGAGCGCGTCGACCAGTGTGAGCACGGTGGTCTCGTGGCCGGTACCGATGTTGATCGCGCCCGTGACGTTGCTTCCCGCGGCGGCGAGGTTTGCCGCGACGACATCGTCGACGTGTACGTAGTCGCGGGTCTGCGTGCCGTCTCCGTAAACCGTCGGCCGCTCGCCGGCCAGCGCCCGCCCGCAGAAGATCGCGATTACGCCGGCCTCGCCGAGCGGGTCTTGACGCGGGCCGTAGACGTTGCCGTAACGCAGCGACACCGTCGACATGCCGTAGAGCCGTTCAAACAGGCCGAGGTAACCCTCGGCGGCGAGCTTCGCCTGGCCGTAGGGCGCCTCAGGCAGCGGCAGCGCGCTCTCGGGAGTCGGTATCACGCTGGCTTCGCCGTAGATCGCGCCGCCGGTTGAGCTGAAGACGACGCGCGCGACATCGTGATCGCGCGCGCTTTCGAGCAGGTTGATCGTGCCGACCACGTTGACGCCGGCGTCGAAGGCCGGGTCGGCGACCGATCGGCGCACGTCGATCTGCGCGGCGAGGTGGAAGATCGTCTCGGGCTTGAACTCGCCGAGCACACGGTCGACCGTGGCGCGGTCGGCGATGCTGCCCTCGGTCAGCCCGGCGCCGCTTGCGAGGGCGCCATCCAGGTTCTGCTGCCGGCCGGTAGAAAGGTCGTCGAGCACGTGAACCTCGTCGCCACGCTCGATCAGCGCGTCGACGACATTGGATCCGATGAAACCGGCGCCGCCGGTGACCAAAGCTCTCATTTACGTCTCTTCCGTAGCCATTAGGAGGTGCGAATCGGGCACAGCGTATGGCATCGCTGCCCGCCGCCCGCATGCTGCAGACTGCGGGTCCATACTGTCTGCGTCCGCTGGGAACACACGCTACGGTCTTCCCGGTTCGCGGTCTGTGAAGCATTTGAGAAAGGTTTGAAGTGTCGTCGCTCGTAATCGTTGAGTCGCCGAACAAGGTCAAGAGCATCGAGTCGTACCTCGGCGAGGGGTATGTCGTCGACTCCTCGGTCGGTCACATCCGCGACCTGCCGCGTAACGCCGACGAGGTCCCGGCCAAGTACAAAGGCCAGCCCTGGGCGCGTCTCGGCGTGAACATCGACGAGTCGTTCGAACCGGTCTACGTCGTCTCTTCCGAGAAGAAGCAGCAGATTGCCAAGCTCAAGAAGCTGCTCAAAGATGCAGACGAGCTCGTGCTCGCCACCGATGAGGACCGCGAGGGCGAGGCGATCGCATGGCACCTGCTCGACGAGCTCAAGCCCAAGGTGCCGGTCAAGCGCATCGTCTTCAACGAGATCACCAAGGAGGCCGTGCAGCGGGCGATCGACAATCCGCGCGACGTCGACATGGACCTCGTCGACGCGCAGGAGACGCGCCGCATCCTCGACCGCCTCTACGGCTTCGAGATCAGCCCAGTGCTCTGGAAGAAGGTGATGAGCGGACTCTCCGCCGGCCGTGTGCAGTCGGTCGCCACGCGCCTGGTCGTCGAGCGCGAGCGTGAGCGCATCGCCTTCAACGTCGCGTCCTACTGGGACCTCGAGGCGATCTTCGATGCCGGCGATGACTACGACCCGCGCACCTTCCCCGCCAAGCTGCTGAGTCTCGACGGCAAGCGCGTTGCCACCGGATCCAACTTCAACAACGCCGGCGAGCTGACCGCCACCGAGGTCGTCCACCTCGACGAGGCCGCCTCCGGCGCGCTGGCCGATGGCCTGCGCGAGCGCCCGTTCACGGTGCGTTCGGTCGAGTCGAAGCCCTACACGCGCAAGCCCTACGCGCCGTTTCGCACCACCACGCTTCAGCAGGAGGCGTCGCGCAAGTTCGGCTTCGGCGCCGCGCGCACGATGCAGGTGGCGCAGCGTCTCTACGAAGGCGGCTACATCACCTATATGCGCACCGACTCGACAACGCTCTCCGAGACCGCCCTCAAGGCGGCGCGCGACCAGGTGCTCGAGCTGTATGGCGGCGAGTACCTACCCGACTCGCCGCGCGAGTACGCCGGCAAGTCGAAGAACGCCCAAGAAGCCCACGAGGCGATCCGTCCGGCCGGCGAGAAGTTCCGCACGCCCAAAGAGGTCCCGCTGAGCGGCGACGAAGCAAAGCTCTACGAGCTGATCTGGAAGCGAACGATCGCATCGCAGATGAACGACGCGAAGGGCAACACCGTTTCGATTCGCATTCGCGCTACGGCCGAAGGCGAGGCTCTGCCCGGCAGCGAGGCCGAGTTCGGCGCCAGCGGCCGCACGATCACCTTTCATGGATTCCTCAAGGCCTACGTCGAGTCGACCGACGCGCCCGACGGCGACAGCGACGACACGCAGACCAAGCTGCCCAACCTTCAGGAAGGCGACTCCGTCACGCCGTCCGAGCTGAACGCCGCCGGCCACCAGACCAAGCCGCCCGCCCGTTATACCGAGGCCAGCCTGATCAAGGAGCTGGAAGATCGCGGCATCGGCCGCCCGTCGACCTACGCGTCGATCGTCAACACGATCCAGAACCGCGGCTACGTGTACAAGAAGGGAACGGCGCTCGTGCCGGCGTGGATCGCCTTCAGCGCTACGCGCCTGCTCGAAGAGCACTTCGGCCACCTGATCCAGTACGACTTCACCGCCGAACTCGAGGGCGTGCTCGACGAGGTCGCCGGCGGGCGCGAAGACCGCGTTCGCGTGCTCCAGCGATTCTGGGCCGGCGACGACCACGACGCCGGGCTCAAGCGACTCGTCGAGGACCTCGGCGACATCGACGCCCGCGGACTCGCCACCTTCGAGGTCGGCGAGGGCATCAATCTGCGCGTCGGCCGCTACGGCCCCTATCTCGAAGGTCCGCCGATGACCACGAACGCCGACGGCGAGGAGGCGCCCACCCGCGCCAACGTGCCCGAGGACCTGCCGCCCGACGAGCTAACGATCGAGAAGGCAAAGGAGCTGCTGGCCAAACCGACCGGAGTCGACCGTGAGCTCGGCGCGCACCCCGAGACCGGCCTGCTTGTCACCGCAAGGAACGGCCGCTTTGGCCCCTATGTCACCGAGGCGCTGCCCGAAGGCGCACCGAAGACCGCCAAGCCGCGCACCGCAAGCCTCTTCAAGTCGATGGACCTCGACACCGTCACGCTCGAAGAAGCCGTCACGCTGCTGACGCTGCCGCGCGTTGTCGGCGCTGGTGAAGATGGTGTCGAGATCACTGCCCAGAACGGCCGTTATGGCCCGTACCTCAAGAAGGGCGCCGACTCGCGCTCGCTCGAGAGCGAGGAGCAGCTGCTGACGATCACCGAAGAAGAGGCACGCGCGATCTACGCGCAGCCCAAGAAGTACGGCCGCGCGGCCAAGCCGCCGCTGCGCGAGTTTCCCGAGGACCCCAACACCGGCAAGCCGATCGTGATGAAAGACGGCCGCTTCGGTCCTTATGTCACCGACGGCGAGACCAACGCCTCGCTTCGCAAGGGCGACGACGTCGAGACGCTCACCTTCGAGCGCGCCGTCGAGCTGCTCGCCGACCGCCGCGCCGCCGGGCCGGCGAAGAAGAAGGCGCCGGCTAAGAAGAAGGCGCCGGCGGCCAAGAAGAAGCCGGCCGCTAAGAAGGAGTAGCCGGTGGTGGCGGCGGGGCGAGCTGTTCGCTTGCTCCGGTCGCGCAGGCGTGCTGTTTGTTTGCTCCGGCCACGCAGCCGTGTGGCCGCCGCCGCGAGCTGTTTCTCGCAATTTCCGTGAAACTTTGTGCGATAAATCATTCCTCCTTTGCCCTCGGGGAAAGAGAGGAATGACAAAAGGCACAATCTCGGCGCCGACCGCCGACCGCCGACCGCCGACCGCCGACCGCCGACCGCCGACCGCCGACCGCCGACCGCCGACCGCCGACCGCCGACCGCCGACCGCCGACCGCCGACCGCCGACCGCCGACCGCCCGCCGACCGCCGACCGCCGACCGCCGACCGCCGACCGCCGACCGCCGACCGCCGACCGCCGACCGCCGACCGCCGACCGCCGACCGCCGACCGCCGACCGCCGACCGCCGACCGCCGACCGCCGACCGCCAGCCCACAGCCCCGCGCCGCGAGTCCGGAACCACGGCAATAGGATCTTCGGCGTGGGCGAGGCTATGACGCGCGGACACTTCATCACCTTCGAAGGCATCGACCGCAGCGGCAAGAGCACGCAGGCCGCGCGGTTGGCCGAGGCGCTCGGTGAGCGGGCGCTGCTGGTGCGCGAGCCGGGCGGCACGTCGCTCAGCGAGCGCGTGCGCGAGATCCTCAAGGATCCCGCGATCCCACTGACCGGCCGCGCCGAGGCGCTGCTGTTCGCCGCCGCTCGCGCCGATCTGGTCGAGCGCGTGATCGAGCCGGCTCTGGCCGCGGGAAAGATCGTGATCGCCGACCGTTACGTCGATTCGTCGCTCGCCTATCAGGGCGCAGCGCGCGGGCTGGGTGTCGAGGCGATCGCGCGGCTCAACGAATGGGCCTCCGGCGGCCTGACTCCCGATCGCACCCTGCTGATCGAGATCGACCCGCGCCGCGCCGCCGAGCGCGGCAACGAAGAGCACGATCGCTTCGAAGACGAGGGACTCGCCTTCCAGCAGACGATCGCCGCCGCCTACGCCGAGCTTGCCGCCGAGCACCCCGACCGCATCGTCCGCATCGACGGAGACCGCGCACCCGACGATGTCGCGGCCGACGTAGCGCGCATCGTCGCTGAGCTGACCGGCGAGCCGGCCGGGATCCCCGCGTGAGTGCCGCCACCACTGCGCCGGGTCTCGCCGAGCTGGCCGCCGCAACCGAAGGCCACGCCCAGGCTCGCGTCAGCCTGACCTCGGCGATTGAGACTGGATCCGTCTCGCACGCCTATCTCTTCCACGGGCCACGTGGCGTCGGCAAGGCCGGGGCCGCTCGCGCCTTCGCCGCCGCCCTGCTGGCCGATGGCGCGCCCGACCCGGAGGCCGCCGCGGCCAGGGCGCTGCGCAACTCGCACGCCGACCTCACCTGGGTGACGCCCAGCGGCGCTCACGAGATGTTGATCGACGACATCGCCGAGCCTGTCGTGCGCGGCGCGACGCGCACTCCGATGGAGGGCACGCGCAGGGTGTTCGTGCTCGAACGTGTCGAGACGATGTCGGCCGATGTCGCCAACCGCCTGCTCAAGACGCTCGAGGAACCCGCGGCCTTCGCCCACTTCATCCT
>JACRKX010000014.1 GCA_016219715.1 Actinomycetota bacterium | reverse complement strand
CTGCACGCCAGCCAGCTCTACGCCAAGAACGTCTCGAACCTGCTCGAGCTGATGATCGGCGAGGAAGGCGCAAAGAACGTCGACTTCTCAGACGAAATCCTCGACGGCGCCTGCCTGACGCCCGACGGCAAGCTAAAGAAAGACGTCGAATCCTTCGCCCCGCCGGCGCCTGCGCCCGAAACTGAAACCTCGGAGGCCGAGTAACCCATGGATTACGCAAATCTGATTCAACAACTGACGATCCTCGCGCTCGCGGCCTTCGTCGGCTTCGAGGTGATCTCGAAGGTCCCGCAGACGCTGCACACGCCGCTGATGTCGGCGACCAACGCGATTCACGGCATCGTCATCGTCGGCGCGCTGATCGTGGCCGGCGCGGCTTCGCAGGGAACGGTGCAGATCGTGCTCGGCACGCTGGCCGTCTTCTTCGGCGCGCTCAACGTGGTCGGCGGATTCGTCGTGACCGACCGCATGCTGGAGATGTTCAAGAAGAAGCCCGCCCCGGCGAAGAAGGAAGGCGGTACCTCGTGACGGCTCCGCTGATCGCCTCATCGGTGGGTGGCGGAACCACCACCGAGCACATCATCAACGTGGCCTACCTGGTCGCGGTGATCCTGTTCATCGTCGGACTGAAGAAGCTGACGAGTCCGACCACGGCCCGTCAAGGCAACATGATCGCCGGCCTCGGCATGGTGATCGCGCTGATCGCCACGCTGTTCCTTGAAGAGATCGTCACTTACGAGTGGATCGCGCTGGGCACGATCCTCGGCGCACCGATCGGATACTTCTCGGCCAAGAAGGTCAAGATGACCTCGATGCCCGAGATGGTCGCGCTGTTCAACGGCGTCGGTGGTGGCGCCGTAGCGCTGATCGCGCTTTCGGAGTACTTCCACTGGACCGACACCGGCGCCGGCATCACCACCGATGTCGAAGTCGCCTCGCTGTTCTCGCTGATCATCGGCTCGATCTCGTTCTGGGGATCGGTCGTGGCGTTCCTCAAGCTGAGTGAACGCATCAGCGGCCGTCCGATCGCCCTGCCCGGTCAGAAGCTGATCAACGCTGCGCTGTTTCTCGGCGCGATCGGAATCGCCGGCTATCTGCTTGTCAGCAGTGGCATGGACCCGTACAGCTACACGATCGGCATCGCGGTGCTCGCCGGCGTGCTCGGCCTGTTCTTCGTGCTGCCGATCGGCGGCGCCGACATGCCCGTCGTGATCTCGACACTCAACGCGATGACCGGTCTGGCCGCCGCGGCCGCCGGATTCGCGCTGGGCAACAGCGCGCTGATCGTCGCCGGAATGATCGTCGGCGCATCGGGAACGATCCTCACCAATCTGATGGCCGTGGCAATGAACCGCACGATCGCCGGAGTTCTGTTTGGCTCATTCGGCGCCGGCACCGGTGGTGGCACTGCTCCCGCGGGCGGCGGAGCCAGCCGCGAGGGCGCCACGGTGCGCTCGACCGACGCGGCCAGCGCCGCGATCCTGATGGCTTACGCCCAGAACGTGATCGTCGTTCCGGGCTACGGACTGGCAGTCGCCCAGGCGCAGCACACGGTTCGCGAGATGGCCGACGAGCTCGAGAGCAAGGGCGTGACCGTGAAGTACGCGATCCACCCCGTCGCCGGCCGCATGCCCGGCCACATGAACGTCCTGCTGGCCGAGGCCGACGTGCCCTACGACCAGCTCGTCGAGATGGACGACATCAACCCCGAGTTCGAGCGCGCCGACGTGGCGATCGTGGTCGGTGCCAACGACGTCACCAACCCGGCCGCGAAGAACTCGCCCGACAGCCCTATCTATGGCATGCCGATCCTCGAGGTCGACCAGGCCCACAACGTGATCGTGCTCAAGCGCGGTATGTCCAGCGGCTACGCCGGCATCGAAAACGAGCTCTACTACGACCCGAAGACGCAGATGCTCTTCGGCGACGCGAAGGACTCGCTGTCCGAGGTCGTGCAGGAGCTGAAGAACGTCTGACCTGACGCGCGACGCATACGTCGTCCGCAGCGGCTAGATTCCCGCCTGCGGAACGTCTTTCAGGAGATCCCTGACCGCGATTTTGAGACCGGGCCCAAAAGGCCCGGTCTTTTTTTGCGGCCCTTCCTGGTCGTGGCTCGTCGTCCCAGTTACGCCGGTCGATCCCGTGGTGTCCGTCGCCAAAGACGGCGCGAGCAGGTCGCCAGCGGTGGTTGGCTCACGCGAGAGTCCGACCGGCTCGTTCAGCAGGTGATACGAGACGAACGCGAGCAGCACAGCCAGCGCGGCGCCGGCCAAAGACAGCAGGACTCGACGGGTGACGGTGCTCATGCCAGGGTCTCTCGCTCGTCGTGCCGCTCTGCGCCGGGTTCGCCGCGAGCGCCGAAACTGAGCGTCGCCACCGCGCCGTCACCGGGTGCGTCGGCGAGTTCGACTTCGCCACCCCAGCGCGCGGCCAGCTCACGCGCAATCGCCAGACCAAGGCCGGTGCCCGAGCGCTGCGCTCCCGCACGACCGCGGTGAAAGCGCTCGAAGAGTTCCTCGGGCGATTCGCCGTCAAGGCCCGGGCCGTAGTCCCTGATAGTCACCTCTCCACGCGCAATCACGAGTTCGACACCGCGACCCGGCGCCGAGTAGTTGACCGCGTTCTCGATCAGCGCGTCGAGCACGCGGTCGAGATCGGCCGGCGATGCCGTGACCGAGCTTGCTCCGTTCACGACGACGTTCAAATCGTGCCCGGCGTCCGCGGCGATCGGCAGCCAGCGCTCTCCGGCTCGCCGGACGAGCTCGCCGAGATCCACGGACTCGCTGCGTGAGTCTCGCTCGCCAGTCTGGCTGAGCACCAGCAACTCTTCGACGGTGCGTGCCAGGCGGTCGACTTCGTCGATGCCCTTCTCGATGTCCGCGCGCACCGCCGGGTCCTCCGCCTCGGCGAGAGCCTCCTCGAGCCGCAACCGTAGCCCTGTCAGCGGAGTGCGCAGCTGATGCGACGCATCGGCCACGAAGCGACTCTGCGCACGCAGCGACTTCGAAAGCCGGTCGGTCATTTCGTTGAAGGTTCGTGCCAGCGAGCGCTGCTCGTCGCTGCCCTCGATCGGCGCGCGCGCTTCGAGGTCGCCTTCGGCGACCGCGCGGGCCGTCGCCTCGAAGCGGCGCAACGGCTGCGCGATCTGACGGGCGATGAACCAGCCGGCGACGAGGCCGGTCACCAGCACGACCAGCCCGACCAGCGTAAGGCCGGCAATCGACCGATTGACGGCTTCCTTCTGTGCCTTGACATCTTGTGTCACCCGCACCGCGCCGACGAGCTTGCCGTCGTCGTAGATCGGCGCCGAGGTGGCGATCAGATCGGTGCCGAGCGTGTCGCTGCGACGCGAGAACTGCACGCTCTCACCCGTCAGCGCGCGCGCCACCTCGGGACGGTTGGCGAGGTTCGCGCCGACTGAATACCCGTTAGCGCTGTCGGCCAGCACCTCGCCACCTTCATCGACGATCACGACCCGGCCTCGCGCGCTCTCGGCCGGCAGGTCAACCAGCAGCGCCACGCGCTTCAACGACCGCGCGGCGACTGGCTCGCCAGCGACCGCGGCGATCGCCTCGGTCGCGGTGCCCGCTTGGGCGCCGACCTCGGCATCGACGCGATCGCGCAGATTGAACGCCAGCGGCACCTCGAGCGCCACGATCGCCAGCACCAGCACGTAAGCCAGCGCCAGCAGCAGGCGTGTGCTCAACCGGCCGATGTGAACTCCTCTGGGGCGGCGAAGCGGAAGCCGACGCCGCGAACGGTGTGGACGTAGCGCGGATCGTTCGAGTCGTCGCCGAGCTTTTTGCGCAACCAGCCGATGTGGACGTCGAGCGTCTTCGTCGAGCCGAACCAGTTGCTGTCCCAGACGCTGGCCATCAGGTCCTCGCGCGTAACGACCTCGCCGGCGTGGGCGGCGAGCTCGACGAGCAGGTCGTACTCCTTGCGTGACAGCTCCATCGGCTCACCGGAAAGCGAAACGCGGCGCGAAGCGGTGTCGATCGCCAGGTCGCCGATGTTTAGCTCGCGGGCTGTGCTCGCCGAAGGCTGAGCGCGGCGCAGCAGGGCGCGGATCCGCGCGACCAGCTCGCCACTGCTGAACGGCTTGACCACGTAGTCGTCAGCGCCGATCTCGAGCCCAACGATTCGATCGACCTCGGTGCCACGGGCCGTCAGCATGATGATCGGCACGTCGGAGTCTTGGCGCAGCTCGCGACAGACGTCGCGGCCGTCACCATCGGGCAGCATCAGGTCGAGCAGCACCACGTCGGGGTCGGTGCGATCGAACAGCTCGAGCGCCTCGGCGGCCGTGCGTGCGACCACCGGCGCGAACCCCTCGCGCTCGAGTGCGGCGGCCAGCGGCTCGGAAATCGAGGCCTCGTCTTCGACCAGCAGGATGCGGGTTGATGCGGCCACGAATCGATCATAACTGCGCTCTTGACCGGCGGGAAGAGTGCTTTACCAAGGCTTTACGAAGCTTTTGCGCCGCGTTCAAACGCCGTTGGGAAGCGCTTGGCGGGCCTCCGGGCAAGCTGTCGGTATGGCAATCGCAAGGACTCTCCCGAAGGAGGCGAGGAAGATGAAAAAGACACTTTTCTCGGTCGGCGTGGTGTTCGCGCTGGCCGCGCTGGCGGCAGTCGCGTTGACGTCACGACCTGACCCGGCGCCGGCGGCCGCACAAGCCAGCCCCGCGGCCTCGGGGCAGAACGTCGAGACCCGCGTAGTGCAGCGCACGGTGCGGATCAAGCGGCGCGCCAAGTCGAGCGATCGAGCCGCGACCGCCACCGCCGGGGCAGCTGGTGGCCCTAGAACGGCTTCGAGCTCCTTCAGCGCACCCCCGGCACCGGTTGTCGGCGGAGGCATGGTTCGCACCGACGACGACGGCCACGAGAACGAGGACGAACACGAAATCGAGCGCGAGGACCTCGCGGACGACCACGGCGACCGCGACGGTGGCGACGACGATCACGGAGAAGATCACGATGCCGGCGACGATGACTGAACGCGTCCGCGCGAAGACCGCGGGGCCGCGCGCGGCGACGGCGCGGCCGGGCCTCAACGGCGGCTGGTGGAAGACCTTGAAGCTGGCGAGCGGCATGTTCGTCGTCGTACTGGCCTTAATGATCTGGCAGATGTCCATCGGCCGTGACCCGCTGCTGGGAGCGGGATCGCAGATCGCTCGAACCGAGCCCGCCACCGTGCAGCGCAAGCTGATCGTGAAGCGCAAGGTGATCATCGAACAGCAGCCGGCGATCGCGACGCAGGCGCCGAGCGCCGTCGCGGCGCCCGGTAGCGCATACACCGGCGCCTCTGGCGGTTCGGGTGGAGGCACGGTCGTCACACAGGCGCCGGCCGCGGCGCCGGCCCCGGTGTACTCCAGCCCGGCTCCCGCTCCGGCCCCCGCTCCCGTGACGAGGTCGTCATGAACGGCTTCGACGTGGTGGTCGATCCCGCCGATCACGCCTCGAACCGCGACTGCTGTCGCGCGCCCACGAACAGACGGCCGTTGCGGCGCTGATCGCGATCGGGCTGCACGGTGTCACGCTGCTCGGCGACGGCTGGCTGCATCCATCGCTTACGGACATCGCAGTGCCATTCACGATCGATTACCGACTGGTCTTTACTGGGCTGGGAATCGTCGGCGGTTACGTGGCGTTGGCGCTAGGCCTGTCGTATTACGTCCGGCAGCGGATCGGCGTCGCACGCTGGAAGCGAGTTCACCGCCTCGTGATCGCCGGCTGGGCATTGTCTGTTCTTCACACGCTCGGTGCCGGCACGGACGCAGCGCAGGGCTGGCTGTTCTGGCCGGTCGCGGCGTCATCTGGCGTTGTCGCCCTGCTGTTCATCGCGCGGATGAGTGAAGTCGGGATGCGTCGACGCAAACCGGCGGCGGTTAATGCGGGCGCAACTTACACCGGGCTTACACGTTGATTGCGATCGCTTGACGTGGCTGACCGATTCTTGCGTCGACCGGTCAGGACCCAGCGAAAGGACAGACACCCCCGATGACCGATGAGCCGACAAACCCGATAGAACCCGCCGGCGGTGAGCCGGCGCCCGGAGCCGGCGACACTGCCGAGCAGCCCGCGGCACAGCCGCAGGCCGAGCCCGCGAGCGACCCACCTCCCCAGGCAGAGGCCGCCACCGCCACCACGGCAGCTGCCGGCAAGACCGGCAAACTGCAGGACTCGAAGATGACCGTTGCCGCCGTCGCCGCAGCGTTCGTGGTTGTCTTCGCGCTGATCGCTTGGACCTCCGCCAACGGCGATCAAGCCTCGCTCAGCTCCAGCCACGGTATCCCCGGCCATTTCGCCCCGCAAGAGCAGGGCGGCCAGATGGCCCAGCGCCGCGGCACGGGCGACGCCGAAGGCGGTATGGGCTGCCCGCCTCCGGGAGTGCAGCGCGGCCAGATGCAGGGTCGCGGCTGGGGCTCCGAGGACGAATCGGGCTCGGACGACGACTCGGACGCGGACGACTCCGGTCGTTCCCGAAACGACGGCAACCAGGGTCAGCGCCAGCAGGGCGGCCCGCCGATCGGTGGGCCGATGCAGAGCGGTCCGATGCAGGGCGACCAGGGCGGCCCCGTAACGGGCGCGTCATGACCCGCCGGCCGGCCGCACACGACTACGAAGCGATGCTCCACCGTGGCTTCGCGGCGATGGGCACCGACGTCAACCTCTGGGTCGACGCGGCGGCCGGCGCGCAAGCTCGTGCCGCGCTGATGGCGGCCGACGCGTTCATCCGCGGCTTCGACCGCAGCCTGACGCGCTTCGACCCGGGCAGCGAGCTCAACCGCCTCAACACCGCACCCGAACGAACGGTGGAGGTCTCACCGCTGCTCGCCCGGCTGGTTGCCGCGGCGCGCGAGGCGGCCGAGGCCAGCGGCGGGCTCGTCGACCCCACCCTGGTCGACGACATCGAGCGAGCCGGCTATACCCGCACCCTCTACGGAGCAGCTCCCGCGCCGTTAATGGAGGCGCTGGCCGCCGCGGACTTCCGCCGGCCGGCGCGGCCCCATCCCGAGGCGCGCTGGCGCGAGCTGGAGATCGACCTCGCCGGTGGCGCGGTCAGCCGCCCGCCCGGCGTCAGGATCGACTCCGGAGGCGTGGGCAAGGGTCTCGCGGCCGACATGGTCGCCGAGCTATGGAGCGGGATGCTGCCGGCCGGCACCGGTTTCGTGATCGACTGCGGCGGCGATCTGCACTTCGGCCCCGGTGCCGGCGACCGCGCTTACGAGGTGTCGGTCGACGTGCCTTTCCTGGCAGCGGGCGACCTGTCGCTCTCGATCACCGGCGGCGGCGTGGCGACAAGCGGTATCGGCCGTCGCATCTGGAGGCGACCGGATGGCAGCTTCGCTCACCATCTGCTCGACCCCTCGACCGGCGAGCCTGCCTGGACCGGCGTGGTCTCCGTGACCGCGGTCGGCAACAGCGCCCTGGCCGCCGAGACGACGGCCAAGACGGCGCTGCTCAGCGGTCCGCACGGCGCTCGACGAGCGCTCGCGGAAGGGGGTGGCACGCTCGTGCTGGCCGACGGCGCAATCGAGATAGTCGCGCCCGGCGGCACGGTCAACCGCGTGGCCGGACCGTCCGGCGAGGCCGGTCTCCCCGCCCCGGCCGAAGCGACCGAACGCCTGGGGTCGGCCTTCGCTCAACGCCGGCCAATCGCTCCCGAACCGAGAAGGAGCGCGGCATGACCGCCGCGAGCTCGATCGAAAACCTCCGGTGGGTGGCCGGCCGCTCGGCCGGCGTCACAGCCGGCAAACTGTGACCAAGTTCACACACAGGGTGTATTACGGTCCGATATATTGGACCGTAATATGCTGTCGAACACTGCCTATGTGATCCTCGGCCTGTTGCAGAAGTGCCCGCTCAGCGGGTACGACATCAAGAGTCACGTCGACATCTCGACGAGCTTCTTCTTCTCGGCCAGCTACGGCCAGATCTATCCCGAACTCAAGCGGCTCGAAAAGAAGGGCCTGGTCGAGGGCACCGAGCTGGCCACGGGGCGCCGCACGCGTACCGAGTACGCGATCACCGCCGCCGGCCAAGCCGCGTTCGACGATTGGCTCGCCCAGCCCTCGGCCGGCATCGAACTGCGCGACGAGGGACTGCTGAAGTTCTTCTTCGGTGGCGGCCTCGATCGCGACGCCCTGCTCGACAAGCTCGCCAAGCTGCGAGCAGCTCGCGCTGCCGACCTTGCACGAGTCCACGAAGTCGGTGAAGATCTTCCAGAAATCGCCGACGAGTTGCAGCGTGAAGTACTCGATTACGGCATCGGCCTCTACGAATACGTAATCGGCTGGTGTGATCAGATGACCAAACGGCTGGCGGCCCGTCCCGAGACGGACTTCCCAGTCGATCCGAACCCCTGCGCGAAGGGAGACTGAGTAGATGTTCATCTTTCGCGGGATCGCGCGCTTGGCCACCACCCGGCCGTGGACGATCATTCTCATAATGGCGGCCATCGCCGCGACGGCGCTGAGCTTCAGCCCCGGCCTGTCAGACCGCCTGTCGGGACGGGGATTCGCCCACCCCGACGCCGAGTCGAGCCTCGCGCTCGATCGCCTCGCCGACGCCACCGGCTCAGACGTACGCGCCGAGTTCATCGCGTTGATCCAGCTCGACGAACCGGTCGACTCGAACGCCGGCCGCGCCCTAGTCGAGAAAGTCGAAAAGCGTTTCGAGCGCGACGAGGACGTAGCGGTCGTGCGCACGCCGTTCGACGCCGACGAGACCGAGAAGACACTCATCTCGAAAGACGGCAAGTCGGCGATCGTGGTCGCCAACCTCGAACCCGACGCTCCCGAGGATGCCGCCTACGACCGCCTGCAGCACGCCTTCGACCGCGAATCCGAAGTGCTGCTCGGCGGCGCCGAGGTCACCCAGCACACAGTCTCGGCCACGATCGCCGAGGACCTCGAGCGCGCCGAGCTGATGGCCTTCCCGCTGCTGTTCCTGATCGCGCTGTTCGTCTTCCGTGGACTGATCGCGGCATTTCTTCCGATCCTCGTCGGTGCGATCACGATTCCCGTCACCTTCGCGCTGATTCGCGCCTTCGACCAGCTCACCGACCTCTCGGTCTTCGCGCTCAACCTCACGACCGGCCTCGGCCTGGGCCTCGCGATCGACTACTCGCTGTTGCTGGTGACGCGCTTCCGCGAGGAGATCGCAGCCGGTGCCGAAACGCCCGACGCGGTGCGCCGCACGGTTGCCACGGCCGGCCGCACCGTCGCCTTCAGCGCGATGACGGTGGCCGCGGCGATCGGCGCGATGATGATCTTCCCGCTGAAGTTCCTCTATTCGATGGGTATCGGCGGTGCCACGGTGGCTCTGGTCTCGGCGGCCGTGGCACTGGCACTGGTGCCGGCGCTACTGATGCTGCTGGGCACGCGCATCGACCGCTTCGGCATCCCGCGCCGTTCGGCCGAGCACTCGATGCGGCTGTGGTACCGGCTGGCCACCTCGGTGATGAAACGTCCGCTGCTGGTCTCGATCGTCACGATCGGCCTGTTGCTGGCGATGACGATTCCGGCGGCGAAGATCGACTTCACCTCGGTCGACGCGACCGTGCTCGGCAAGCAGATTCCTCCGCGCGTCGTGCAGGAGACGGTCGACAACGAATTTCCGCCCGGCGACGCCAACTCTGCGGCATGGGTGCTGCTCAAGAGCGATCGCTACGACGCGGTCGACCTGGCACGCGACGCGCGGCGGGTCAAGCGCGACGCTCGCGAACTCGCGGCCGACGAGCGCGACTTGCGCCGCGACGCCGCGCTGCTGGCCACTGGCGCCTACGCCGCCGACCCCGCGCGCATGCGCCGCAAGGCCGACAGCATCGAACGTCGCTCTGAATCGCTCGAACGCCGGGCCGACCGGCTCAAGACGCGGTCCGATTCGATCGAGCACCGGTCCGACCGGCTCGAACGCTTCACCGACCGCGTCGACGCATATGCCACGCGCGTCGGCGAGCTGCCTAACGTCGAGCGCGTTGGCGAGGTCGAGGTCGTCGGCGAAGGCTCGTGGAAATTCGACGTCTTCCCGGAAGGTGGTCAGTACTCGCAGAGCGCACAGCGGTCGGTCGACCAAGTGCGAGCACTGGCCGCTCCGGCCCAGCGCTGGGTGGGCGGCGACTCCGCGGCCTTCGTCGACCAGCGCGACTCGATCCTCGAGCGCACGCCGCTCGCGCTGGGGGTGATCGCGGTCTTCACCTTTGTCGTTCTGTTCCTGATGACGGGCTCCGTCGTACTGCCGGTCAAGACCTTCATCATGAACCTGCTCACACTGGGCGCCACCTTCGGCGTGCTCGTATGGATCTTCCAGGACGGGCGCTTCGAGAGCGTGCTCGACTACGAAAGTCAGGGCGCAATGGAAATGACCCAGCCGGTGCTGCTGTTCGCCCTGGCCTTCGGCCTGGCGACGGACTACGGCGTCTTCCTGCTGGGACGGGTCAAGGAGTTCTACGACTCGGGGATGAGCAACGCCGACTCGGTCGCAACCGGTGTCTCGCGCACCGGACGCGTGATCAGCTCCGCGGCCGTGCTCTTCTGCGTCGCGATTCTCACCTTCAGCACTTCGGGCATCGTCTTCATCAAAGAACTCGGCGTCGGTGCCGCGCTGGCCGTGGCGATCGACGCCTCGATCGTGCGCGCGCTACTGGTGCCGGCGCTGATGGCGCTGCTCGGCGACTGGAACTGGTGGTCTCCGGCATGGCTGCGCAAGCTGCACGCGCGTATCGGGATCGACGAGGGTCCGAGCGCGGGAGCACCAGTCACCCCCGCTCCCCTGGCGGCCTCTGCGGCCGGCGTGCGATCAGGCGGCGGCTTCGGCGGTGGCGCCGGGCGCGTCTTCGGTGACGGCGTCGGCGGCGGCGTTGGTGACGCCGTCCCAGGCGGCCTGTCCGACCGACTCGGGGATCATGCCGGAGTCGACGACGGCGAGCAGCGCGTCGACGACGCTGGGATCGAACTGGGTGCCGGCGTGGCGGACCATCTCGGCTCTGGCCTGCTCGATACCGATCGACTTGCGGTAGGGGCGGTCGGTGATCATCGCGTGGAAGGCATCGCAGACCAGGACGATGCGGCTCGCCAGCGGAATCTCCTCACCCGATATGCCGTCGGGGTAGCCCTGGCCGTCCCAGCGCTCGTGTTCGTGGCGAATCGCCTTCGCGACAGGTAGGAAGCCCGGAACCGGCGCAACGATTCGCTCGCCGATCTCGGGGTGCTTCTTCATGAACTCCCACTCGTGGTCGTCGAGGCCGCTGCGCTTGTTGAGAATCTCGTTCGGGATCCCGATCTTTCCGATGTCGTGCAGCAGCGCCACGTCGGCCAGCACGGCCCGCTCCTCGTCGGTGATCTCGAGTTCGTCGCCGACGGCCATCGCCAGGTCGACGGTCTCCTCGGAGTGGTCGGCGGTGTAGCCGTCGCGCTCCTGAAGCGCCACCAGCAGCGACGAGATCGTCGACTGGAAGCGGCCCTTGCGGCGCGCCATGCCCTGAGACTGCGAGCCCAGGTAACCGGTCGTCAGCACCAGGGCGAGAAAGATCGGGGTCGTCGAGATCACGCGCGCGAGATCGTCGGCGACCATCAGCGGCGTAGCGATGTAGGCCGCCGTGTAGACGACCATCAACAGACCGAACGTGACGCGCTCGCGCCAGAAGAAGACGGCGGTGTAGGTGGCCGGCATCAGCAGGAAGAAGCCGCCGTAGCTGCGCTCGAAGTGCTGCGTGATCAGGACCTGCACACCCGTTCCGACTAGCAGCGGGACGACGAACGCCCACTTTGGCACCGGTGCGGTGGCCATCACCATCGAGATGCACGCCATCAGCACACAGATCGCGATCGAACCGAAGACCACGGAATCGGGCTCACCCGCAAGCGCGACCCAGAAGATGACGAACGGGATCGCCGCGGCGAACATCAAGGCCATCGCGCGACCCATCAGGAGTTGCTCTTGACGAGCGTCCTCGGCGCGGCGACGCTCAATTCCGGCTGCGCTGGCGGTGCGCGTGCTCAAAACGAGGCCACCTTGCTGACGATCGACGAGATCAGGCGCTTGGGATGCCCGACGGAGGGCTCCTCCCCGACGCCGCGGAAACCACGCAACGACTCGGCCTCACTGCGCTCTTCAGGGTCGATGCTCGTAACCGCAGTGCCCGTTCCGCCGTTGCGGATGCGCTCGATACCACGGCGCTCGAGAGTCTTCAATAGTGAGTTGACCACGCGCGGGTCGAACTGGGTGCCGCTATTGCGCAGCAGTTGTTCGCGCGCCTCGGTTTCGGTCAGCGGCTCGCGATACGGACGCTTGGAGATCATCGCGTCGTAGGCGTCGCAGGCCAGCACGATGCGACTGGCGAGCGGGATCGCCTCGGCGCGCAATCCGTCGGGGTATCCCTTGCCGTCCCAGCGCTCGTGCTCGTGACGCACGGCGGTCGCGACCTTTTCGAAGCCGGGAACCTCATTGAGGATCCGTTCGCCGATGACCGGGTGACGCCGCATGACGTCCCACTCCTCGTCGGTCAGGCTCGACGGCTTGGTCAGGATCTCGTTGGGGATCCCGATCTTCCCGATGTCGTGCAACAGCGCCACATCGGCAACGTGCAGCTGCTCGCGCGAATCGAGGCCAAGGTCCTCGGCAACCGAACTGACGACGCCGAGCACATCCGAGGAGTGCTCGATCGAGTGGTCGTCACGGGCGTCGAGCGCCATCAGCAACGCGGTGATCGTGCCGCGGAAGCGTGCCTGCTCGACGGTGGACCGGCGGAAGCGGTGAAAGAGCATGCCAAGCAGCGCACTGGCGGCGACCAGCATCGGCAGCGTGGTCAGGGACTCGACGATCGCTTCGTCCCCGCCCCAGACCGCAGGCACTGCCACGTAGAGGGCGGCGACGACGGCCATCACGAACCACTTGGCCGGCGCGTCGTGCCAGAAGAAGATCATCATCACCGCGGCGGGCAAGAACATGAAGCCCATACCGACGTCGACTTCGTCGCCCATCGCGATCAGCGAGACCGAGGCCAGGCCGAACATCAGCGGCAAGATGATCCAGCGCGGCGAGACGCGGTCCAGCGGCATCACCAGTGTGGTTCCGGCGGCCACCAGCAACAGACCGATCGCCGCGGCGTCGGTCCAGTCAGGCGCTCGAAAAGCCAGTGAGTAGACGATCTCGATCGTGCCGCCCAGCAGGATCAGGCCGAGGCCGATCCGCCGCATCAGCGAGTCGTCACTGACCAGACCGAAGTCTTCGATGCGCGAGATCTCTGCGTTGGCTGATTCTTGGGACATGTTCGATTCGACGAGGAGCGTCGGTTACCTCGTGAATATCGCCATTTCAAGGGCATGCCTTGCGTGCGTTCATGGCGACTGGACGTTTGTTCGATGTGAAAACGCGTTAGATATGACCCGTTTCAGGTAGATCGATCGATATTTACCCGGAAATACAAGAGATCAAGTTGACCATAATCTCCAACTCGATAGCCATCTTGCAGAGTCTGTTTGGCGTTATGCTCTCGCGCATGAGTGGTGACTCACCGGTGGCGGCGGGCACGGCGCTGGCCTACGAGGTGCGCGATCGCGTCGCTTGGCTGACCCTCGACGACGGCGGACCCAACGCGCTCAACACCGAGATCTTCAACGCGTTCTTCGCCGCGCTCGACGCCGCCGAGGCCGACGAAGATGTCGGCTCGGTCGTGATCGCTGGGCGCGAGGGCTTTTTCTCGGCCGGCATGGACCTGAAATGGATGCAGACGATCGACCGCGACGCGCTCGGCACGATCGGCCCGGACATGGCGCGCCTGGCGCACCGCATCTTCATCTTTCCGAAGCCGGTGATCGCCGCCGTCGAAGGTCACGCGATCGCCGGCGGCGCCGTGATCCTGCTGGCCTGCGACCGCTCGGTCGGCGCCACCGGCAGTTACAAGATCGGCCTCAACGAGGTTGCGATCGGCATCCCGTTCGGCGGCTTCGCGATGGATCTCGCGCGCGCTCACCTGGTGCCGTCGGCTTTCGGCGCCGGCCTGCTGCACGGCAGCGTCTACGAACCGGCGCGTGCCTACGAAGTCGGCTACCTCGACGAGCTGGTCGAGCCCGGCGCCGTGCGCGAGCGTGCCGGTCAGATCGCAGCCGAGGCCGCGCGACTCAACAGCTTCGCCTACACGATGACCAAGCAAGCGATGCGAGGCGACCTCGCCGCGACGATCAGCGAACAGGCCGAGAGCGGCATGCTCGTACCTTTGTTCCAAGCCTTCGCCGATCTGCGCGCCGGCGGTGACCAGTAGTCTCCCGCAATCGATCGACCAATGGCCAAGGAGGCCTCATGACCGACCAGTCCGCTTCGAGCACACTTGTTGAGCCCGCCGCAGAGCCCGCGGAGATCCTGAAGATCGCCGAGCAGCGACTGCTCGTCGATCGCGAACGCATCACGATCGACGAAGCACTACAGATCCAGGCGCTGCCAGACGACCAGCTCGCCCACCTCGCCGACCTCGCCCACAGGGTCCGCCTCGACTACTGCGGCGAGAGCGTCGGCATGGCCTCGATCATCTCTGGCAAGACCGGCGGCTGCCCCGAGGACTGCAACTTCTGCTCGCAGAGTTCGACCTTCGGCAGCGATGTGGCCCCGACTGGTTTCATCCCGCCCGAACAGTTGCTGGCCGCCGCCGAGGCAACCGCCGCCACCAACGCCACCGAGTTCTGCATCGTCTACGCGGTTCGCGGACCTGACGAGCGGCTGATGGACCACGTGCTCGAGTGCACGAAGCTCGTCTACGACAACGTGCCCGGCCTCGATGTGGCCTGCTCGCTCGGCCTGCTGACCCGCGATCAGGCCTACGCGCTCGCCGACGCCGGCGTGCACCGCTACAACCACAACCTCGAGGCGCCGCAGAGTTTCTTCGACCGGGTCTGCACCACGCACACCTGGGAGGACCGTCGCAAAACCTGTGAGCTGGTCGTCGAGACCGGTATGCAGCTCTGCAGCGGCGGGATCATCGGTCTCGGCGAAACGCGCGAGCAGCGTGTGGAGTTCGCCTTCCAGCTTGCCGATCTCGACCCGTGCGAGGTCCCGATGAACTTCCTCAACCCGCGCCCCGGCACGCCGATGGCCGACAACGAACTGGTCTCGCCAACCGAGGCGATCCGCACGATCGCACTGTTCCGGCTGGCGATGCCGGGCGTCACGCTGCGTTACGCGGGCGGCCGCGAGGTCACGCTCGGAGACCTCCAGGCGATGGGCCTGAAGTCGGGAATCAACGCGATGATCACCGGCAACTATCTGACCACGCTGGGCCAGACCGTCGACACCGACCTGGCAATGCTCGAAGACCTCAAGATGCCGGTCACGGCCGCCAGTAGGGTGCTTTAGTGGGCGACGAGCGCATCGAAGAGGTACCGCGCGAACCGTTCGAAGAGCCCCGGCGGGAGCCGCCGGGGCAGCGCACTCAGGAGTTCCGCGCCCGTCGCATGGACGAGGCGCGGCGCCGGCAGCTCGAGCCCGACCGCCGCTGTCCCGATTGCGGCGCCAAGCTGACGGTGCAGATCTTTCCGCACGGATACGAAGCGCATTGCACACCTTGTGAGCGACGGGCGCGTTTCGCGGCCGCCGATTCGCGGCGCCACGAGGCAAACCAGACCGATTCCGCTGAACGGCGCTAAAGCCACGCCCTGCGATAATCACGGGCGCATGAACGATGCCCCCATCACAGATTCGATGCCCTCCGAGGACGAGATCCGCGAGGCCCTTCGCCCCGTCATCGACCCCGAGCTGCGGCGTTCGATCGTCGACCTCGGCATGGTCCGATCGGTCGAGATCAAGGCCGATGGCGTCGTCGACATCGTCATCTCGCTGACCACGCCGGGCTGTCCGATTCGCGGGCACTTCCAGCAGGCGGTAGCCGAGTCGGCCACGGCGCTGCCGGGCGTGCAGGTGGTCAACGTCGGCTTCGACGTTCTCTCCGAAGACGAGAAGGGCGAATTGCGCACCAAGCTCGGTCGCGGCGCGCTTCCGCAGGGAGCCTTGGCCCAGGTCCACAACGTGATCTGCGTCGGCTCGGGCAAGGGCGGCGTCGGCAAGTCGACGATGACCGCCAACCTCGCCGCCGCGCTGGCACTAGAGGGCCACAGGGTTGCCGTCGTCGACTGCGACGTCTACGGCTACAGCATCCCGCGCATGCTCGGCGTGCACGACCGGCCGAAGGTCAACGACCAGCGCAAGATCCTGCCGCTCGAGGCGGCAGGCGGCGTGAAGGTGATGTCGATCGGCTTCTTCATCGAGAAGAACGCGGCCGTGGTCTGGCGCGGCGCGATGCTGCACAAGGCGATTCAGCAGTTCCTCGAAGACGTCGAGTGGGGCGAGCTCGACTACCTGCTGCTCGATCTTCCGCCAGGCACGGGCGACGTGTCGATGACGCTGGCCCAGCTGCTGCCGCAGAGCAAGTTCGTGATCGTCACCACACCGCAGCCGGCCGCGCAGACGGTGGCCAAGCGCTCGGCCGAGATGTCGAAGAAGGTCAACATCGAGGTGCTCGGAGTGATCGAGAACATGAGCGGCTTCACCACCCCCGGTGGCGAGCGCTTCGCGATCTTCGGCGAGGGCGGTGGCCAGCAGCTCGCCGATGAACTCGACGTGCCACTGCTGGGCAAAGCGCCGATCAGCGAGCCGCTGCGAGTACACGCCGACGAGGGCACGCCACTGGTCGTGGCCGACCCCGACGACCCGGCCGCCCAGGCGATCCGCCAGGCCGCCCGCGGCATAGTGGCGATGACACCCCGCGAGCTGCCGGTCTTCCAGGAGGCTGCCGAGCCACTGGGCTTCGAGCTACCGGTAGTCACGCAACACGCGCCGGTCATTCGTACCGGCGGCTGATCAGGCGCCCGGACTCACCGCCGGCTTGATGTCGGTGTGAGTGAAGTCGTCGCCTTTGAATAGCAGCGGATCTTCGGTCGCATAAGCGAGCACGTAGGCAAAGCAGTCGCCGAAGTTCAATCGGGCAGGATGGCTTGAACCTCGGCCGAACTCGCGATAAGCGTCGCGGGCGATCTCGGCATGCTCGGCCGTGAACGGTTCGATGACGGGATCGATCGACGCGACTAGCTGAT
>JACRKX010000060.1 GCA_016219715.1 Actinomycetota bacterium | reverse complement strand
GATCGTGTCCGCGGTCCCGTCAAGATTGGCCGCATCGATCGCCTCGCGCAGCGAGCAATCCGCGTCGCAAGCGAGGTCGCGGGTGTCGACGAGTTTCGTGACAGTGAAAGTGGCGGCCGGAGCAGAAGGCACGCACGCCGCCGCGAGCCCCGCGACGAACAGCGTGCAGACCAACGCCCGCGTCGATCGGCCGGCGAACGAATGACTCATGCTCGCAGCCTACCGGCGATCGTCCTTGCGCTCAAGCAGGCGCCAATCCCAGCCCCTGCAACATCATCTCGCGGTTGAAGTCGCCATCGCCGAGCATCGCCCGCGCCGCCGTGGCGCGGCGGTAGTAGTAGTGCGCCTCATGTTCATAGGTGAAGCCGATGCCGCCGTGCAGCTGGATGTTGGCGCGGGCGGCGTCCCAGAAGGCGTCGTGTACCTGGGCCTTCGCGAGCGGGCCGACGACCGGCAGTTCGTCGCGCTGCTGGGCGGCTGCCCAGCCGGCGTAGTAAGTGGCGCTGCGCGACTGCTCGACGGCCATCAGCAGATCGGCGCAGATGTGCTTGACGGCCTGAAACGAAGAGATCGGCCGGCCAAACTGGAAGCGGTCCTTGGTGTAGGCGAGCGCGGTGTCGAAACAGTGCTGCGCCGCACCCAGCGACTCCGCGGCCAGCGCGACACCGGCCAGCTGCATGGTGGAGTTCAGCGTGGGCCAAGCGTTGCCCGGCTCGCCGATCGCTGCGGCGGCCGGCACGCGCACACCGTTGAACTCAAGCGTCGCGACCTTGCGCGTCTGATCGACGCTATGGGCCTCCGAGCGCGTAAGACCGGGTGCGTCGCCGGGCACCGCAAACAGGGCGATTTCGCCGTCGGCTTCGCCTGTCCGGGCAACGACGACGATCGCGTCGGCGGTGTGGCCGTCGACCACGTAGCTCTTGGTGCCGTCGAGCACGAAGTCGCCGCCGTCGGCGCGAGCCGTGAGCTTGACGTCAGGCGGGCGGTAACGGCCGCCGGGCTCGACATAGGCCAGCGTGGCCGTCTTCTCACCGGCTGCGATCGCGGCAAGCAACGCAGCGTTGTCGTCTGACAATGGCGCGGCGGCGGCACCTTCGATCAGGGCGCTGGCCGCCATGCAAATGCTGGCGAAGAAGGGTGAGGGATACAGCGCCATGCCCATCTGTTCGAGCACGACGACCAGTTCGACGTAGGTCAGCCCGACGCCACCGTGCTGCTCGGGAATGTGCAGCCCGGTCCAGCCCAGCTCGGCCAGCTGCGCGTAGTCATCGCGGTCGAAGCCTTCAGGCGTCGCGGCAATCTCGAGCACGCGGTCGAGCTGCGCGGTCTCTTCCATCAGCCGCTTTGCGCCGGCCTGGATCTCGCGCTGCTCGTCGTTGAAGGCGAAGTTCATCTAGCCCGCGGCGGCGCTACGCCGCACCCTTTCTGATCTCGCTGAACGGGATCTCGGCGTCGCCACGCGGCTCCTTGGGCATGCCCAGTACACGCTCGCTGATGATGTTGCGCTGAATCTGGTCGGTGCCGCCGTAGATCGAGGTGGCCGGCACGACGAGGTTGAGGCGCTCGGCCGTCTTCATCAGCTTGTCGTCGTCGGGCGCGCCGATCGCGCCCGCGCCGGAAAGGTGGATCAGGTAGTCGGCAACGGCGCGAACGAGCTGGTTGTAGGCGAGCTTGCCGGTCGATGCCTCGACACCCGGTCCCTGCCCCTTCATCAGAGCCGTCGTGATGCGGTAGCCGGTGAACCGGTTGACTTCGTACATCGTGTAGACCTTCGCCAACCGCTGGCGGGTGAGCGGGTCTTCGGCCAGACCGGCGCGCTTGGTCAGCTCGACCAGCGCGTGAGGACCGCGGGCGATGAACTTGCCCATCGTCTCGAGCGAACTTTCGGCATCGGCCTCGGCGAGGTCGACCGGCGCGCCGGCGGCGGTGCCGCCGAGCCCGCCCAGGCCCAGGGCCATGCGCTCGTTGGCGAGCGTCGTCATCGAGACCTTCCAGCCCTCGCCCAACTGCCCGACTCTAAGGTCGTCACTGATCCTTACGTCGGAGAGGAAGACCTCGTTGAAGATCGCCTCGCCGGTCATCTCTTTGAGCGGGACGATCTCGACGCCCTCGGCGTGCATGTCGCAGATGAAATAGGTAATGCCCTGGTGCTTTGGCAGCGACGGATCATGCCGCGCCATCAGGATGCCCCAGCGAGCGAGCTGGGCGTGGGTAGTCCAGACCTTCTGACCGTTGATCACCCACTCGTCGCCGTCGCGCTCGGCCTTGGTGGCGATCGCCGCGAGGTCGCTGCCGGCGCCGGGCTCGCTGAAGAGCTGGCACCAGACCTCCTCGCCGCGCAGCATGGGCGCAAGGAAGCGCTGCTTCTGCTGCTCTGTGCCGTGCTGGATGATCGTCGGGCCGGCCATCGGTACGCCGATCCCGCGCGGCGGCGGTTCGGCGCCGATCGCCTGGCGCTCCTGATTGAAGATGATCGCCTCGCTGGCGCTGGCACCCCGACCGCCGTACTCCTGTGGCCACAGCGGCGCCGCCCAGCCACTATCGGCGAGCACGGCGAACCACTCTTGCTGGCTCATGCCCTCGCGCCAGTTGGCTTCGAGCCATCCGCGCAGCTCTTTGCGCAGTTCTGCTTCCGCGGGTGTATCGCGCAGGTCCACTGGCGCCGAGTCTAATTAGTTTTTGGGCGTTCCCTCGATGCGGCGCCGGGCGTCGTGCGCGTCAACCGGGAGCGGCGTTAGCCCAGCGCCTCGAACTCGGTCGTCGCCGAAGGCTCGAGGTCGTCCGCGGTGGTGGTGTCGAGCAGATGGGCCATGTCGTTCAAGCGCACGATGCGGCCGCCGCCGTCGCTCTCGACGAGAAACTCCGTAATCGAAGCGTTGCCGATCGACATGATCCGGCCGAGGTCGCTGGCCGGCATGCCGAGCAGGTGACAGGTCGCCAACCGGATGCAGCCGCCGTGACTGACGGCCACAACCGTGCGCCCGGCCCACTCGGCGGCGATCGACGTTACGGCACCGGCGACACGCTGCATCGCCTCGGCGTAGCGCTCACCGCCGTCCCAGCCCTCTACACCCTCGACGCGCCAGCGGCGCCAGGCCTCTGGATCGGCGGCCTCGATCTCTTCGCGTGCGGCGCCGGTCCACGAGCCGAGGTCGACCTCGCGCAGATCCTGCCGCTCAACGACCGGCAGGCCGACGGCATCGGCCAGCGCCCTGGCCGTGTGCGACGCGCGTGCCAGGTCGCTGGCGACGATCGCGTCGATCGGCTCGTCGACGAGGCGCGCGGCGGCACGGGCCGCCTGGTGGCGGCCGAGATTCGAGAGCGGCGGATCGGCCTGGCCCTGCAGGCGGCCGGCGGCGTTCCACTCACTCTCGCCGTGACGGACGAGGAGCAGTCGCAAGTTCGTGGAGACGCTACTCGAGCGAGATCACGTCGAGCGGCACGGCCAGTGCCTCGCGGATCGCGTCGTCGAACGCTTCGGGGTCGGGGATCGCATGGTTGGGATTGTGATGGGCGACGACGACGCCTTCTACTGCATGCGCGTCGCCGGTCTCGGAGACCTCCGCGGCGAGATCCTCGCCAGGCAACCACTCGTGCTCGATCTGCACCCCCTCGGCCAGCAGCGTGGAAACGCGCTCGTCGAGCGTGGCGAGGTAGCCGTCGCCGAGGTTGCGTTCATCTCCCCAGCTCGGCGATCTCGGCGTAACGAGCAGAAATTCCGTGGGGCCGTCGAGCGAGCGCACACGGGCGTCATCGATAACCGCCGCCAGCGTGTCGTCATCGAGTGCCACCAGCATCCAGGCCATCTCTCGATCATAAAGATGGCCGCACGGCCGTGCGGCGGCCGGCCGCCCACCGCGGCGCTGGCGCGCTAGGGTAACTCCCGCCGATGGCACAGCCGGAAAGCATCCTCAACCGTCACACCGACACCGCGCCCGACCGCAACCTCGCGCTCGAGCTGGTGCGCGTAACCGAAGCCGCCGCGCTCGCGGCCGCCCGCTGGGTCGGTCACGGCGACAAGATCGCCGCCGACCAGGCAGCCGTCGATGCAATGCGCTTCGTGCTCGACTCGGTGCCGATGGACGGCACGGTCGTGATCGGCGAGGGCGAGAAAGACGAAGCCCCGATGCTCTACAACGGCGAGCGCATCGGCGACGGCTCGGCGCCCGAAGTCGACATCGCAGTCGATCCCCTCGAAGGAACGACGCTGACCGCCAAGGGCTTTCCCAGCGCGCTCAGCGTGATCGCGCTTTCCGAGCGCAACACGATGTTCGACCCAGGCCCCTGCGTATACATGGAGAAGCTGGCCGGCACCGACGAGATCGCCGACCTGCTCGACCTCGATCGTCCAATCGGCGAGACCGTCAAGCTGATCGCCGAGCGCAAGAGCAAAACCGTCAGCGACGTGCTCGTCATCATGCTCGACCGCCCGCGCCACGAAGAGCAGGCCAAGCTGATCCGCGAGGCCGGCGCCCGAATCCGCTTCATCACCGACGGCGACGTCAGCGGCGCACTGATGGCCGTCAGCGAGCGCTCGCCGATCGACCTGTTGTGGGGCGTCGGCGGCACCCCCGAGGGCGTCATCTCAGCCGCCGCGATCCACTGCATGGGCGGCAGGATGGTCAGCCGTCTCTGGCCGCGCAACGACGAAGAGCGCAGCGCCGCGATCGACGCCGGCTACGACCTCGACCAGGTTCTCACCCAGCACGACCTCGTGAAGGGCGACGATGTCTTCTTCGCCGCCACCGGCGTGACCGACGGCGACATGCTGCAGGGAGTTCGCTACCCGCGCGGCAAGGCCACAACCGAGTCGCTCGTGATGCGCTCGCGCAGCGGCACAGTTCGCCGCGTGCTCGCCACGCACAACCGCGCCAAGCTGCGCGAGATCACCGGCGCGCGCTACGGCTGAGGTCGCCCTCGGGCGACCGCCCATTGGTCCGCGACGCCCGCCGCGCCAAACAGGCGCGACGGGACACTCACGAATTCGTCAGTCGATCACCTGGTTGCGGATCGCCTCGGCCACGGCGTGCGTGCGCGTGCGGGCGTTGAGCTTGGCCAGGATGCGCTTGGTGTGCGTGCGAACGGTCTCGGTAGAGAGACCAAGCGTCTCGGCGACGCGCTCGGTGTGGGCGCCGTCGGCGTACATCTGCAGGATCTGGCGCTGGCGCTCGGTCAGGATGCGCGCCTCCTCGCCGAGGTTCGGCTCACCGTCGCTGGCGAGCGATGCGTCGATGTAGAACTTGCCTTCGCGCACCGAGTTGATGGCGTCGGTCAGTACATCGGGCGACGAGTCCTTGCGCACGCAGCCGCGCGCCCCGGACTTCAGCGCCTCGGCCAGCAGGCGCATGTTGCCTTCCGCGGCGAAGGCCACGATCGGCGCGTCGATCGACTTGCGCAGCTTGCTGATCGAGGTCGTCGCGTCGAACGAGCCGAGGTGCGGCTCGACGATCACGGCGCTCAGGCGCTTCTTGCCGACGAGCTTGATCGCTTCGTCTACGGTTGCCGCCTGGGTCGTCTCGGCACCGTCAAAGCGCAGGCGCAGCACGCTTGCGACGCCTTCTCGCAGCACCGGATGGTCGTCGACGATGAGGAAATGGTCGGGCTTGGACGAACTCATTCGCAGATTTCCTTAGCTTGTGTTTTAGAGGGGGTGGGAAATCGACCGCGCCAGACGACATCGAGCAGTGTTCGATATTGGTCCAGATCGGATTGTTACTGCCACGTAAATTTAGCCGCTTTGCATGACCGATTCAGCGGTCCCGGATGACTTTACGCGAAAATGAGGAACGAATGCTGTGACCCCACCGCGAAGGGTGGGGCAGAGTGGTTTAGCTGAGCGGGAGAGCGCCGAGCCGCACCGTCGAGAGCGCGCCAAGCGAGCGAGCAGTCGCGTAAGTGAGGTCCCAGGAAACGCCGCGAACGAACGGTCCGCGGTCGATAACCGGCACCGTGCGCTTGCGGCCGGCATAGAAGACCTCAACGCGGGTGCCACAGGGCAGCGTGCGGTGGGCAACGCCCTGCGTGCGGCGCGTCAGCTTCTTGCCGCAGGCGGTGCGGCGGCCGAAGAATCCCGGGCCGTACCAGGTGGCCTTCTGCAGGCGATACACCGAGAGCGAACCATCGGGTTGGTCGCCGGCCGCGCGCGCGGCGCCGGCCGGGGTGAAGCGGAAGTCGTAGCGGCCCGCGGTCGGCGGCGTCCAGCGGATCTCGAACGAGCCGGCGGCGTCGGCGACTACGGTCGCGACCTGAGTCCAGAGGCCGTCGGCACCTCGCGCCTCGACGAGCACACTTGTGGCACCGTGCTCTGAGTTTCCGACGATCAATGAGTTGCGGCCCGCGAAGGCGCCCTGCGGCGCGCTGACGACCTGCTTCTCGAAGGCCGTCCCGCCACCGGCGCCGGCCGTGCCCTCAGCGCTTGCCGTTACCGGAATGGCAAGGAAAACTGTGCATAGGAATGCGGCTATTTGAGCGTAGGCTCGGTTCACTTCAGTATTGGGGTACAGCGCGGTATTGCGTCTCTTTCGAACGGGCCTACGGGGTTAGCTGAAGGGCTCGCGCTGAAAGAGCTGCGCTACGGCGGTTGTGACGGCTTTCGATCGAGATCGTCTGCCGGCACGGTTGCCGATTCGCCCCGGTCCGAAGCTCTTGTGCCGGTTGGCGCCAGTGCTTCGAACAGTGGTTCCCCCGCCTATCCGCGCCCGGGGGCACGAACAGTTCGGCGGCAAGTTCGTGGCGAGTATACATATCGGCCTGGAGCAGATATGTGCCATTCGGCACTTATTACTCGCGAGTCAATTGCGTGCTCAGCGGACGCTGAAGCGCGACTGTGGCACTGCCGCCTGCCCGACCGCGCCGGTCACGCGCTGCACGGCGCGCGCGCGAATCGAGTAGCTGCCGCGCTTATACGACGAGCGCGCGGTCGTCAGGTGCCAGCGCGACGTGCCCCGAGCGCGCACCCAGCGCGGGCGCTCGCAAGAACCACTCACAAATCTGCCCCGTCGCGAACTCCACCACGCGCAGCGGCCCGAAGAGCGGCGCACGATGGCCACCTGAACGCGAGCCACGCCGACCGTGTCGGCCTGTGCCCGGCCACTTACGCGCGCGGGGCCACGACCGGCCCGGAAGTTCGCGCGGCTCTTCGGCGACAGCGCCCTCACAATCGGATCGGCGCAGCCGTCTCGGTTTAGGTCTCGCAATGGGTTGGTCGTCGCGCACGGATCGGCGGCGTCGGGCAGGCCGTCGCCATCGTCATCGTCGTCGCAGGCGTTACCGGCGCTGTCGCCGTCGTGATTGACCTGGTCGGTGTTCGGCAGCCCCGGGCAGTTGTCGAGCGCGTCGATCGCGCCGTCGTGGTCGGCGTCGTCGTAGCGCAGGCGAACGATGCGGCTGTTCGCGGCGTCGGCCACGTAGAGCAGCGCGCCGGGAGCGCGAGCGAGCGAGGCGGGATTGTTGAACTGGCCGGTGCCCGAGCCACTCGTGCCAAACACGGCGAGCGGCGCGAATCCGCCGGCCGCTGAGTCAAACAGCGCGACACGGTCGTTGCCGCTGTCTGCGACCAGCAGGCGGCTGGCGGGATCGGCGTCTAGTCCTCTGGCGCCGTCGACCTGGCCGACAGCCGAGCCGGGGCCGATCACCGTGGCCACGAAGATGCCACGCGTATCGAACATGCGGACGTCGCTTCCGGCTGAGCCACTGCTGACGTAGAACCGATTCGAAGAATCGAGCGTGAGCCCAGCCGGCGGTCCGAACGGAGGCGGGTCGGACACACCGAACGCGAATAGCGACCCAAGCGCACCGCGTGCCGGATCGAAGGCCTGCACGCGTTGGTTGCCCTGCTCTCCGGCGTAGAGTCGCGGTTCGGGATCGGTGGCCAGCACCGACACGCCGCGCATCTGGCCCAGCGCCGTGCCGCCCACACCGTCGGTACCGCGGTACTCGGCGCCGGTTATGAACGAGCCGAAGGTGACGATCGCGTCGCGAGCGGCGTCGGCGACGTAGATCGTGAGCCGGTTGTCTACGGCAACTGCCGATGGATCCTGCAAGCGCCCCGAGCCGATCGAGCCGAGCAGTCGATTGCCGTTACGCGCGCTGTCGTATACGTAGACCAGCCCCGCACCACGCTGAGGAACGTAGACCCGACCGGCCGCATCGGTGGCGATCGAACCTGGATTGAGGCCGCTGGCGACGACCCCCTCCCACTCGAAGCCTGCGGCCGTCGCTGTGCCGGCGTATGCGAGCGCAAGCGCACAGGCCAGCGCCAGCAGCAGGCCACCCAGCGCGGACGCGGGAATCTTGCGGAGATGTGCGGTGCGAGGAACGCAGTGCATCGCGTCCCCACACGTTAACGATGACCGGCCGGTGCCGCCCCGATCGGCTACCGCACGAACACGCGCGGCAGGGCAAGCATCGTCTTGACGTCGCCCTTTGCCTTGAGCTTGCGAGTGAGCAGCGCCTTGGCGATCGGCTTGCGACCATCGATGATCGCCATCCAGTCGGCAAGGCTGGTCGTGAACGTGACGTCTGCGACCGGCGCACGACCTGCCGCTGCCTCCGAAGTTCCGTTGTCGATGCGAATGTGCCATGGATCTGCGTCGGTGAAGTCCCACTGCAGGACCTTCGCCTCCTTGAAACCATGATTCGGGTTGACCGATGCGCTCATCAGGTCAAAGAAATATCCAATCGCCTGAGGGTCGTTCTTGATCGGCTCGGTGCCGCCCGAGAAGAGACCGGCCCGCATCATCACGAAGGAACGATCGGCACGTTCTTCGTAGGTGATGTCCTCGTCCATGAACGGCAGCACGCCTTCTGGACCGCGCGAGGGAATGCCGGCGGCGTTCAGCCGGGTGTCAAGCTGGCGCTGTCCGGTGACGGCGATGTTCTGAAGCGTCTCGCCGAAGACGGTGACGTAACGCTCATCGTCGTTTGGCGGACGGAAGACCGCGATCGTGTACGGCAACACCTCCTGAAGGATCTCGCGCATCGCCGGCCGGACCTCGTCGTCTTGGCGGTTGAAGTCGGCGAGCATCTTGACGCCGGCGGCGATGTGGCGCTGCTCGTCTTTCTCGACGTTGACCATGCCTTCGCGAAAGCCAGGCAACACGTCCATGCGAGTCAGGTAGTCGGCGATGAAGTGCTGTCCGGTTTGAGCCAGCGTGCCCTCGACGACCAGGTGGTAGAGCGTGATCGCCTGCGACAGCTTCGGGATGGAACGGTCGCGGCGCAGCTCGTCGGTCACGCGGTTGAGCGTCTCGAAGACCTTGCGCAGGCCGTAGGTCAAGTCGGGCTGGGTGGACGCGAGCGACTCGGCGTAGCTCTTGGCGTTGACGCCGATCACCTCGTTGAAGAAGCGCGAGAAGAAGATCGCGTGGCGCGCCTCGTCGACCTGCTGGGTGGTGATGAAGTACTTCTGCTCCTCGAGCGGAGCGGCGTCGATGAACGGTGAAAGGTTGTCGGCCACTTCGTCCTCACCAAAGAAGAACAGCGAGTAGTTCCAGCGCGCGGCCTTGCGCATGAAGTCGTCGAACTTCTCGTTCCAGTCGACTTTGTCCTGGCTGAAGTCGAGATCCATCGCCGACCAGTTGTTGTGCTCCCAGCGGCGGTAGAGGTCCACGAAGTCGATCTGATCGGCCGGGAGCGTGGCCTGGGGTGCGATTGGCGCAGTCGTCGCTGACATTGGTCCTCCGAAGGGGGATAGGTTGGGGATGCGCAGGTGGTAGGTATCGGCGTTCGGATCGCCTTTCAAAAACCACTTATTGCACGACGTGTCTAATGAGGGATTCTAACTCTCTCACCGATTGATGTCGTGTTAAGAAGGGGCGATACCCGGGGTGGGAATTGAACCCACACGTCCGTTAGGACAGCCGATTTTAAGTCAGCCGCGTCTACCGTTCCGCCACCCGGGCAGGGTTGTCACAATGAAAGTAACGATTGCGACGGGGAAGCAATTCTGGCTTAACCGCGACTTTCTCGGGTAATCGGTGTCTATGTCGATAGATAGAGAACAGATGGAAGCTTCCGTTCTTAGAGAGCCGGGCGTCAACTCGCCCACGTTGTTGAAGGACCCGCGCGCCGGGTTCCTTCGCCTGCAGTCAGACGAGCGGCTGGTTTCGCTTACACGCCGTGGCAACGACGCGGCCTTCGAAACACTGATCGCGCGCTACCGCACCCGCCTGCTGGCATTCAGCAGGCACATGGTCGGATCGGCCGAGGACGCCGAGGACATCCTGCAGGAGGTCTTCGTCGCCGCCTACCGCGCGATGCTCGCCGACGAACGCGAACTAAACGTTCGCCCCTGGCTCTACCGCATCGCTCGCAACCGCAGCCTCAACCACCTGCGCCGGCCACGGCCGTCGGGTGTCGACTCGATGGACGTCTTCGAAGGCGGAGCCGCAGTGGCGACGGCCGACCGCGTACACGACAAACTCGATCTCGAAGACCTCGTCGGTGACGTCAAGAAACTTCCCGAGACCCAGCGCACCGCGCTGATGTTGCGTGAGATGGGAGATCTCTCCTACGACCAGATCGCCGAGGCGATGGACACCTCGGTGCCCAGCGTCAAGAGCCTGCTGGTGCGCGCTCGCGTCTCGCTGGCCGAGGCCGCCGAGTCGCGGCGCCTGACCTGCGACGAGGTCCGCCTCGAACTCGGTGCGGTCGCCGAGGGCCTGCAGAAGATCTCGCCCCCGGTTCGCCGCCACATCGCCGACTGCGAGCGCTGCAACGCCTTCAAGAAGGAGTTGACGCTGACCAACCGCAAACTTGCCGTGCTGGCGCCCGTCGGCGGGCTGCTCGCTCTGAAGAACGTCCTCGCGCTGAAGCTGTTCGGCGGCAGCGCCGCGGCCGGCACGGGCGGACTGGCCGGCGCGACCGGAGTCACCGGGGCAGCCGGAGCCGCGGGAGCCGCCGGCGCCGGAGCAAGCGCGGCAGCGGCCGGCGCTGGAGTTTCGGCCGGCCTGGGCACGATCGCCGCAAAGGTCGGGGCCGGCCTGGCTACCGCCGCGATCGTCACTGGCGGTGTGGCCCAGGTAGCCAAGAACGACGTCAACACCGGATCGCTCTCGCGTGGCGCCGCCATCACACAACCCGCCGACATCGGCGCCAAGGACCTCACCGGTGGCGTCGCACCCGAACCACCGGCGGCCGCTCAGACAGACGCCACCGACGATCTCGCGGCCGCTAGCGAGCAGGCCGAGGAGGCCGCACCACCGGCCAGCGAAGCTCCGCCCGCAACCGACCCGGTTGAAGTCGCCCCTAAGCCCGAGCCCTCGCCAGAGGTCATCGACGAAGAGCACTCAACAGCCGTGGTCGAGCCCGGCACACCCACCGACGAAGGCGCGACCGGCCCCACAGGGGGCACGGAAACGCCAGGCATGCCCACCGCGCCGGAGCCACCCGCGACTTCTCCAACTCCGCCGACTAGCTCGCCCACCCCGCCGACCGGTCCTACCGGCAGCAGCGCGCCCCAGGGTGCGACGGGCGCGACCGGCGCAAGCGACGGGCCTACGCCCGTCACCCCGTAACCGCTACGGCCCCGGTTCGGCGTCGGCGACGACCGTCACCCGGTCCCTGCCGATCGCGACGATCAGCGACCGCCCAGGACGCAGCCCTTCGATCTGCCGCGTAGAGCGCTCGCCACCCGGGAAGGTAAAGGTCTTCTGTGCACCGCCCGGACGCGTAACCAGCAATGTCTTCGAGTTCGGACCCTCGACGGTCACATCGAGCTCGATCGCGATGAACGACGGCACATGGACGTTGCGGGCCGTGCCCGCCGTGAACCGGTTGCCGGCGACCGTCATGGTTACGGGAGTCCGCGCAGCCTCTTCGTCGCCGACTTTGCTTTCCGGCTGCGCGCTGGTGCCGCCATCGCCGGTCTCTGAGGTCGTTCCCTCACCGGAGGTTTGGCCGGTGTCGCCGGTGGCCTGCGAAGTGACTTCGGCGCTCGTTTCACCGGTAGCCGCGGCCGTAGCGCCGCTGCTGGTCGTTGTGCCGTCGTCGTCGCCGCAGCCGGCTCCGAACAGGGCCGTCAGCGCTAATGAAAAAACGACGAAAAAAAGTCGAATACGTGATTCTGATGAGGCTCTCATGGTTATCACCGACCTCCAAAATGCCGATAAATAGGTTGCTTATTCATAGCTCACGGGTTACGTTTGAGACAGTGCCGGCGAGGGGGATCGCGGGCCTAGTGAATGGATGGGGAAATGGTTCGTTACGACAGAGACATGCAGCGGGTTTGGGTAGCGGGCTGGCGCCTGCACCACGGTTTTACTGGAGCCGTACTCGCTGTGGCAGGCAGCCTCCTGATGGCACACGACTGGAAAGACCGTGCCCACTGGCTCCGCGACCACAGTGAAGCTTGACCCGCTCACATCATCCTTCGTCAGCCCGATCCCCGCGGTCGGGCACGACGGAAGCCTGATCTGAAGGCCCGCGACCTCGCCGTTCGGCGAGGCGCTCGGCTATCTCCCATCCGACGGCCACGCCAACCAGCATTCCCAGCCTGGTCTGCTCGAGAACGAAGTTGCGCACAGCATCGATACGCGCCTCGTCGTCTGGTGTCGTCGCGGCCTTGAGCACCGCGCCTTCGTGAGCGTCATCGAACCAGCCACCGGCCGAGAGAGCCTTGTCGAGCGTGCTCTGAAGCTGGGGTGCGATCGCGCCGATCCGCCGATCGGCCGCGTCAAAGCCGCCGGGTTCGCTGAGCTCGGCGAGGACCTGTTCGATCTCGGCTGTCTGCTCAACGTCGGACGGCATCAAGGCGATCATACGGCAGCCGCCTAAGATTGCATGACGCGCCCGGGACTCGCGCCCGGCGATAAACGCAAGGGGCCATAGCTCAGTTGGTAGAGCGCCTGCTTTGCAAGCAGGAGGTCGTCGGTTCGATCCCGTCTGGCTCCATCAGCTTGTCGAAGTTCAAAATCGACTCGCTTCACTTGGCCAACGTAAAAGCTGTGGTCAGCTTTCAATCAAGGTGAGCTTCGGTGGTCCAGAACGTGCTTGCGTTCGCGAACTGGATCCTGCAACCGGCACCATCACCAGCCCGACAAGAAACGCCGTCAGTTCATCATGCGGCAATCGGAGTTGTCTGGCCACATCCGATGTCTTCACGCCATCGTCACGTAGTGAAGCGAATACCTTTCGCAACACCAAGGAAGTCTCGCGCGGTATTTCATCAGGTTCTTTGGTCCGCATGTCAAGTGAGGAAAGCTCGATCCACAAGTTCCGGTGATGCCACTCGCTCAGAAGACCAAGCTTGTTCAGTCGGTAGACGAGGGCCGCAATCGACACTTTCCAACGAGCTTTGAGCTGTAGAAGCTCCTCAATGCTCGGGTCGGGGAACTGGTTCATCACTGCCATGACATCGTCGCGAGGCATCAAAAAGGCGGAGGCGAATGCCTTGGCTTCTCGCTCGGCGTCACGACCCTGCGGAATCTGGTTTTGACGATGCAAGACTAGGTGGGCAAGTTCGTGGGCCGCGTCCATCCGGCTGCGCTCACCCGACTTCTGAGTGTTCAAAAAGACAAACGGCTCGTTCTCAAACCAGCATGAGAAGGCATCGACCTCCTTGCACTGCTCGACTAGCGTGAAAACACGAATGCCACGCGACTCAAGCAGGTGGACCATGTTCGGAACGGCCTTGTTGCCGAGATTCCATTCCCGGCGAACTAACTCAGCCGCGATCTCTGGATCATCACAATCCGGGAGAAACGGCACATCGACATCGGGCAGACTGAATCGTGCAGCAGTCCATTGGTACAGCGACATGGCCAACGTGCCGGCGCTGAGCGCTGCATCTCGCTGGGGCGCTTTGAGCTTCGTCAGGGCGCGAAAGCTAACAACCTCAGTCGTCAGTTCTTCTACCGCTGGGCCGGTGAAGAAGTCGATGGGATAACGCAGTGCAGTAGCGAGCCGTTTGAGCGTGGCATCGCTTGGATCACTAACGCCGCGCTCGTAGTCACTGAGAATGCGCACAGATATGTCTGCCTCGCGCGCCAGATCCTTTTTTGTCATGGCCCGACGTTTGCGAGCGACCGTCAGTCGCGTGGGTTCAAAACCACCGATCATCCTTAGCGCTTGTCGATCTGAATATCGATCTCGCCAGTGGACTGGTCTAACAAGTCGCTGGGCACCTGGCGGTAGATGGAGATGGAAGGAACGATCAGGCGCTGCGACCAGCCAGAAACATACGCCTTTTCCTTAGTGGCCTCCGCGTAGATGCTTGGCTTCGAGAACTCCAAAGCGACTTCGTTGCCATTGCGAGCCCGAAGCAAAATCCAGAAATCACGAGTGGCCTTGGTGAGCGGCTCGGCTTTCTCTTCAAACAACGACGGCTGCTGATTCTTGGCCACCTCGCGAAGCGTCTTGGCTCCCTTGGGGTACTTGGTGCGTGGCACCTGCGAAACATCGCCGGTCGCACCGTCGCCGGTGGCCACCGTGAAGGCGAAGGCTCCGCTCGGGTGAACGATCAGCGGCAGTCCGTCGGCGTCTTCTTTCTTCCAGCCGGTGGGCAACAGCAGTCGGCGAGACTCGGCGATGCACTCCGACCAGTCGTTGAAGCCGGCGTGATTGCGCGGATGCAAGGGTGACGAACGGCGGCGTGCCACCGCCCCGGCGCGTACGATCTGGTGTAGCTGGCTCACAGTCAGATCAAGATCCGGCAAGCGGTCGTGGAGGCCAGTGTCGGCGGTGAATATTTTCTGAGGTGTATTCAAGCTGGCTTTGCTCCTGAGGGGGAGAGGTAGATGAAGTTCCGGTTACTCTACCTCATCCTGAGGCGGCAAAACCGGAAGTTCGGGTTTCACCGCGTTGCGCCCACAGCGGACACCTAGTTCAGAGCGCGTGTGCAATAAACTACGAAGGGTCCGTACCACCGTCGATTCTGGTGACGACGCGAGTCGGCACAGTGCCGCTGTGATGCTGTGTTTCGATACGCCGTCGCCGACGACCTCAGCCGCCAGGCCGTGGATCTCATTGCGACGAGAACCTTTTTGACGCTCGAACGACCCGCCTGCTGAACAGCTCGCGGTCGGAGTGCGCCTGCCTGACGCGGTTCCGCGCGTACGTGCACTTGATCCAGCAGTCGCAATCGCGTGGAATTGAGAAGGGCCAAGCGTTCGAGTGCGGTGAAGTTTCAGTTTGAACTTGCTCCGCTCAATCCCATTCCTCACTCCTTGCGTTGTGCTCAAGCTGTACGTGCCGTCGGAGCGGTCTGCGAACATACGTTCTCCATGTTCATTGACTTTTCCGCATTCACCGAGGACAGTCGCGGCAATCCACTTGAGCGATACGAATTCGTTGAAATGGCGCCTGAAGCCGACCGCCTCTATCTGCGCGGTCCCGCTGCCGCGGCGCAGCAGGTCAGGTGGATTGTCGGAAAAGACGAAATCGCGAAGCGTCGGCTGGATCAGCACGAAAGGTCGGACTGGACCCACTGCTACGAGATCGAACGCAGCGCGTACGAGTCGCTCGTTCCGACACTCGACCTCCTACAAACCGTTGTATTGGTGCCCTGTCGACCGCCTCTCTATTCCACCGTTGCGCTGGGCTACTACATGGATCCCGACTCACACTCAGATAGCCAACAATGGAGTAGAACTGAAGCCGGCGAACTCAACTACCAGGCGAAGTACTGCCAAAGCGAGACCGCCATCAACGAGCTTGTCACCCGCTTGGCCAATGTTGCTCGCACCCACCACCTCTATTCTGCGTTTGGAGACTGCGTGGTCTCGGTTCCGGGGCATGACTCGAACGAAACGAGCTTGAGTGAGCAACTCGCGGCACGTCTGGCAACCGCACTTTCTAAACCGTGGGCAAAAGTGTCGAACAGATCGGAGTCACGCCTCGAAGCGAAGTCTTCCTCAAGCGCAGACTTGGATCTTTCTCACGAGTTCGTTCTTCGAGACGCACCGCCCGAAATGCGCGTCCCAATCGTCGTTGACGACGTCCTGCGGTCAGGAGAAACAATGCGGAGCGTCGCAGCAGTCCTGTCGGATGCAGGAGCCAAAGCGGTACTCGGATTGGCGGGGGTAAGAACGATGAGGAGCAGCCGGTGACACTTGGTCTCGAGTCGTTTGCAATGCAACTCGCCGTCATTGACTCTATGGGCGCTGGCGTCCGTGTACGGCGCAGTCTCGAACAGGAAGGTGATGAGTTAGCAAACACAATCTGGGGGAAGCTCAACCAACCAGACCGGGATTCGTTTTTGAAGAGCGCCCACGAACTAGATGACGCCGGCATCAGTCTGATCGCGGTGATCGACAACGAGTATCCGAGTGCCTTGCTCGACTTGCCATCCGCTCCACCCTTTCTTTTTGTGAAAGGCAACGCCGAGCTATTAAGAACCCCAGGTATTGGCATGTGTGGATCACGTCATGTTTCAGACCGAGGCATTGGAGCGGCTCAAACATGCGGAGGCGAAGTTGCTCGGCTCGGCATGCCCGTTGTTTCGGGCTATGCCCAGGGCGTTGATGCGACGACCCACCTGGCCGCATTGGCCGCCAAAGGCACCACCGTGATCGTGTTGGCGGAAGGAATCCGCCGATTTCGTATCAAGCAAGCGTTTAGAGGACAGCTGGATTTCGATCGCACCGTTGTGATCTCCCAGTTCGCACCCGACCAACGATGGTCGGTCGGTGGCGCTATGACGCGCAACGGGGTGATTGCTGCCCTGAGCCAGGCACTGGTCGTGATCGAAGCAGGCCCCACTGGCGGGACTTTGAACGCTGGCCGCCAGGCGCTCGGAATCAACAGACCGGTGCTTACGCTGGAGTTCTCCGATTCTACTCCGGAAGGGAATCGCATCCTCCTTCGGGAGGGGGCAGTAGGAGTCCACACGCCGAGGGAACTGACAGCACTATTGCCACGAGTCGAACGGCTAAGCGGTCCAGTACAACCGGCACAGATCGGTCTTTTCGACACTCCTGAGTGACCCGAGACGGCAAGAATCGCAGTGAAATCGACCCTGGATCGGATTCGAGATCAAGCTGAGTGTGCAGTTCGGACCCAGCATGAGTTCCTTGACCATTGTGGCGTCGTGTTCGAGGACATCAACGCGAGGCCCAACGGAGTGATAATCGTCGGGTGGAACAGCAACCGGTGGACGCCCCTGGAGCAACCCGCGCAAGCGCCTCTCGGGGTGGCACGTAAAGCGAGCGATGAGTTTGCTCGGTTGGCCAGTCATGCCGTTCAATCTTCAGAGCCCAGGCGACTTGACCAGCTCGAGAAGGCGCTGATACCACTGCGACGGGTGCTCGAGCAGGACAACGGATCACGCGGTGCTCCCGGCGCGTCGGTCGAATCAATAAAAGAGTCCGTTGAGAACGCAGTGGCTCAGGTGGTCACCATCGTGGAAAACCTGCCCACCGCCAACTATCACGGCGGCCGATTCATCGTCCCCGATACCAACGCGTTCCTGTGGCAGCCGGATGTATCCCTCTGGGACACTGGGGGCCCGGTTACGTTGGTCATCGTTCCCCAGGTGATTCAGGAACTTGACCGACTCAAGACTCGCGACGGATCCGTCGGCCCAAAAGCGACGAAGATCATTAACCAACTAAATGAGTTTGATCGACGCGGGAACACGCTGGAGGGAGTCAAAGTGGCTGGCGACCTTTGGCTTAGGGAGATCGCCATCCAGCCAAGCTTCGAAAGCGTCCCGCCATGGCTCGACTCTTCAAGCGCCGATGATCAAATCATCGCCAGTGCACTCGAACTGGGCTTCGCTGACCTTACCGCTCAGGTCGCGGTGGTGACACGCGATCGCAACATGAAGAATCGCTGCCGCATGGCTCAACTGGAAGTAGTGCCAATCGATGAACTTGTTTCCGCTAAGACTTCGCACGATCCCGCCCCGTGATGCCGGAGCAAACCCTTCCGATCACGCGAGCCGATGCGGAGCGGTTAGCCGGTCGCGGCAAGCCTCGCTCGCCGGTCTTCCAGGCGATCTCCGGCCGAGATCCCCATCGTCGAGCTCGCCGCGAATCCGCTACTCGCGTGGTTTGACCTTGCCCTCTCCGGCTCCATGAGGTTCTGACAGGCACGATCTCGCCGACGCTCGCGCTCGGCGGTCGGTCACGACCGAGGGGTCGCGGCCTCCTTGAGTAGCTCGCCAAGCTGGTCGGCGGCGCTGTGCGTGCCGATGATTGCGCCGGCGCGATCGGCTGCGTCGATCGAGGCCTCGGTGGTCCAGGTGAGCAAGGTCTTGCCCATGCCGAGGTCTTCGAGCTCGATCGTCCCGGTGATGCCGCCGGTGGTCTTGAACTGAATCTTCGTCGGCTCCTCGAGCACAACGTATTCGGCCTTCATCGGGTACTCGTCGCCGTTCACGTCGTTGTGCATCGTGAGGCTGAACTCCCCGCCGACGCGAACGTCCATCGTGACGGTCTCGAGGGGGATCGTGGTTCCGGCCGGACCGAAGAACTGGCGTAGCTGCTGCGGGTCTGTCCAGACGTCCCAGATTTCCTGTGGCGAAGCGTCGTAGACGCGCGTAACGATTAGATCGAACTGCTCACTCATTTTGATCTGCCCTTCTCGAATTCTGTTTGTTCGTCTTGAGTTGCTCGTCCAGGCGTTCCAGCGTGTCGTCCCAAAAGCTGCTGTAACCGAGCAGCCAATCGGCTGCGGATTTGAGTGGAGCGCCCTCGATGCGCGAGACGCGCAGCTGGGCGCGGCGGTCCTTGTGGATGAGGCCGGCGTCTTCGAGCACACCAACATGCTTGCTGACGGCCTGGAGTGAGAGGTCGAACGGCTCCGCGAGTTCTTTGACGGTCGCCTCGCCCCTGCTCAGCCGCGCGAGGATCGCGCGGCGCGTCGGGTCAGAAAGCGCCTGAAAAGTCGTGCTGAGTTCGTCGACCATGTATTCATCTTATCAGTTGATCAACTAATTAGTTGAGTTAGATTACAGCGGCAAGCCTGCTCCTGATTGAGCAGCCGTAGCGGTCGGCCATCATCATGGGGCGATGACCTCGGGAACTGGTGACCAACCGCGTGCGCTGATGATTCAGGGCGTCTCCAGCTGGGCTGGCAAGAGCCTGCTCACGACGGCGATCGCGCGATTACTGAGTCGTCGCGGGCTCGCGGTGGCGCCGTTCAAGGCCGTCAACATGTCGAACAACGCGCGGGTGGTCGACGGAGGCGAGATCGGAGCGGCGCAGTACCTGCAGGCGCTTGCGGCCGGCGTCGTGCCCGACGTGCGGATGAACCCGGTCCTCGTCAAACCAGAAGGAGACCGGCGCAGCCAGGTCGTGCTGCGCGGCGTCGCCGACCAGGAGCTCTCTCGCATGGAGTGGCGCAAGCGGGCGGACCATCTCTGGCCGGCGATCGAGGAGTCGCTCGAGTCGCTGGGCGAGCAGTTCGAGTTCCTCGTCTTAGAAGGCGCCGGCAGTCCGGCCGAGATCAACCTGCGCAGCGTCGATCTCGCCAACATGCGCGTCGCGCGTCATCTCGGCGCGCGAGTGGCGCTCGTCGCCAACATCGACCGCGGTGGTGCATTTGCTCACCTCTACGGCACGTGGTCGCTGCTGGCGCCAGAGGAACGCGACATGGTGGCCGGCTTCGTACTGAACAAGTTCCGTGGCGACCCGGCATTGCTGGCGCCCGGACCGGACGACCTGCGGCGCATGACCGGCGTGCCGACTGCCGGCGTGATCCCATGGCTCGATCACAGCCTGCCCGACGAGGACGGAGTTGCACACGAACGGCGCGCAAGACACGGCGACGGCGCGCGACCGGTGGTGGCGGTGCTTTGCTACCCGGCTGCGTCGAACCTCGACGAGTTCAAGCTGCTCGAACAGGTGGCCGACGTCGCCTACACCCGCAACGCAGCCGAGCTGGCCCGCGCGAACCTCGTGGTGCTGCCCGGCTCCAAGCACGTCGCGACCGATCTCGCCTGGCTACGCGAGCGTGGCCTTGACCGCGCGGTGGCCGCGGCAATCGACGGACCGGCCCGCGTTGTGGCGATCTGCGGCGGGATGCAGATGCTCGGCCACGCGATCCACGATCCCGTAGGCGTGGAGGCCGCCGCTCAGGGTCTGGGACTGATCGACGCCGAGACACAATTCGAACCCGCCAAGCGCGTGCGCCGCACACAGGCCGAGTTCTCCGTGCTGCCCCCGCCGTGGCAGGCGCTAACCGGGATGAGTGTGACGGGGTACGAGATCCGCTACGGCTCGACCATCGGCCGCGGTCTGCACCCGGCTCTGCCCGATGGGCTCGGCTACTGGTCAGGCAACGTGCTCGGCGTGTATCTGCACGGGTTGTTCGAGCACGGCGAGTTCGTTTCGAGCCTGCTGGGCGTGCCGGCGCCGGAATCGCTCGACGATGCAATCGACCATCTCGCCGACGCGGTAGACGAGCACCTCGACCTCGACGCCTTGCTGCTCGGGCGGTCGCACGGCGCAGAGGTAAACCGCACTCGCAACCTGGGTTGGTCGGGCCCGCTACCGGTCGGTCAAGCGGAAGACGAACTTCAGACCTGACCAGGTCTCGTCGATCGCGGCGACCTTGACGTCGACGAGTCCCGCGTCGAGTCCAATCTGCCGCACGATGTTCTCGTTCAAGTCGGTTCCGAGTTTTCCGGCCTTCGGCCACGACACCCAGAGCGTGCCTGCCGGCCGGAGGTGGCGCTTGGCTACCGGGAACTTCCTGGCCAGCACCTTGCGCTCAAGGGCAAACAGATGCATGTAGTCAAACTCGCCCGACATGCGCGATGCGAGTTCAAGCGGCGCTCCCTCGAACAGCCGGTCGACGCCTTCCGGAACGTCGACGAACACGCCGCGCATTCCCGGCTTGATGCCGAGCTTCTTCAACAGTGGGGTGCCCGAATAACCGGCCGCGGGGCCAACCTTTTCTGCCATCGATCACCTCTTCGATCACAGTCCCGTCGGGACGGAGTGTGAGTTCGGATCAACAGCATCGCATGAACCGGCGACATCATCCGGCCAGTCGTTCACAACTTGCTGACACACTCCGCCGCTCGGCCTACTACCTTTCGGCAAGACCACCGAAACGCATCTGCGGTTTGGTGGCTAGTTAAGAAGTCGCTTTTTGGCCTGTTGGGTCGTTTGATTCTCAGCCGTTGTGCGACGTAAGTAAGACAGACGGAGGAATCAATGCCTACTGGCACAGTTAAGTGGTTCAACGACGACAAGGGCTTCGGCTTCATTGCCCCGGAAGACGGTTCGAAGGACGTCTTCGCCCACCACACCGAGATCGTCGCGGAGGGCTTCCGCTCTCTCGCCGAGGGTGACCGTGTGGAGTTCGAGGTTGAGGCTGGGGACAAGGGTCCCAAAGCCGTTCAGATCAAGAAGGTCTGAGTACCGCTTCACGACCGACAAAAAGCGCGGCTCCCGGTTCGGGGGTCGCGTTTTTTTATGCCCCAGTGCTCTTTGTTTCCTAGGGCGTGAGGTACGCGGTCAGCGCGTCGCGCAGCGCGCGAGCCGTTGACTGGCGCCAGCTCTTGCGCTTCATGCGGCGCGCGTCGCCGCCGTTGCGCATGTTGCCGTGCTCGACGAGCACCTTCGGCACCTTCGAGAGATTGATGCCGCCGATGTCGGTGCGGCGATGCAGGCCGCGGCGGCCGGCGTAGGTGGATGTCTTGAGACCGGCCTCGACCAGCGCGTCGCGCACGTCGCGTGCCAGCGTCAGCGACGGCTCGACGATCGGTTCGGTGTAGCCCTCGACCGTGCCGGGATGGATCACGTGGAAGCCGTGTCCGCCGGCCGGCGCGCCATCGGCGTGCAGCGAGATCGCGACGTCGGCGTTGGCTCGGTTGCCGATCGTGGCACGGCGGTTGATGCACGGACCGACACCGCGGTCGTTCTCGCGCGTCATCACGACCTTCGCGCCATCGCGTTCGAGCAGCTTGCGCAGGCGCTCCGCGAGGTCCCAGTTGAAGTGGTGTTCGGTGAGCTTGCCGCTGGCGGTCGCGGTGCCGGTCGTGTCGCAGGCCTTCTTGAAGCCACCGGCTGGAACCTGCTTGTTGATCGTGTCTGGGTGCGCGGCATTGCCTCCGTTGTGACCGGGGTCGATCACGACCGTCTTGCCCGCCAGTGGCGCAGCCGACGAAGACGGCGCCTGACGTGCACCGACGCTGGCGGTGGCCAAGGCAAGAATCGCGAGCAAGACGAAGACCGCGCTGGTGGCGAAAGTCCGCATCCTCCGAGTGTGACGCACCCCCGGCCGGCGGCGGCCGGAACCCAACGTCAGCCCGGCTTGACGACCATTACGACGACCGTCGCCCACAACAGGAGCAGCTCGATCGACGAAACGGTCAACACACGCTTGACCTGCGACTGCACCGCCGGAGTTTCGAACTCGCCCGCGTCGAGGCGCTTGAGCAGCTTGCCGGTCTGCGGCCCCAGGAAGCCGGCGCCCATGACGAAGGAGACGATGAACATCGTCAGGCCCATCGAAACGAACGGGTCGCTGAACTCGAGGTACTTGTCGCTGAGCACCAGTGCAACACCCATCGCAACGGTCAGCAGCGCAACGGGGATGAAGTAGCGGGTCGAGAAGTACTCGCCGTCTCGGAAGAACTGGCGCAACGACTGCTGGTCGTTGGCGGCCACGACGCGACGGCCGGTGATGTGGAAGAGAGTGCTGGCGCCCACCCAGGCCACGGCGCCGATCACGTGAAGTGTGAGGTACAGATCGTTCACGGCCCGCAACCTAACGCTCGTCGCGGCGGCGCCCCCGGCCGAAGCGCCTTTTCGGCAGCGGCGGTGGATCGAACTGCGCCATCGGATCGTCTCCCTTGTAGCGCAGAGCGCCGACCAGGCCGTAGATGATCCCGCTCAAGAGGATCACGGTGAAGACCTCGAGGATGTCGAGGCCGCTGCTGACGATCACACCGATCGTCAGCACGAACATCACGGTCGCGAACGAGAGCGCCATCCACAGCACGGCTTTTCGCGTGCGCTCGTCTGGGCGCGCGGGTGCGTCCATCATCTCGAGCGCGGTCAATTCGCGGCGTGTGTCGGCCGGCGCGGCGGACTCGTCGTCGGGAAAGGGATCGCCCGCCATCGGAAAGCCGTGCTCGGCCGGAGACTGCTCGGCCGGGTCCGGCTCGTCGCGCGGTTCATCACGGTGCGAAGCAGCCATTGCCGCAAGCGTAACGCGCGGGTACTCTTGAAGGTATGGCAGGGAAGTATCAGCCGAGCGTGGATCCCTTCGAGGACACCGAGGTCATCGACCAGCGAGCACCGCGCACGAATCAGGCCGCCGTGGCGATCATGACGGGTTCTGCCTACCTGCTCGACTTCTGGCCGCTGGTCACGCTGATGGGTCTACAGCTCGTAATCGGGCTTTCGTTCGGTCGCAAGTTCTGCCTGCCATGCCTCTTTTACTTCAAGGTGATGCAGCCGCGCTTCGGCGAAGGCCGCATCGAGGACTCGCGCCCACCGCGCTTCGCCAATGTCGTTGGCGCAGTCTTCATGCTGACGGCCACCGCGTTCTTCCTGGCCGGCGCCGACACCGTCGGCTGGGTGCTGACGCTGATCGTCACGGCACTGGCGGGATTTGCCGCGGTCTCGGGCATCTGCGTCGGCTGCGAGATGTACGTGGCGATCGCCCGGCTGCGCGGCGTGAAGCTCGCCACCACCCGGTAGCACGATGGACCGCGGAATCATCCTTCTGGCGCTTGTCGTCGTGACCGTTGCCTTCTCGCTCGCTTTCCGCGCTCTCTCTCACCGCCGCCACGCGATCGGCACGATCGACCCGGAGCATCTTTCAGAAGCGTCGCAGAGCGGACGCAGGGCAGTGGTCTTCACCAGCCCGTACTGCCACGGCTGCCGCGAGTGGATCGACGCCCTCGGCGACGAGGGTCAGACTCCGCTGGTGCTCGACGTCGTCGCCCACCCGGAGCTCGCCGCGCGCTATCGCATCAATTCCACGCCGCGCGTGGCGGTCGTCGACACCGCAGACGGCACCGTGCTTCGCGAGTGGGACCACTACACGCCGCGTGCGCACGACGTAGAGCGCGTGCTGGCGCTATTGCCACGGCGCTGAGCTGTTGCCACGGCGCTGGGCCGGCGCTTCGCGCTCTCCCCTCTCTCGAACGACCGTTGAATTTCGGGTAGGCGCCGCAACTTCCGCGGTGACCCGTGTTTGTGCAGGTGTCAGACCCACATTCGCGTCAGGCATCCGATTAGGCAAACACACAGGAGAAACGACAATGACCTCCCCGAGAACTCGCAATCTGCTCGCCGTGATCCCGGCCACGATCGCCGTGCTGGCCGTCTTTGCGGCAGTCGCGTTGGCGGCGACGATCACCGGCACGCCCAGCGGCGAAAACCTTCGCGGCACAAATCTTGCCGACACGATCAACGCCGACGCCGGCAACGACAAGGTCAACGCCCGCCGCGGTGACGACACGATCAACGGCGACGCCGACAACGACCTGCTCTTCGCCGGTTTCGGCAACGACACCAGCAACGGTGGCGAGGGCAACGACAAGATGCACGGTGGCCACGGCGATGACACCCAGGACGGCGGCCCCGGCGACGACACGATCTACGCCGGCCGCGGAGTCGACGTCTCCAACGGCGGCGAGGGCAACGACCGCCTCTGGGCGCTTGCGCACGCCGACACGCGCAAGGCCGGTGTCGACACACTCGACGGCGGGCCCGGTGACGACATCTTCCGCACGCGCGACGGCGAAGCCGACGTAATCACCTGTGGCGACGGCAACGACACCGCGTTCCTTGACCGTAAGGACGTCATCTCCGACGCCACGACCGAAGTTCCCAACGGCTCCTGCGAGAAGGTCAAGCGCCAGCGTGCCAGGCACAACTGGAAGGACTCGAACGAGACACACAACGAGCCCACCAGCTGAGTCTGCTCCGAGCGCGCCGGAACGGGTAACCGGCAGCGCCAGGCTCTCTCCCCCGAGGGAGGTCACACGAAGAGACCCGAGCCGCACGGGATAGCGGCTCGGGTCTTTCTTTTACCTTCTTGCTGATGGACGCAATCGATGCCATCCGCACCCGGCGCACGGTCAAGGCCTTCGCGCCTGAGCCGCTGTCGCGAGACGAGGTGGCCGGCCTGCTCGAGATGGCCCGCTGGGCCCCGAACCACAAGCTGACGGGGCCGTGGCGATTCAGGGTCATCGGCCCGCGCTCGCTCGAGGCGCTGAAGCTGGCGGCCGCCGCCCAGGCCTGCGCCGATGCGCCCGAGACCGCCGACGCGAACACCCTCTCGGCCGCGGCGGCGGCAAAGCTCGACCGCGCTCCCACTCTTGTCGTGGTCTCAGTAGTTCGCAATCCCGACCCGACGCTCGACCTCGAAGACGAGCACGCCACGGCAATCGCCGCCTACATCGTGTTGCTGACCGCTCACGCGCGGGGGCTGGCCGGGTACTGGCGAACGCCGGCGGTATTACGCGACGCCGACGGGCTGGCCGCCGTGGGCGTGCCAGATGGAGAGCGGGTGCTCGGCCTGCTGCACCTCGGCCGCGCGGCGCAAGAGCCAGGCGCCGCCCCCGCCCGCGGCGATCTCGACGACTACGCCATCTGGCTCGACTGAGTGCGCCGGCCTAGGCGCGCGCGGCGAGCCGCTCGGGCACGTGCTCGTCTGCGTGATAACTGCTGCGCACAAGTGGACCGGCGGCCACCGACTCGAAGCCCATCGCGTAGGCGATGCGCTCGAGTTCTGCGAACTCGCTGGGATGCCAGTAGCGCACGACCGGAAGGTGGTTGCGCGTCGGGCGAAGGTACTGGCCGATCGTAAGCACCTGGACGAGGTGCTCGCGCAGGATTCCGAAGGTCTCGACCAGCTCTTGCTGCGTTTCGCCCAGTCCGACCATCAGCCCTGATTTGGTGGCGACGCGCTCGCCTCCCATCAACTTGGCGTTCCTGAGTACGCGACAGCTACGCGCGAACGTGCTGCCACGCCGGGCGTACGGGTACAGGCGAGGGACGACTTCGACGTTGTGATTGAAGACGTCGGGCCCGGCGTCGATCACCTTGGCCAGCGGCATCTCCTGACCGCGGAAGTCGGGAGTCAGCACCTCGACGCGGCAGCCCGGCGCCTGCTGGTTGATCGCGCGGATCGTGCGTACGAACGCGCCGGCGCCGTAATCGGGGAGATCGTCGCGATCCACCGACGTGACGACCGCGTGGCGCAGACCCAGCTTCTTGACCTGCATCGCGACCTTCGCCCCCTCGAGCGGGTCGTTGAAGGTCGGTTTGCCGGTCTTGACGTTGCAGAAGCCGCAGCGCCTTGTGCAGGTGTCGCCGAGGATCATGAAAGTCGCCGTGCCGCGCTCCCAGCACTCGCCGATGTTCGGGCAGTTGGCCTCTTCGCAGACGGTGTGCAGACCGGCGCCCTTGATCTCGCGGCGCACGGCCATGTAGTTAGGACCGCCGGGTGAGGTGACCTTGAACCACGGGGGCTTGCGGTCTTTGAACGGCCGCACTTCGCCGCCGCCCAGGTCTTGGGCGATCGCCTCGCTGGAGACGCCGCCTGGATTCGCCCGGGAGCGGGTCTTGTGTTCGCGGCTCTCGGTGCTCATTGGGCGAAGACTAGATCGTGGGTCGCGACGGGTTCGACCGCCGTAAGCAAGTCGACCAACCGGTCGCGAGAAATCAGACGCTGGCGCAGCCCGAGGCGGCTCGCCAGTTCGAATGCGGCGCGGCGTTGCAGGCAACGCATGCGGTGAGACTGTCCGGTCTGCTCGAGGATCGAGGTGGCGGGGTCGTCGAGACCGCAGGGCTTGATCCAAGTGAACGGCGCCAGGTCGCAGTCGACGTTGACGGCGAAGCCATGCGTGGTCACGCCCCCGGCGATGTGCAGGCCGAGCGAGGCGACCTTTCCCTCTCCCGCCCAGACGCCACGGCCGTTTTCGTCGCGGCGAGCAGCGACACCCTCGGCGGCCAGGGCGGCGATCAGCGCGTCCTCGATCGTGCGAACGAACTTGACCACGTCGCGCCCGACGATGGCCGTGTCGACGATTGGATAGCCGACCAGCTGACCAGGCCCGTGGTAAGTCGTCTTTCCGCCACGGTCTACGTCGCGGATCGCGATGCCCTGCTCGCGGTACCAGTCCTCGCCCATCGGCAACTCGGCGGCCTCGGCTCGGCGGCCGCGCGTGTAGACGGGCGGGTGTTCGAGCAGCAGCAGCACGTCAGGGATGGCGCCGGCGGCGCGGGCAGCGTGCAGCCGGCGCTGAAGTGCAAGCGCCTCGTCGTAGTCGACGCGGCCGAGTCTCGTGACCAGCAGCTCGGGGGGCATGAACTCGATCGTACAGCCGCCGCCTACCATCACCGCTGATGAAGCGCACGCTGGCGAATCGCCCTATCGCGGCGATGGTTGTGGTCTTCAGCGTGGTCGACGCGCTGATCCTGCGCGGCAATCCCTTCGGCAACGGCACCATCCCGTGGATCGGAGCGATAGCCGTCGCGATCGCCGGCAACGCGGTGCTCGCCTACGTCGTGGCGGGCTGGTCGGCCCCTTACCTCGTCTCCAGCGGCGGCAGCGCCGGCGCGGCGGCCGCGGACCCACGCTCGGTGAGCTTCGCCGAGATCTGGATGTCGTTTGCGTTGATGACCGTCGGCGTGATCGCACTGCTGGCCGTCGACTTTGCCTCACGCGACTTGATCGTCAGCCCGACCCAGCGCAGCGAGCGCAACGCCGAGCTGGTGCGCGACACCGTTCGCGAGCACGCCCCGCAGGAGTTCCAGTTGCTGCTGACCGCGGCCGACACCTGGAAGATGAGCGAGAACACCTACCGCTCGTGCATTCCGTCGTCGAAGGATCAGTCGAAGTACTGGTGTGTCCTGGTCCGGGGAGATGAGAAGAGTCTGAAGGTCACCCGTTATGGCCCCGGCACCGGCAACGCCGAACAGTTCCTGATCTGGCATCCGGAGTACCGAGGGAAGCGGAAGGCGGATTGATACAAGTTCGCTACGAAACTCCGTAATACGCTGCAACATGTTTCGTGATACGGTGGTTCGATGAGAAGTCTTCGAATTGACAGCAGCCTCGATGCACGCATCCAGCGAGCGGCCGAGATCGAAGGGTCGTCGGTCTCAGAATTCATCCGGGCCGCCGCCGCCGAACGCGCTGACCGTGCACTTGCGTCGCGGCCGGTAGATCGACTTGCCGATGTAATCGGTGTGATCGACAGTGGAGGCGGTAGGGCTCGAAACACCGGCCAAGCATTCTCGGACCTGCTCGCTTCCAAGCGCCCCAACTCGTGACACTGACCGACGCCGGGCCGCTCGTTGCGTTGATCGACGCCGGCGAGTCCGATCATGAACGCTGCGTTGAGGCCCTGAACGACCTGGCACTGCCACTGGTCACGACGTGGCCGGCATTCACCGAGGCGATGTACCTGCTTGGCGCCGCCGGTGGCCAAAGAGCCCAGCAAGCCTTGTGGCGAATGCTTGGCGGCGGTGGCCTCGAGTTGGCCGAACTCGATGCCAGCGAAGTTGAACGTTCCGCCCGGCTGATGCAGAAATACGCCGACAGGCCCATGGATCTTGCCGACGCCACGCTCGTGGCCTGCGCCGAATCGCGCAAGTTGACGAAAGTCTTCACGCTCGATTCCGACTTTCACGTCTACCGACTGAACGGTGGGCGACCGTTCGAGATCGTTCCAGACCGGTGCGACTAGAGCGGCAGCGCCTGCGGTGACTCCAGCCAGGCCTTGATGGCCGCAAGGAACTCGGCGCCCTCCGCCCCGTAGAGGATGCGGTGATCGCAGGTCAGTGTGAGCGCCATGATCTGGCGAACGGCCAGGCTGACTCCGTCTTCCGCGATCACCGGCTTGCGCTTGATCGCGCCGACGGCGAGAATCGCGGCTTGGGGCGGGTTGAGGATCGCGGTGAAGCGGTCAACGCCATACATGCCGAGGTTGGAGATGCTGAACGTGCCGCCCGAGAGCTGCGCCGGCTGTACGGTGCGGGCTCGAACCGCACCGGCAAGCTCGCGGCTCTCGCGGGCGATCTGAGCAAGACCCTTCTGGTCGGCGTTCATCAGCACCGGCATCGCAAGCAGATCTCCGGCGGGCACGGCGAAGCCGACGTTGACATCGCCGTACTGCTCGAAGTGGCCGTCCTTGTAGGCGGCGTTGACCTTCGGGTACTGACGCAGGGCAAGCGCGCAGGCCTTGATCACCATGTCGTTGAACGACGGCGCCGGCTGTACCGCCATCTTCAGCTGCTCGCGGTGGTTGACGGCCGACGTCATGTCGACCTCGAGTTCGACGTAGAAGTCGGGAGCGGTGGCCTTCGACTCGGCCATGCGCCGTGCGACGGTCTGCTGGGGGCCGGTCAGCTCGGAAGTGAAGGACTGACCGCGGGTCGCCGTGGCCGAAGCCGCCGGAGTCTGCACCGGCGGCTGGGAAGGGATGCCCGGTGTCAGGCCAGGCTGCATCGGCGATGCGCCGGGAACGCCGCCGGGCTGGGGAATGCCTGGCTGGGGAATACCGGGCTGAGGCATGCCAGGTTGCGGCATGCCAGGCTGAGGCGGTTGCACCGGCGCGAATCCGCCGGTCATTCCCGGAACGAACGGCGCCGGTCCGGGCAGCGGCTGCACCGGCTGTGGAGCCGGCGGCGTGAGTGGCGGTGGCGCGGCTTCGAACTCGCCGGTCTGACCGAAGCTCGGGGCCTGCGGCGTTTCGGCAGGCAGCGGGGCGAACGCCGGCTCGGGTGCGACAGGCTCAGGCGCGGGAGGTTCGTATGCCGGTGGTTCTGCCACAGGCGGCTGCGGGGCGGACGGCTCAAGCGGTCCGGTGCCGGGCGGCGAGAGAGCGGGCTCCCCGGATGGCTCCTGCCACGCTTCCGTGGGCAGCGGTTCCGGTGGCAGCGGGGCGGGTGCCTGAGTTGGCGCCTGCGGCGCGGCCTGAGCGACAGCGGCGGCACTCGCCGCGGCCTCGATGTCTTCTTTGACGATTCGCCCGCCGGGGCCCGTGCCCGTGACGGTGGTCAGATCTACTCCCAGCTTGCGCGCCAGGCGGCGGGCGATCGGCGACGCCTTCACGCGAGCCTCATCACCCGGGTGTGCCGGCTCTGGTGCGGGTGGCGCGAGCGGCGGCGCAGGCTCAGCGGCGGCCGGAGCCGGCGGCTGCTCGGCCGGCGGCTGCAACGGCGCGGGCTGCGCGCCGGCGGGCTCGCCGGCGGCGGTCTGCAAACGCGCGATCTGCGCTCCAACCGGAACGGTCTGGCCCTCGCCGACGAGGATCTCGACGAGCACGCCGTCGGCATCGGCCTCGTAGGTGATCGTCGCCTTGTCGGTCTCGATCTCGACGATCGGCTCGCCGCGCACGACGCTGTCGCCGGGGGCCTTGAGCCAGCGCACGACTGTTCCCTCGGTCATCGAGTCCGAGAGGCGGGGCATCACGATGTCGCTCATAGAGTCCCTCTTCGCGCCACTAAACCGGCTCTCCTGTCTCGATCGCCGCGAGCGCGGCGGCGACAATGTTTTCTGCATGGGGGAAAGCGGCCTGTTCGAGCGGTCGGCTGTAGGGCATCGGCACGTCGGCGCCGCTCACGCGCTGGATCGGCGCATCGAGATAGTCGAATGCCTGCTCCTGGATCAGCGCGGTGAAGTTCGCTCCGACGCCGCCATGTGGCCAGCCTTCCTCCGCGATCACGACCCGGTTGGTCTTGCGAACCGATTCAAGGATCGTGTCGAGGTCAAGCGGGCGCAGCGTGCGCGGGTCGATCACCTCGGCGCTGACACCGTGCTCGGCCTCGAGCTGCTCGGCGGCCTGCTCGGCCGTGATCGCCATGCGCGAGACGCCGATCAAGGTGACGTCTTCGCCCTCGCGGCGCACCGCGGCCTGGCCGAACGGCACGACGTGGCCGGGGTCGTCAGGCACCTCCCCTTTCATGCCGTAGAGCGTCTCATGCTCGATGAAGATGACGGGGTTGTCGTCGCGGATCGCGGCCTTCAGCAAGCCCTTGGCGTCGGCGGGCGTTGACGGGGTGGCGACGAGTAGGCCGGGGACGTGCAGGTAGAAAGCCTCGAAACTGTGTGAGTGCGTTGCCGCTAGCTGATGGCCGCCGCCCTGAGGCATGCGAACGACCATCGGCACCTTCGCCTGGCCGCCAAACATGTAGTGGATCGGCGCCATGTGGTTGATCACCTGGTCGAGCGCCAGCAGCGAGAAGTTGATCGTCATCAGTTCTACGACCGGGCGCAGTCCGGCCATCGCGGAGCCGACGCCCATGCCGACGATCGTGTTCTCGCTGATCGGCGTGTCGCGCACGCGCTTCTCGCCGAACTCCTCGAGCAGCCCCTCGGTGACCTTGAAGGCGCCATTGAAGACACCGACGTCCTCACCCATCAGGAAGACGCCGGGATCGCGCAGAAGTTCTTCGCGCAGAGCCATGTTCAGCGCTTCGCGGTATCGCATCTCAGACATCTAGCTCTGTTCCTCCGGTGGCAGCAGGCGAGGCTCGTCGGACTCGTCGGGCGCGGGCAGAGGGGCCGGGGGCTGCTCGTCGGGAGTCGGCAGCGGCGGGGGCGCGGCGTCCGGCGGCAGCGGCAACGGCGCCGGGTGGCCGTGCGGGTGCTGTCCAAAGCTGAGATCGTCCTCCTCGTGCGGAAGCGGCTCGAAGCTGATTTCGTATTCGTCTTCCGGCTCGGGTTCTGGCACGGGCAGTGGCTCCGGCTCTAGCTCTGGCTCGGGCTCCGGCTCTAGTTCGGGCTCTAGCTCCGGCTCGGGCGCGGGCAGTGGCACGGGCTCTGGCTCGGGCGCGGACAACGGCTCGGGCGCTGGCTCTGGCTCCGTTTGCGGCGGTGCGTCGGCCGCCTGCGCGTAGGCCATCGACATCGGCGGCAGCCCGCTTTCGGCCGGCAGGTCGCGACGTGCGCCCTCGCGCATCATCAACTGCTCGTCACCGGCCTCGGCCTCGTTGTGCGCGGCGCTGGCCGCGGCCAGCCGCTGGATCTCGTCGTCGCCGGCGATCTGCTCGCCGCGCGTCGCGCCGGGTGAGCGGGTGTCGACCGAGTACCAGCCGCGCAGCTGGTCGCCGAGCACGTAGACGTTGTCGTAAAGGCTGTCGAGCTCGGGGAACGGCGACTCGTCGGCAAAGCGCACCGCCTCGTCGACGACCGCCAGCGCCTGGCGGTCGAGTTCCTCGGCGTCAGCGCCAGTGATCGCGCCACCACCGATCAACTTGTTGGCGAACTGCATGATCGGGTCGCGCTGACGCCACTGGTCGACCTCCTCCTTCGTGCGGTACTCCTCGGGGTCGGCCATCGAGTGTCCGCGGAAGCGATAGGTGACCGCCTCGATCAGCAGCGGATGCCGTTCGCTGCGCACGTGCTCGAGCGCCGTGCGTACACACGACTGCACATCCAGCACGTCCATGCCGTCGCAGCGCGTGCCGGGCACGCCGAAGCCCTCGCCCTTCGCGCTCAGATCGGTAACGGCGCTGTGCCGCGAAACGGCCGTGCCCATGCCGAACTGGTTGTTGACGATGATGAAGACGACCGGCAGCTTCCACAAGGCGGCGAGGTTCAGCGTCTCGCCGAAAGTTCCCTGGTTGCTGGCGCCGTCGCCCAGCATGCACACGACCGCGTCGTCAGTGCCACCGTAGTCAGACGCCAGCGCCAGGCCGGCCGCGATCGGCAGATGACCGCCGACTATTCCGTAACCGCCCATGAAACGACGCTCGGCGTCGAACATGTGCATCGAGCCGCCGCGGCCGCGCGAGACCCCGTCGACCCTGCCGAAGAGCTCGGCCATCACGGCGTTCGGTGGCGTGCCGCGTGCCAGCACCTGACCGTGCTCGCGGTACGTGCTGATCAGATAGTCCGATTCGCGCATCGCCTCCGCGGTGCCGACGACGGTCGCCTCCTCGCCGATGCAGAGGTGCAGGAAGCCGCCGATCTTGGCGCGGGCGTACATCTCGCCGGCACGCTCCTCGAAGCGGCGGATCAGCAGCATGCGGTACAGCAGTTCGCGGCCCTTCTCGGAGTCGGGCAGCATGTGATCGGGCTGGAATCGGGCGCGCGGCGGCTGCGCGGCCTCGGCCACGGGTTCTGCGCCTGCAGGCGCGAGGTCGTCGCCGGACGGGGGTCCGGGATCGCCGCGTGTCTCGGGATCCTCCATCGGATTCACACTATTGATTAAACGGACGTGCGTGGTTACCTGCGTCGTACCCAGGTACGGGCGCAACCGTGCACCGCGCCGGTGCGGCGCGACTGCTTTGCCAGGTCAGCGAGAGCTACGCGACCGTTTCGACCGGCCGCTCGACCGCGGCCGGCGACGGGCGGTGGCGCGAGAACTGCAGCACGCCGTCGTTCATCGGCGCTCGCGGAAGTTCGTACCAGTCGCGCGGATAGCTCATCGAGAGCTTCCACGGACCCTTCGAGCCCTGCTTGGGTAGCGCAGAGAGCGAGCGCTGCACGTAGCCGGCGCCAAAGTCGAGCAGCGGCCGCGTGGCCACGGACGGATCGGTGTTGCGCGGAACGCAGACGTCGTAGCCCTGCTGGTCCATGTAGTTGAGCAACCGGCAGACGTAGTCGGAGACGAGGTCGGCCTTGAGCGTCCATGAGGAGTTCGTGTAACCGACCGTGAAGGCGTGGTTCGGGATGTCCTCGAGCATCATGCCGCGGTAGGCCATGTGACTGCTCAGGTCGACGGGCTCGCCGTCGACCTCGAGCTCGGCCGCGCCCATCATCTGCAGATTGAATCCGGTCGCCGTGACGACGATGTCGGCCTCGAGCTCTTCGCCGGAGTTGAGCTTGATCCCATGCTCGGTGAAGCTGTCGATCGTGTCGGTGACGACCGACGCCTTGCCCCGCTTGATCGCCTTGAAGAGATCGCCGTCGGGCACGGCGCAGAGGCGCTGGTCCCAGGGGTTGTAGCTCGGGGTGAAGTGCTTGTCGATGTCGTAGCCCTCGGGAAGCTGGCGCTTGACCATGCCGAGGAACATCCGCTTCATCAATCGCGGCTGACGCTGACTGAGCTGGTACACGACGACCTGCTGAAGGATGTTCTTCCAGCGGTTGAGCACGTAGGCCTGCTTTTCGGGCAGGAAGCGGCGCGAGACGCGCGCGATCGGATCGCGTGACGGGATCGACGCGACATACGTGGGTGAGCGCTGGAGCATCGTTACGTGACCGGCCTTGTCGGCCATCGCGGGAACCAGCGTGACGGCGGTGGCGCCGCTGCCGATGATCACGACCTTCTTGCCGGCGTAGTCGAGGTCTTCGGGCCAGTTCATCGGATGCAAGATCTGACCCTGGTAGTCGGCGATGCCCTTGAAGTCGGGGATGAATCCCTCGTCGTAGCGGTAGTAGCCACTGCAGATGTAGACAAAGCTCGCGGTGAACTGGCGGGTCTCGCCGGTGGCGGTGTCGACGGCTTCCAGCGTCCAGCGGGCCTCCTCGGTGGACCACGAGCCCTTCATGACCTTGTGGCCGAAGCGAATGTTGCGGTCGATGCCGGCCTCGCTCGCCGTGTCACGGATGTACTGAAGGATCGAGGGCCCGTCGGCGAGCGTCTGGGTGCTGGCCCACGGCCGCCACTTGTAGCCGAAGGTGAACATGTCGGAGTCGGAACGGATGCCTGGATAACGGTGGATGTCCCAGGTACCGCCGATCGCGTCGCGCATCTCAAGGATCGCGTAGGACTTGCCCGGGCAGTTCTGCTGGAGCTCGTAGGCGGCTCCTATTCCCGATAGTCCGGCGCCGACGATCAATACGTCAAAGTGTTCTGCGTTCATGCCCGGCTCCTTCTGGGCGGCGACTCCGCACCGCGGTGACGACGACGCCTCGGATTATAGGACGCCGCGTTCAATTAGAGCCACACAATGTCCAATTCGCGCCGTTACGGCTTGAGCGGGCGAAACTCACGCAGCGCAAGAGCGAAGAGTTCGTCTTCGAAGGCATTGACGGCAGTGCCATCGGCGGCGGTGCCGATCAGCACCGGCAGCTCGGTGCGCCCTCCCACCCGCTCGACCAGGGCAACGCCGGCGTGCTTGAGGACATCGCTGGTCGATGGCATCTCGATCGCTTTGAGCACGGCGCGCGGGTGCATCTCGCAGGCGGCCGCGGCGATCAGGATCGTGTCTTCGTGGTCGACCGGCTTGGCGGCGTTGAATACCTGCCGGAACGCGGCAAGGCTGAAGGCCACGGTGCGGCCGATCGACTTGGCGTAGGTGGCGGCGAGCATCATCTTGCGCGTGTCGGCGATCGTCTTGAACAGCTGGTCGTCATCGAACACCGGGCGCAGCACGCCGAACTTCTGAGCGAAGTCGTAGATCTGCTCGGTGTCGCCATCCCACAGCGGGCCGTCGTCTACGTCGTGCTGCAGCACTGGTTGCCACTCGGCCTCGGGCAGGCACTTGGCGATGCGCTCGGCGATCAGCCAGGCGTAGGCCGAGCCGATGTCGTAGTAGAACGTGAAGGGCGCCGGCTCAACCGGCTCGGCGACAGCGCTCTCGGGCAGACCACTCTCGACCACGAAAGGTGGCGTGGTCTCGACTGCGGGGTTCTCGCCGTTGTCGCTCATGCCCACAACCCTAAGCGTGAAGCACCCAGCCGTCGGCCGCTCGCGCTGCTTCGAGCACGGCCTCGCTGATCGTCGGATGGGCGTGGACGATTCGTGCGAGATCGGGATAGCCGACCTGCCCGCTCTTGGCGACCGCAAGCTCGGCGATCAGATCGGCGGCCTTCGGACCGACCGCGTGGGCACCGAGGATCTCCCCGGTCGCGGCGTCGCCGATCAGCTTCACGAATCCACTGCGATCGCCGTAGACCGTGGCCGCGCCGGCTGCGGCCAGGGGAAACTCGCCGACCGCCACCTGGTCACGCGCCGCCCGGGCCTGCTCCTCGGTCAGGCCGATACTCGAGACCTGCGGTGAGCAGAACGTGGCGCGCGGGATGTTGTCGACGATGATCGGCTCGGCATCCGGCAGCCCGGCGATCGCCTCGACGGCTACCACGCCCTCTTCGCTTGCCTTGTGCGCAAGCGCCGGCCCGCGCACGGTGTCGCCGATCGCGAAGATGCGCGGATGAGTGGTGCGTTGCCACTCGTCGATCTCGATCAGACGGCGCTCGCCGGTCGTGACGCCGTAATGGTCGAGGTTCAGCGTCGCGACGTCGGGAGCGCGCCCGGCCGCGATGCAGAGTGCGTCGTACTCCCCGCGCGCGCCGCCGACGGTCACGGCCACGGCCGTGTCGGTCTGCTCGACCGATTCGATTGCCGCGCCTGCCATAACGGTGACGTTCTGCTTGGCCAGCTCCTTGGCGACGAAGTCGGCGATCGCCGGCTCCTCGGCCGGAAGGATCTGTGGCAGGGCCTCGATCAGCGCGACTCGCGTGCCGAGGCGCCCGTAGGCAGATGCGACCTCGACGCCGCTGGCGCCGGCTCCGACGACCGCGAGCGAACCGGGCAGGCCGGCCGCCAGCCACGCCCCTGCGGTGTCGACGATGCGACCGCCGAACTGCTGACCCGCGACCGGCATCGGCAGCGAACCGGTGGCGATGATCACGTGCGCCGCGCGCAGCGGCTGGGCGCTGGCCTCGGCGGTCACCGACAACTCGACGACGTTCGGATCGATCTGCGGAGCAAATGCCGCCACTCCGGATACCTGCACGACCTCGTGTTTCTTGAGCAGTCCGGCGACGCCGCCGGTGAGCGTCTTCACCACTCTGTCCCGGCGTTTGGCGACCGTCGCGAAGTCGACGGTCGGGTCGCCCGGCAACTCCACTCCAAACGTGGCCGCTTTGCGCACCTCTTCGAGCACGTCTGCACTGCGCAGCACAGCCTTCGCCGGAATGCAGGCGTAGTTGAGGCAACGGCCGCCGGTGCGGTCCTTCTCGACGATCACCGTAGAGAGACCAAGCTGGCGGGCGCGGATCGCGGCGACGTAGCCGCCCGGTCCGCTGCCGATCACGGCCAGATCGAAGATTCCGTCACTCATCGTCGCTTGCCTCGCTTTCCAGGTCTTGCGCGGCGCGGTGCTCGCGCAGTTTGCGTTCGGCCGGCGACTCGGGCATCTGGATGCGCGCCATCGCTCGGATCAGATGCCAGAACAACGTCGAGAAGCCGACGATCATTGCGATGAAGGGCAGCAGCACCCAAATGCTGCTCGCTTTCAACAGCAGCAGGAAGAGCACGATCACGGTGATGCCAAGGATCGTCTGGAAGCCGAGCACGGCCCAGTACTTCGCGCGCCACATGCCGACCGCCGCGACCGCGAGCAGCGCGGCGATGAACAGCTGCTGGGCCAGCGCCGCGCCCTCGTTGTCGGCGTCGACATCGACGAAGAAGATCACGACGACGTTGAATACGGCGAAGACCATCGCGACGATCGCCGCCACGGTGACGGCGACCGGCCGCTCTCCGGACTCGAGCGGTTCGAGCTCGGCACGCGCCGCGGCGTTCTTGGCCTCGCTACGCGCGCGGGCGCGGGCGCGGAAGTTGTCGGTTTCGCTGGTCTGCTCGTTCATGCCAATGTCGCTCGGTGCCGGTGCGGCCACCCTCAGACTATGCCCCCGGCCGGATCAGCCGAGCAGATGCTCGAGCAGGGCCTTCTGCACGTGCAGACGGTTCTCGGCCTGGTCGAAGATCGCCGATTGCTCGCCGTAGAGCGCTTCCTCGGTGATCTCCTCGCCAACGTGGGCAGGCAGACAATGCAGGGCGATCGCCGCCGGCTTGGCGACGCTCATCAGCTTGGCGTTCAGCTGGTAGGGCTCGAGGTCGAGCTTGCGCCGGGCGGAGTCTTCGTCGCCCATGCTGACCCAGACATCGGTGTACACGGCATCGGCTTCGGCGGAGGCCTGCTCGGGGTCGACCGTCAACTCGACGCCGCCGCCTGAGGTGGCAACCGAGTCGGCGAGCTCGACGGCCTCGGGCTTGGGCGCGTAGCCGTCGGGAGTCGCCACCGCGACCGTCACCCCGGCCATCGCTCCGAGGATCATCAGCGACGCCGTGACGTTGTTGCCGTCGCCGACGTAGGCAAGCCGCAGACCGGCCAGCTCGCCGAAGCGCTCGCGCAGCGTCAGCAAGTCGGCCAGCGCCTGGCAAGGGTGATGCGCCTCAGACAGCAGGTTGAACACGGGAACACCCGAGTACTCGGCCAGACCCTCGACGTTGGCGTGTGCGCCGGTACGGATGCCGATCGCGTGCGCCATGCGGCCCATCACCAGTGCCGTGTCGCGGATCGACTCACCGCGCGAAAGCTGCATCGCGTCGCCGCTGAGAACCATCGGGTGTCCGCCGAGCTCGTGCACCGCGATTTCTGAGCTCATCCGCGTGCGCGTACTCGGCCGTTCGAAGACCAGTGCGACGGTGCGACCGCCGAGCAAGTTCGACACTCCTTCGCCAGCGGCACGAGCGGCCTTCAGCTCGGCCGCGCGGTCGAGAATCGCCGCGAGATCGTCGGGCGAGAGTTCGGTTCCGTCCAGGAAATGCTTGGCCATCGCGGGATTATGGCGGACCGCCGCCCGCTACCGTCGATCCGATGGCCGACACAGCGCAGACACCAGCTTCCACCCCGCCCGCGCCAGGCGAGCGCAAACGCCTCTTCAAGGGCGACCGTGTCGAGCTGACGATCGATTCGCTGGCCCACGGCGGCGCCGGGGTCGGCCGCACCGACGGCTTCGTCGTGTTCGCGCGCGGCGGGCTGCCCGGCGATCGTGTCGTCGCCGAGGTGACCGGAGGCAAGAAGCGTTTCGCCGAAGCGCGCGTAGTCGAAGTGGTCGAAGCCGGACCAGATCGCGTGCCCGAACGCGCGCCGCACCCAGGAGCTGCCTGGCAGTGCCTTCGCTACGAAGCGCAACTAGCCGAGAAGGAGCGCCAGGTACGCGAGGCACTCGCACGATTCGGCGAGTTCGATCTCGAGGCACCCGGCGCGCCAACGATCGAGCCGATCGTTCCGGCCGGCGAAGGCCACGACGATCCGGCGATCTGGAACTACCGCAACAAAGTCGAGTTCAGCTTCGGCCTGCGCACGCCCGAGGAAGGCGGCGGGCTAGCGCTCGGCTTCCATCGTCCTGGCCACTGGGACGTGATCGAGGACGTCGATGACACAGTGCTCGCCAGCGCCAATGCCAACGCGATCCGCCGGGCCGTTCGCGACTGGTGCGAAGAGCACGATCTCGGTCCCTACGACAGAGACGAACGATTCGGGTTCCTGCGCAACCTCGTTGTACGTGAGGGCCGCCGTACGGGCGAGACGCTCGTGCGGCTGGTCACGAGCACGAACGAGCCCCAGCCCGCGGGTTTCGACGCCGCCGGCTTCGTCGCCACGCTCGCGGCGCTCGACAACCCACCCGGCAGCGTCGTCTGGAGCCGTTCCGACGACCCCGGCAACGCCACACGCGACACGAAGGACAAGGTGCTGGCGGGCAAAGCCTTCGTCGAGGAGGAGATCCTCGGCCTGCGCTTCCGCATCAGCCCCGAGGCGTTCTTCCAGACCAACTCCGAGCAGACCGAGAAGCTCTACTCGACGGCGATCGAATTCGCCGGCCTGACCGGTCGCGAGCTGGTCTACGACCTTTACTGCGGCAGCGGCACGATCGGGATCGCGATGGCCGAGCACGCCAAGCACGTCTGGGGCATCGAGATCGTGCAGGACGCCGTCGAGGACGCCGCGGTCAACGCCAACTTGAACGGCGTCACCAACGCCGACTTCCTCGCAGGTGACATGCGCCTCGCGCTGCCCCAGCTGATCGAACACGCCGGCACGCCCGATGTCGTCGTACTCGACCCGCCACGCGCGGGCTTGAGCGCCAAGGTCGTTCGCCGCGTGCTCGACGCCGCGCCTAAGCGCATCGTCTACGTCAGCTGCAATCCAGACACGCTTGCCCCGAACCTGAAGCAGCTCGTCGAGAGCGGCTACGCCCTGCGTCGCGTGCGACCGGTCGACATGTTCCCGCACACACCGCACATCGAATGCGTGTCGGTACTCGACCTGGTCGACGACGCGAAGCGCATTGCGGTGATCGAAGCAAGGCGCGCCGAGCGCCAGGCGAAGCGAACGCCAACAGGCGCCTGACCCCGCCCTGCTGTCACACGGCCGCAGGCAGAGTGAACGCAAAGGTCGCGCCACCCGCCGCGTTGTCCTCCACCCAGATCTTGCCGCCATGGGCCTCGACCAGCCCCTTGGCAATCGCCAGACCGAGCCCCGCGCCGCCGTCGCCCCCGCGCGCCTCGTCGCCGCGGTAGAAGTGGTCGAAGACGTGCTCGCGGTCGTGTGGCTCTAGGCCACTGCCCGAGTCTTCCACCCTGATGCGCAACTCGCCCGAAGAACGTTCGGCGAGCACCGCGACGGTGCCGTCGGCCGGTGTGTGCCGCAATGCGTTCGTAAGCAGGTTCATGACCACGCGCTCGACCTTGTCCGGAGCACAGCGCACCAGTGCCTCCGGGTCTTCGATTCTCGTCTCGAGCTGAACACGTCCCGCGCGCGCCTGTCCTTCGAAGCCGCGCACGCAGTGGCCGATCAAATCGCCGACACGAACCTCATCGAACTCCAGCCGCAACGCCGAGGCCTCGATCATCGCCAGCTCGAAGAGATCGTCGACCAGTTGCGAGAGACGCTCGACCTGATCGGCGAGCGCCGGTAGGTGCTCACTCGCGATCAGCACGCCGTCTTCGATCCCTTCGAGAATCGCCTGCATCGCGGCGAGCGGCGTCCGCAGATCGTGACTGGCCCAAGCCACGAGTTGACGCCGGGCGTCAAACAGCGACTCGACCGATCCGGCCATGGTGTTGAACGCGTCGGCCAGTTCGTCGGTTTCGCGCATACCCGTTCGACCGGCGCGCGCGCCTAAGTCGCCGGCCGCTATTTCATGGGCGGTCTCAGCAAGTCGATCGAGCGGGCGAGAGACTCCGCGCAGCAGCATGAACGCGGCGACGATCGCCACTGCCGCCGAGCCAGACGCGACGGCCAGAACCGTCAAATCGTGTTCGGACTCGAACATCACGAGCCCGGACGAAAGCACCGCGATCAACGGCAACGCCGCTGCGATCAGCAGGGCGCCGGCCACGCGTGCCCGCAGGCTGCCCAGACGCATCACGATCGCGGTGGCGCCGATGCCAAGAGCAAGCGCGCCGGCGAGCGTCAGCAAGGCCGGCATCAGCATCTCTGCGAGCGGCGGGAACGGCTGAACGACCGGTAGCTCGGCGTTCATGGCGTGAACCGGTAGCCGACGCCCCAGACCGTCTGCAGATGGCGCGGCTCAGAGGGATCGGTCTCGATCTTCTCGCGCAACCGGCGCACGTGCACCGAGACCGTGCCGGTGTCGAAGCCGGTCTCATACCCCCAGACGCGCGCCATCAGCTGATCGCGTGAAAACACCGCGCCTGGGTTTCGAGCGAAGAATTCGAGCAAGTCGAACTCACGTGCGGTCAAGCGCAGCTCACGGCCGGCACGCGTCACCCGGTGCGCGACAGGATCGAGTTCCATCTCTCCGAACTGCAAGCGCGCGCCGCCGGCCGGGCCGCCGCCGGCCGGCTCGGGAGCGCGCCGCGACCGTCGCAGAACGCTGCGCACTCGCGCCGTCAGCTCACGAGGCGAGAACGGCTTTCCAACGTAGTCGTCGGCGCCAAGCTCGAGACCGACGATGCGGTCTGTCTCGTCGCTGCGCGCCGTCAGCATGATCACCGGGAGTTCGCCGCGCGAGCGAATCCAGCGGCACAGCTCGAGGCCGTCGATCGCCGGAAGCATCAGGTCGAGCACGACCAGGGCGAGTTCGCGTTCGTTGCCTTCGATCAGATCGCGAGCGGTCAGACCGTCACCCGCCTGAAGCGTCTTGAATCCCTCACGCTCCAGGTACCGCACGACGACATCGCGGATTATCGCGTCGTCGTCGACTACGAGAACCGTGCGCTGCCCACCGCGAGCTTCGTCGGGTATCGCTTCGTCGGTGCCCATCGTGCTGTCGTTTCTACCGGCAGCCGCGGAGCCCATGCGCTGTGCAAGCGAGCCCATCGCTCTATCCGAACGTGAAGGCGTAGGCAGACACGTCGCGATCGGGCAGCACCGTCAGCGTGTGTTTGCCGACCTTCGGCATGTCGATCAGCCGGTAGAGGCGCTGCCCACGCACCGTGACGACCGAGTCGCGGGTGTCATCACCGGAATCGGCGGTCGAAACCGGGCGGCCGTCGAGCCGAACGCGCACACGCTTGGCGCCGCGGGAGCCGAGCACCAGGAACACGCGGCGCGCGTTGAAGCGCAAGTCGAGACGAGCGTCGCGCACGGCGGTGGCGGAATCGGACTCGACTCGCCAGCGGCCCGCGAAGCGCAGATGGTCGTCGGGCAGCTCACCGGAGGCAGAGCCGTAGTCGTGCGTGCCGGGATCGATCGAGCCATTGGTGAACGCCGCCGCGCGCGCGAAGCCCAGATAGCTCTCCGGCGTGAGCGCGCCACCAGACGCCGTCTCGGCGGTGACTCCACGCTCGCCGTCATCGCGATCGGGCTGCTTGCCCGCTTCGTCAAGCAAGGAGCGAATCGCATCTTCCGTCTCGTCGTAGTCGCCTTCCCCGAAATGGAAGTAGCGCAGGTGGCCTTCGGCGTCGATCAGATACTTGGCCGGCCAGAACTCGTT
>JACRKX010000119.1 GCA_016219715.1 Actinomycetota bacterium | reverse complement strand
GCGCAGCATCGACATCAACGGCGTGATGCCACTGCCGCCTCCGATCAGCAACAGCCGATCGGGTCGTCTGTCCGGCAGCGTGAACTCGCCCTCGGGCGCGCCGAGCTTGAGCACCATGCCGGGGTGCGCGCAGTCGCTGAGATGGTTGGAGACGAACCCCTCGGGATGAGTCGTGATCGTCAGCTCGATCCGGTCGCGCTGATGCTCCGATCCGGCCGGCGAGTAGAAGCGGGTGTGCTGGCGGCCGTCGACCTCGAAGGTCACTCCGATGTGCTGACCGGCTTTGAAGCCAGGCCAGTTGTCGTTCGGCGCAAGCGTCAGCGTGACGCTGCGCGGCGTCTGATGGCGCACGGCTGTGACCTCGGCGCGGATCTCGCTGCGCGCCCAGAGCGGGCTGATCATTTCGGTGTAGCGCTCGACCGGACTCGGCGTGACCAAGCCTTCGACGATCGGCGATTCGAGCAGCCTGCGCCCGATCTTCAGGGGAACCGACGTAAGCGAAGCCAATTCAGTTGTGACCTTCCGGGGGTTTGGGGAGGATTAGTGACTGCGCAGTCACCAAATGACTACAGCGCGCGTTCCGATTGGTTTCACCGGACGCGTCGCTTTTCTTGCCTGCGACGATCTCGCGCGTGACAGATCGGGTCAAATCGCTCGGAGCGCGACGGATCGCGGCGATACTGGTCGTTGTGCCGTTCGCCGTCTTCGCCGCGATCAGGCTGCTCGGGCTCGACTTCTTCTGGCCGCTGATTCCGGCAATGGCCTTCACGCCGTGGGTGGCTCTGGGCTCGGTAGCGGCGTTGCTTGCCGCTCTTGCGCTGCGCGCATGGCCGGCGGCGGTAGCCGCGCTGGTGACCGTGCTGGTGTTCGCGCTTGTGTTGATCGGGCGTGCTCTGCCCGACGATCAGCCGACCGCCTCGGGACACGAGATCACGGTCGTCTCGCACAACATGCTCGCCGGGGGCGCCGATGCCGGACAGCTGATGCGGCTCGTGAGGCGCAGCAACGCCGACTTGCTAGCCCTGCAGGAAATGACGCCCGAAGCCGTCGCATCGCTGCGCGCGCACGGACTCGAAACGCAGTTGCCCTACTACATCGACGAGAGCCGCTGGGCCGTCGCAGGAGCCGGGCTCTGGTCGCGAGCACCACTGGCGCGAACCGATCGCGAACGTGACCCACAGCGTTGGCCGGCACCGGAGGCCATCGTGGCGAAGCTCGGTGTGCAGATTCGCTCGCTGCATCCAAACCCGCCGATGCGACCATCGACGTCGGCCACCTGGAAGCGAGAACTCGAAGAACTGCCGGCCACGCCCGGCACCAGCGACCTGCCCCGCATCCTCGTCGGCGACTACAACGCCACGCTCGACAACCGGCAGCTGCGCGAGGTCCTCGACCGCGGCTACGTCGATGCGGCCGACGTCACGGGCAACGGCTTCAGATTCACGTGGCCCAACGGCCGCGTCACGCTAACCATCGACCACCTACTCGTCGACCGCCGGGTTCGGGTGCTCGACTACTCAACGGCACGAATCGACGGCAGCGACCACCTGGCGCTGATCGTGCGCTTGCGACTGGCCGACGGCGCCTAACCGGCCTTGCGGCCGAGAATCACCAGGTACTCGAGCGGCTCCTGATCGGCGTAGTACTCGAGCAACTTCACGCGTAGCTCAGACCAAGTGCCTGCCCCTTCGGTGGCGGCGCGCGCCAGCGCCAGCGGACCGAACTTCGTCGACCAGTACTCCAGCGCGTGCTCTGGCGTTTCGAACGGCGGTGGCTTGATCGTCTCGCGCTTGAAGCTCAGCTCGATACCGCTCTCGGAGAACATCTCGAGCACGTGTTGCTCGGACCCCCAGAGCACCGGCGACTCAGCGAACGGCGGCGGCACAGGCATGTAATCGGCAAGCGTCGCGAAGAACCGACCGATCTCGCCCTCCGGCGTCCAGGTCGTCAGGCCGATTCGCCCTCCGGGCCGCAGCACCCGGGCGATCTCGCCGGCAGCAACGCCGTGACGCGGAGCGAACATGTGGCCAAACGTCGAGACGACGACATCGAACGTCTCCTCGTCGAATGGCAGATCTTCGGCATCGCCCTCGATCAACTCCATCCAGACACCGGCCTCGTCCGCCAGCTGGCGCGCGCGGTCGAACAACTCGGGTGTGAGATCGACCCCGACCACGCTCGCCCCTGCCTTTGCGGCGCGCAGCGCGGCGTTGCCGCTGCCGCAGGCGACGTCGAGCACGTCCTCGCCCTGGCGTACGCCGAGGTGGCGCACGATGCGCGCACCCACATCCCAGATGTTGCGCTCGGCTACGTCGGGGAAATCACCGGTGGCCCAGATCACGTGCTGAACCTGCTTGAACGTATCTATGGCCTCGGTGTCAGGAGCGTCCGAGACGTTTTCATCGATAGGAGACATACCCGAAACATACGTCCTACAGGCCGCGAGCGTCGCCACGCGCGCCGGGGCTAGGATCGGCGCCGTGAACGACAGCGAATCCAGCCCACCGACGATCGGCACCCCCGGAACGCCCGGCGCCACCAGGATCGTGCTGCTTGGCAGCGGCGAGCTCGGTCGCGAAGTGGCGATCGAAGCCGTGCGACTGGGCTGTGAAGTCGTGGCCTGCGACCGCTACGCGGGCGCGCCGGCGATGGCCGTCGCCCACCGTCACCACGTCTTGACGATGCACGACCCCGGGCAGCTGCGCGCGGTTCTCGACGAGGAGCGGCACCGTCCGCACAGCCGGCTGATCGTCGTGCCCGAGATCGAGGCGATCGCCACCGATGTCCTCGAGGATCTCGCCGCCGAAGGCCTCGAAGTGATCCCGACCGCGCGCGCCGCGCGCCTGACGATGGACCGCGAAGGGATTCGCCGGCTGGCCGCCGAGCAGCTCGGCCTGCCGACCTCGCCCTACCGGTTCTGCGACGACGAAGCGCAGCTACGCCAGTCGATCGGCGAGCTGGGGCTGCCCTGCGTGGTCAAGCCTCTGATGTCGTCTTCGGGCAAGGGCCAGTCGATCGTTCGCTCCGAGGATGAGATCGCGGCGGCGTGGAGCTACTCACAGGAAGGCGCGCGCGCCGGCGGGGGCCGCGTGATCTGCGAGGCGTTCGTCGACTTCGACTACGAGCTCACGCTGTTGACCGTGCGCCACCTGGAAGGCACTTCGTTCTGCGCGCCGATCGGACACACACAGGAAGACGGCGACTATCGCGAAAGCTGGCAGCCGGCGGCCGTCGCGCCGGACGTGCTCGACGAATGCCGTCGCGTCGCGGCGGCGATCACCGACGCTCTGGGCGGACGCGGCATCTTCGGCGTCGAACTGTTCGTTGCCGGTGACCAGGTGATCTTCAGCGAGGTCTCGCCGCGGCCGCACGACACCGGCATGGTGACGCTCGCCAGCCAGCGGCTTTCGGAGTTTGCGTTGCACGTGCGCGCGATTCTCGGCTTGCACGTGCCGGCCGGCGAGATACCGCTCGAAGCGCCGGCGGCGGCCAGCGCGGTAATCCTTGGCGAGGAGGCGATCGACGCACCGGCCTACGACAGCGTGACGGCGGCGCTGGCCCAGAGCGACGAAGTCGACGTGCGGTTATTCGGAAAGCCTGGCGCCACGCCAGGCCGCCGCATGGGAGTCGCGCTCGCCCGCGGCGCCACCGAAGATCAGGCGCGCGACCGTGCGCGGGCAGCGGCCCAACGGGTTCGCGTTGGCGGCGCCTGAGTCGATCTTCGGGCCGGCAGAATCGCGGTAGCCAGAGAAGCGGGCGGTCTGGCCAGCTGGTTCAACCGCGTCGCAGGCGGTCGATTGCGCGGCGGTCGCGTTTCGTCGGGCGACCGGCGCCGGGTTCGCGGGTGGCCTGCGCAAGCTGTTTCTCGATGCGCTCGACCGGCGGACTGTGGTCGACGTAACACTCGGCGGCAGCCGGAGCGCCGACCCGCTTCTCGATCACCTTCACAATCTCGAAGACGCGTTCGCGCTTGCCGACACGCGCCTCGACGCGATCCCCAACCCGGACCTGCGAGGCCGGCTTGACAGACGCACCGTTGACGCGAACCTTGCCGCCGGAGCAAGCCTCCGACGCAACGGTGCGGTTCTTGTAGATGCGAACCGCGACCAGCCACTTGTCGGCACGAGTGCTCTCCATCGGGGAATTGTCGCCGATCGACCACGACGCGTGGGCGAGCGATGGCTGGTATTAGTGAGTATTCCCGCCTCACCGATCCAGGAGACCGCAATGATCTGCGCACTGACCGCCCGCCGCATAGCCGACGGCAAGACCAGCGAATTCATCGAAGCATTCAGCACCGGCGCCGACAACATGCCCGACGCGATCCGCGACCGCTTCAAGGCCGTCTACGCCTGTCGCGACGTCAACGATCCACAGGTGATCCTCACCTTCGGTCTGTTCGACGGCACGCTCGACGAGCTGCGCGCCCTGCAAGACGAAGACGTGCGCACCGAGCAGCTCAACGCGATGGGTCCGCTGATCGAGGACGTGCTGTTCGACAGCTCGTTCGAAGTGTTGCACGAGTTCGTCGGCGAAAGCAGCGCGGCGACCCACTGACGGCTGGTCGCTAGCCGCGCGGCACGACCATCACCGGGCAACGGGCCGAGCGCACCAGCTTTGCCGACACGCTGCCCAGCAGCACGACCTTGACCGGTCCGTAGCCGCGCGAGCCGGCGACGATCATGTCGACGCCGTCGGCTCCGGCACCGGCCAGCACCTCGGCCGGCGAACCCGATTCGACCGAGCCGGTGGCCGCGGGCGGCGGCTCGACGCCGGCGATCGCCTCGTCGACGGCTCGGGCGAGGCTCTCGCCGTGCGCTCTGAGCAACTCGACGGGGTTGTAGGCCGGCGCCATGTCGGGAATCTGGGTGAACATCGACGGATCGCTGGCGGCGATCAGCTTCAGGTCGGTGCCCGCGGCACGAGCCAATTCGACCGCGGCG
>JACRKX010000118.1 GCA_016219715.1 Actinomycetota bacterium | reverse complement strand
TCGCGCCGAGCTTCAGCCAGTGGGCCATGTAGTCGCCCACGTTGTAACCGGCGAACGGCAGCTGCGCGAACGGGTCGAAGCGCAGGGCGCCGACGGCGCCGGCGGCGGCGGCAGTTGTCTCTGACGACATCGTCGCGCCGAGGAAGGTGCCGTGTTCCCAGCTGAACGCCTCGCGCACAAGCGGCACGACCGTGGCGCGGCGGCCTCCGAAGAGGATCGCGTCGATCGGAACGCCGGCGGGGTCCTCCCACTCGGCGGCGATGCTCGGCGCCTGGGCTGCGGAAACGGCGAAACGCGCGTTCGGGTGGGCTGCTGGCGTGTCGGACGCGGGCGTCCAGTCGTTGCCGCGCCAGTCGATCAGGTGCGCGGGCTTCTCGTCGGTCATTCCCTCCCACCAGATGTCGCCGTCGTCGGTCAGCGCACAGTTGGTGAAGACCGTGTTCTCGGTGATCGAGGCCATAGCGTTCGGGTTGGTCAGCTCTCCGGTGCCGGGAGCGACGCCGAAGAAGCCGGCCTCGGGGTTGATCGCGTACAAGCGGCCGTCGTCGCCGAACTTCATCCAGGCGATGTCGTCGCCGACGGTCTCGACCTTCCAGCCCTCGAGCGTGGGAATCAGCATCGCCAAGTTGGTTTTGCCGCAGGCGCTCGGGAAGGCCGCCGTGATGTACTTGACCTTGCCCTCGGGCGATGTGAGCTTGAGGATCAGCATGTGCTCGGCCATCCAGCCCTCGTCGCGTGCCATCACGCTGGCGATACGCAGGGCGAAGCACTTCTTGCCCAGCAGGGCGTTTCCGCCGTAGCCGCTGCCGTAGCTCCAGATCTCGCGCGTGTCGGGGAAGTGAACGATGTACTTCTCGTCGTTGCACGGCCATGCGACGTCTTCCTGTCCGTCTTCGAGAGGGGCGCCGACGCTGTGGACGCACGGCACGAATTCGCCGTCGGTGCCGATCTGGTCGAGCGCCTTCTGCCCCATGCGGGTCATGATCCGCATGCTGACCGCGACGTACGGCGAGTCGGTGATCTCGACGCCGATGTAGCTCTTGTCGCTGCCAAGCGGACCCATCGAGAACGGGACCACGTACATCGTGCGGCCCTTCATGCAGCCGTCGAAGATGCCGTTGAGCGTGTCACGCATCTCGGCCGGCTCGGTCCAGTTGTTCGTCGGACCCGCCTGCTCCTCGGTTGCCGAGCAGATGAACGTTCGGTCCTCGACGCGCGCGACGTCGGAAGGATCTGACAGGGCGAGGTACGAGTTGGGACGCTTGGCGTCGGAAAGCTTCTTGAAAGTGCCGTGTTCGACGAGCAAGCTGCAGAGCTCGTCATACTCCTCGGCGGAACCGTCGCAGACGCGGATCGCGGCGGGCTTGGTCAGCTCGGCGATCTCTTCGACCCATGCGCGCAGCTTGGCGTGCGTGATCGATTCGGTCGCGGCCTCAACGGTTGAATTGCTCATTGCGAGGAGAACTCCTAGGTAGGTCGGTGTGACAGTCGCGAGCGGCGCTAACCGAGATTTTTGATGCCAGCTCGTGGACGCTCAGGATAGCGATAACGGCGCCGCGAAGCTGGACGGAAACGCGATTACGGCTCGGCGACGAGTTCGCTGGAGTTCTCGATCAGGTCGTTGTAGCGGTCGAGAGTGCCCTGCAGGATGTCGCGCGCGCGCCGCTCGGCGTTATCGGACTCGCCCATCACAATCGCCGCCACGAGATCGCTCATGTAGTCGGCCTGCCGGGCCTCCTCGGCGAACCATGCCACGGACAGATCGCCCATCGTGCTCGAAAGCCGGACCAGCGTGTTGAATGTCAGCCGGTACGCGAGGTTCTCGCTGCCGTCGGCGATCAGGCCCCAGAGTCGCGCGTAGAGCCGGTAGATGGCGTCGTCGCTGCGCGCTTCGCGCATCAGTCTGACGATGCCCGGCATCTTCATGCGAATCTCACGCGGAGCGCGCAGTGCGCACAGCCGCGCGATCTCTGCGCCAAGCGCAACCCGCAGCTCCATCACGGCCACCCAGTGGCCGGCAAGCGACTCCTTCGGCTCGACGTATCTGGCGACGAGTTCGAGTAGATCGAGGCCGCATTGCTCGCGCGGGTTGAGCACGCGGGTGCCTCCTCCCTGCACAACCCGCACTAGACCCGCCTGCTGCAGACGCTTGACCGCCTCGCGAACGACGTGCCGGTTCACGCCGTAGCGCTCCGCGAGCGTGCGCTCAGACGGCAGATTGTCGCCGGGCCTCAGCTCCTCAGAGAGGATCTGGCCTGCGATGCGGCCGAAGATCTGGTCGGCCAAAGGAACTGTTCTCGACGGTGACATTCCCCCCGAATGCGTAGTCGCGGACACCCGAATCAGTTCGAACGGAGATTCAGAGATGCGGAGCCGAATTGTAGGTAACTTGGCTCTCAGAGTTGTGAGCTGGTTGGACCATCGGCCGAGCCGGCGTGACCAGTGGCGTCACCCTTTCTTCGGCCAGAAGCAAAAAAGAGGCCCCTTTGCAGGGGCCTCTTCAATCGGACTTGGTGCTTGGAAGGCGAACTACTTGAGTTCGACGGATCCGCCGGCCTCTTCGATCTCGGCCTTGAGCTTGTCGGCTTCGTCGCGCTCGATGCCCTCCTTGACGGGCTGCGGGGCGTCGTCGACGATCGCCTTGGCCTCCTTGAGGCCCAGGCCAGTCGCGGCACGCACGACCTTGATGACCTGGATCTTCTTGTCGCCACCGCTGGTGAGGATGACGTCGACCGTCGAGGAAGCTTCCTCGGCGTCGCCGCCGCCTCCGCCGCCACCGGCCGCCGGGGCCGCCGCGGCCACGGCCGTCGCCGAAACGCCGAACTCCTCTTCGAGGGCCTTGATGCGCTCGGAAAGCTCGAGCACCGAGATGCTCTTCAGCTCCTCGATCCAATCTGCGGTTGAAGTTGCCATGTTGGTTCTCCTTTTATTGACTGACGCTTGAAGTTGTTCTGGAAAAACGGATTACTCGGCGGACTCTTCTTCGGTGGGGGTGGAGGCATCCGAAGATGTCTCGTCCTCGACCGAGGGCGGCTCTGCGGGCGAGACATCTTCGGATGCCTCAGCCGCGTCGTCGGAGGACGCCTCGTTTTCGGGAGCGGGGGGCTCGTCGGCCGGGGCTTCCTCCTCGGCGGACGCTTCCTCGGCGGCCGGGGCCTCCTCGGTCGCGGCCTCGGCGGCGGGCTCCTCGGCCGGGGCTTCCTCGGCTTCGGCGGCCGGTTCGGCCGGCTTGGCCTCGCCGGAGACCAGGCCCTTCTCGGCAATTTGACCGAGCTGGATGGCCAGGCCGCTGATGAGCGCGTTCAGCGTGCGCACCACGCCGGTGATCGGAGAGGCGATCATGCCGACGAGCTGGCCGTTGAGCACGTCCCGGCTCGGAAGCTTGGTGAGCGCCCT
>JACRKX010000059.1 GCA_016219715.1 Actinomycetota bacterium | reverse complement strand
GCCGAACTGCTCGCGTGAGAGCAGGAACTCTTCGCCGCGCACTTCTCTCACCTACGAGAGCGCGGCGAGCTCGCGCTCGTAGCCGGCGAGCTTCTCGCGCTCGCCCCGTACGACCGCCTCGGGCGCTTTGGCCACGAACTGCTCGTTGCCGAGCTTCTTCTGCAGCCGTGCGATCTCGTCGCGCAGCTCCCGCGCGCGAGCCTCGTTCTTCTTGTCGGCGGCCGCGGGGTCGAAGCCCTCGGTGGCGAGCAGCTCGACGGTGCCACCGGGGATCGCCAGCGATCCGACCGCCGCTTCGTCGCTGCCAGAGACGAAATCGACCCGCCCGAGCCGCTGTAGCTGCCCGACGAGGTCGTCGTCGTAGCCCTCGGCAACCAGACGACCGCACAGCGCCACCTTCGCCGGCATGCCGATCTCGTCGCGGTAGCGGCGCAGTGAGGTGACGGCCTCGATCAGGCGGTTCACATCGGCCTCGGCCTGTGCGTTGACAAGCGCCTGGTCGACTGTCGGGTAGCCGGCGGCGGCGAGCAGCTCCGTGCGCTCGCCCGGCAGCAGCGACCAGATCTCCTCGGTCACGAACGGCATCAGCGGGTGCAGCAGCGCGAGGGTGCGCTCAAGCACGAACAAGAGGTTGGCGCTGACGTCGTCGTTCGCGCCCTCTTCGTACAGGCGCGGCTTGACGAGCTCGAGGTACCAGTCGCAGACCTCGTTGTAGAAGAACTCGTAGAGGCCGAGCGCGGCGTGCGAAAAGTCGTACGCGTCGATGCGCTCGGTCGTCTCGTCGATCGCTCCCTGCAGGCGCGAGAGAATCCAGCGGTCTTCGGCGGAGACCGGCTTCGGCTCGGCCGCCACGTCGGCAACCTTCAGCAGGATCAGGCGCGACGCGTTCCAGAGCTTGTTTGCCAGGTCGCTTCCCTGCTTGACCTTCTCTTCGCTGAAGCGCACGTCCTGGGCCGAGCTCATCGCCAGCAGGCCGAAGCGCGTGGCGTCGGCGCCGTGGGCGTCGATCATCTCGATCGGGTCGATACCGGTGCCCAGCGACTTGCTCATGCGGCGGCCGTCAGGAGCCTGGATGACTGAGTGGATGTAGACGTCGTCGAATGGGATCTCACCGACGAACTCGAGACCCATCATGATCATGCGGGCGACCCAGAGGAAGATGATGTCGCGCGCGGTCGAGAGCACGTCGGTCGGGTAGTAGGCCTTCAGCTGCGGCGTCTCGTCGGGCCAGCCCATCGTGGCGAACGGCCACAAGGCGCTTGAGAACCATGTGTCGAAGCCGGTGACCCCACCAGAGCTGCCTCGACACGCACCACGGCCGGATCTCGTTCATCCAGTTCAGGTAGACACGGCCCCAGCGCTCTGGAACGAACTTGACCTTGCCGGTTTCGACGACCTCGATCGCCGGGCCAGCGAGCTGCTTCATGTCGCAGAACCACTGAAGCGAGATCAGCGGCTCGATGCGTTCGCCGGAGCGGTGCGAGTGCGGCACGACGTGGGTGTGCGGCTTGACCTCGCCGAGCGCGCCCTCAGAGCGAAGTTTCTCGACCACGGCCTCGCGCGCGTCGAGCACGCGCATACCCGCGAACTCGCCAGCATCAGAGGTCATGCAACCGTCGAAGCCGATCACCGTCAGCTCTTCAAGCCCGTGCTTGCGCCCGATCTCGAAGTCGTTGGGGTCGTGGCCGGGCGTGATCTTCAGGGCGCCAGTGCCGAACTCGGGGTCGACGTGATCGTCGGCGATGATCGGAATGCGGCGGCCGACGATCGGCAGGATCGCGTGACTGCCCACCAGCTCGGTGTAACGCTCGTCGTTCGGGTTGACGGCGATCGCGGTGTCGGCCAGCATCGTCTCGGGACGGGTGGTGGCGATCGTCAACTCGCCCCCGTTCTCGAGCGGGTACTTGATGTCATAAAGGGCGCCTTCGACCTCTTTGTCTTCGACCTCGAGGTCGCTGATCGCTGAGCCGATGCCCGGATCCCAGTTGACCATGTAGTTGTCGCGGTAGATCAGGCCCTTCTCGTAAAGCGCCACGAACACCTTGACAACCGCACGGGCGTAGGTCTCGTCCATCGTGAAGTGCTCTTCGCCGTAGTCGCAGCCGGCGCCGAGCCGCTTGAACTGGTCGACGATCGTGGCGCCGTACTGCTCGCGCCACTGCCAGACGCGCTGCTCGAAGGCCTCGCGACCGAGCTCGGTACGGCTCGTGCCCTCGGTGGCCAGCAGCTTCTCGACCTGCGCCTGCGTGGCGATGCCTGCGTGGTCGGTGCCCAGCACCCATTTGGCGCGCTTGCCCTGCATGCGCTTCATGCGGATCAGGCAGTCCTGGATCGAGCCGTTTAGTGCGTGGCCCATGTGCAGCGCACCGGTGACGTTCGGTGGCGGGATCACGATCGAGTAGTTCTCGTCGGGCGTTCCGTCGTCTTCTGGATGGAAGATGCCACTGTCGATCCAGCGCTCGAACTGCCGCGCCTCGACTTCGCCGGGCTCATAGCGCGTGCGGTCGTTGAGAATCTGCAGGCGGTCGGCGGAGGTCGGCTGGGCTTCGGACATGGATCGGGAGTTTACGGCGCGGCCCGACAGCCAACGGCATACCGACGAGTAATATCTCCTTCACAGCGTGCTCCTAGCCGAATACACGAACTTCACCCTGCGCGCGCTCGAGCAGGTGCGTAACACCGCGAACTTCGGCTGGGGCATCGTCGTCCTGATCGCGATCGCCTCCTACATCTACACCGTCGAGGTCCAGGCGAAGAACTGGCCAGTGGTGTTCGCGGGCATCGGCCTGTTCTTGATGGACGTCTTCAACGAGACGGTCAACGCGCTGGTACTGCACTTCAGCGAGCGGGCCGCTCTCTGGACCACGACCGGTCCGACGCTCTACCAACCGCTGATCGGCCTGACCGTCGAGATCATGTTCCTCTTCTCGTTCGCCGGCATCGTCTTCGTGAAATCGCTCCCCGAGGACCGGCAGATGAAGATTCTCGGCCTCAACAACCGCGTCTTCATGGTCTTCGCGTTCTCGATCTTCTCTGTGCTGGTCGAGCTGGTGCTGCGGTCGGCCGGCATCTTTCACTGGGAATACTGGTTCTGGGGCACGCCGTGGGGCCTGCCGACGATCGTGGTTTTCGGCTACGCCACCTTCTACGCGATGTCGGCCTGGCTCTACGACATGGGTGACAACCGTGCCAGGCAGCTCAAGGTCCTGGGAACGCTCGCGGCCGTCGATCTCGCCGGAATCCTCGTGTTCGGGGTTATGCTCGGCTGGATGTGATGAGTCCGACCGCCGCCAAATCGTCCGCGACACCGGTTGAACGGCTGCGTCCGCTGATCCAGCCGCGGCTTCGCAAGCAGCCGCTCAACCCGGAAGTCGGCTATCTCGATCTCAGCGAAGATCGCAAGGAACCGGTCACGACCTCGACGATCGCCATGCAGCTTCCGCTCGTCAGCGCGATCTACGAGCGCTGGTGGCGTCCAGGTCTGGTGCGGATCGCCAAGGGCGTCAACGGCCCGAGCATGAGCGGCGAGTACGCCGAGGCCCAGCAGATGCTGAAGCTCAAGCGCGGCGACTACGTGCTCGACCTGGCCTGCGGCCCCGGCAACTTCACGCGCCGCTTCGCGCGCACCGTCGCGCCGGATGGCCTGGCCGTCGGCTACGACGGCTCGCGCTCGATGCTCGAACGGGGCGTACGCGAACTCAACGCCGACGAAACGCCCGCCATGGTGTTGGTGCGCGGCGAGGCCACCCAGCTGCCGTTCGAAGACGAAACATTCGACTCTGTCTGTTGCTTCGCGGCGCTGCACATGTTTCCCGAGCCCGAAGCGACGCTTGCCGAGATCGCCCGCGTGCTCAAGCCAGGCGGCCGCGTTGCCCTCTTCACCACGACCGTCAGCGGTGGCGGCCCGCCGGCACTGGCCGCGCATGCCTTCGGCGTCGTCAGCCAGATGCGGATGTTCCGCGAAGACGAGATGCGCGAGCTGCTCGAAGGGCTCGGTTTCGCGGTCGATTCACAGCGTTCGGCCGGCGTCACGCAGCTGGTGGCCGCCGTGCGAGCGTGACGCCCGAGTATTAGTCAGTACGGCGCACCTGGACGAATGTTGGATATTTGGCCACTTGGCTAATTCCACTTGCCATTCTTATCTCCATCGCCTACATTCAGGACAAGGTCAAGGATTGATCAAGTGAAGAACCCCCTCAACAAAGCTCTGTTCGTCGCCGCCGTACTGGCAATTAGCTCGCTGCTTCCTGTCACCGCCGCAAGCGCTGCCCCGCCGGCCGACGCCCAGACCCGTGTGATCGTCACGCTCGCTACCCCGGATTCGGCTCCGGGCAGCGACTCGATCCCGGCGCGCGTCGACGCACTGCTGGCGACGCTTCCTGCGGGCGGATTCAGGGTTATCAATCGTCCGACGACACTTCCGTATCTAACGCTCTCAGTCGGAACTCCGGCCATGTCGGTTCTGCAGTCGAGCGGTCTCGTCGCCTCGATCGAGCGCGACGGGACCGTTTCGAAGGCCGCCTCCGGCGAGACTAGGTGCAAGCGCGTCAAGCGCAAGGGCAAGAAGGTGAAGGTCTGCAAGAAGACCAAGCCCGCGCCTTCCGCCGAAGAGATTCACTGAGTCCGGGCCAGCCGTCCTGTTAGCAAAGAGCCGCTCTTGAACGGGCGGCTTTTTGCCGGGCGCAAAGCAGCGGATGCCCGCCGCGCGAGCGCTTAAGCCGACTCTTGAGTCAACGCATCCGGCGAGCGTCCGATGCGCTTGGCGCCGCCCGGCTCGACCTTGGCGGCCTCGGTGACGAGCGTCGGGTTGATGCCCTTCTCGATCGTCTCCTTGGTAACGACGCACTTCGTGACGTCGCTGCGGCTGGGCAGCTCGAACTGCACGTCGAGCAGCGTCTCTTCGAGGATTGAACGCAGGCCGCGGGCGCCGGTCTCACGCTCGATCGCGCGATCGGCCACGGCCGCCAGGGCCTCCTCGGCGAACACCAGGTCGATGTTGTCGAAGCTGAAGAAGCGCTGGAACTGCTTGACCAGGGCGTTCTTGGGCTCGGTGAGGATGCTGATCAGGTCGGCCTGCTTGAGCTGGTGGATCGCGGTGACCACCGGCAGGCGGCCGATGAACTCGGGAATCAGGCCGTAGTTGATGAGGTCTTCTGGCAGGCAGCTCTCGAAGACCTCGCCGGCGTCTTGCTCGCGACGGCCCTTGACGTCGGCTCCGAAGCCGAGGCCCTTGTATCCGACGCGCTTGCCGATGACCTTGTCGAGGCCCGCGAATGCGCCGCCGCAGATGAACAGCACGTTCGAAGTATCGATCGTGAGCAGCTCCTGGTGCGGGTGCTTGCGCCCGCCCTGCGGCGGCACGCTGGCGACGGTGCCTTCGAGGATCTTCAGCAGCGCTTGCTGCACGCCTTCCCCTGAGACGTCACGGGTGATCGAGGGGTTGTCGGCCTTGCGCGCGATCTTGTCGACCTCGTCGATGTAGACGATTCCGGTCTCGGCGCGCTTGACGTCGTAGTCGGCGGCCTGGATCAGCTTCAAGAGGATGTTCTCGACGTCTTCGCCGACGTAGCCGGCCTCGGTCAGTGCCGTGGCGTCGGCGATCGCGAACGGCACGTTGAGCACGCGCGCCAGCGTCTGTGCCAGCAGCGTCTTGCCGCAGCCGGTCGGGCCGAGCATCAGGATGTTGCTCTTCTGCAACTCGACCTCGCCGTCGGCGGCCTGCATCATCTGCACGCGCTTGTAGTGGTTGTAGACGGCGACCGAAAGCGTGCGCTTGGCGTTCTCTTGTCCGATCACGTACTCGTCGAGATGCTCGCTGATCTCACGCGGCTTCGGGATGTTGGCCATGTCGAGCGTGGCCGGAGTGGCCAGCTCTTCGTCGATGATCTCGTTGCAGAGATCGATGCACTCGTCGCAGATGTACACGCCGGGACCGGCGATCAGCTTCTTGACCTGTCGCTGCGACTTGCCGCAGAACGAGCAAAGCAGCTGTTCGTTGTTATCGGTGGGGCGTGCCATCAGAGGATCAATCCAATGTAAACCAATCGGAGGCCGCGAGCATCAGACGTATCGGCGGCCGGCGCGACGGCATCCAGCGAAACCCGCCAAGTGTCCAGGAGGCGGGTTTCGCGGGAAGTCTCATGCGGGTGCTGCTCGCTCAGAGTCAGTCTCGCTTTTCGAGGATCGTGTCGATCAGGCCGTATTCCTTGGCCTCTTCCGAGCTCATGAAGTAGTCGCGCTCGGTGTCCTTGTTGATGCGCTCGAGCGGCTGGCCGGTGTGGCCGGCGAGGATCTCGTCGAGACGCTTGCGGATGTCGATGATCTCCTTGGCGTGGATCTCGATGTCGGTCGCCTGGCCCTGGAAGCCGCTGCTGACCTGGTGAATCAGGATCTTCGCGTTCGGCAGCGCCATGCGCTTGCCCGCGGCGCCGCCGGCCAGCAGCAGCGCGCCCATGCTCATGGCGATGCCGCAGCAGATCGTCTGAACATCGGGCTTGATGTACTGCATCGTGTCGTAGATCGCGAGACCGGAGTAGACGGAACCCCCCGGGCTGTTGATGTACAGCGAGATGTCCTTGTCGGGATCATCCGCTTCGAGGTGGATCAACTGAGCGACGATCAAGTTGGCGATTTCGTCGGTCACCGGAGTGCCGAGGAAAACGATGCGCTCGTCGAGCAAACGGCTGTAGATGTCGAAAGCGCGCTCCCCGCGGGAAGTCTGCTCAACGACCATGGGTACGAGTGGTGTCATGGCCTTTAGATTTTCCTCTCTGGCTTGATGTCCTCTATGGCGGCGAGTCTATTGCGACTCGCGCCGCGAGCGGCTGGATACCCAGCCGGCCGCTCACAAGGTACGGGCGAACATCTGCGGAAAGGCATTGACGCGTTCCTCGCCGTAGATTCGCATGCTCGGCCGCCCACTTGTACTCGGGCGTCTCGTACCACTCGGGCGGCACCACCAGGCTCTCTGGAGTGGGCCCGGTGACCAAGCCGTTGGTTTCGATAACCCGTTTACGCCCCAGGCGTCCAGAGACCTTCGCCGCCCGAGGCGCCCGACTTCTCGGCCTCTTCCTTCTCGGGGGTCCAGATCGCGTCGCGAGCCTCGGCCTGTTCGATCGGGATCGGCTTGGCGGCCTCGACGAGGTGGTCGATCGCGCGGCGCGACTTGACTTCGGATTCGAGCTGCGCGATGCCGCCCGCCTCCTTGATCTCGTTGAACTGCTCGCGCGCCTTCTCGTCGCCCTCGCCCATGTCGTCGGCGATCGCCTGGATCATCTCTTCATCGCTGACCTCGACGTTCAGCTGCTCGATCAGCGCGGCGATCGTGCTCTCCCGGCGGATCGTCAGCTCGGCGTCGCCCTCGGCGCTGTCGATGAACTCGTGCTCGGTCTTGCCCTGCGCCTGGAGGAACATGCGCGGGTCGATGCCACGGCGAGCCAGCGACATCGCCAGCTCCTGCCAGAGCTCGTGCGCGCGGCTGTGGATGTGGCCATGCGGGATGTCGATCTTGGCCTGCTTGGCGACGGCGTCGACGACGGCCCAGCGGTATTCGCGCTCGACCTCCTGCTCCGACTGCTCGGTGATGCGGGCGCGAATCTCGTTGCGCAGCTCGGTGATCGTGTCGTAGCCGAGGTTCTCGCTGGCGAACTCGTCGTTTAGCTCGGCGAGCTGCTTCTCCTTGATGGAGTTGACCTTGACCTCGAAGACCGCCTCCTTGCCGGCGAGGTGCTCGGCCTGGTAGTCCTCGGGGAAGGTGACTTTGACGTCGACGGTGTCGCCGGCTTTCGCGCCGACAAGCTGCTCTTCGAAGCCCGGGATGAACTGGCCGGAACCGAGCTCGAGCACGTAGTCGCGGCCGGAGCCGCCCTCGAACTCGACGCCGTCGAGCCGGCCCGTGAAGTCGATGTCGGCGAAGTCGCCGGTCTTGGCCGCGCGATCGGCGTCGGCGAGTGTGCTGAAGCGGTCGCGCATGACTTCGAGCTCGTTGTCGACGAGCGTCTCGTCGGTTACGGCTTCGCGTTTGCCGACCTCGATGCCCTGGTAGTCGCCGAGCTCGGCGGCGGGACGAACCGGCACTTCGAGCTCGAACTTGATCGGCTCGCCCTTGGTGTAGGTGGGCAGCTCGGCCAGCGACGGAGATCCGATCGGCGAGATGTCGGTCTCGGCGAGCGCCTGCGCGTACCAGCCGCCGACGGCCTCGTCGAAGGCGTGCTGGAAGACGGCGTCTTCGCCGAGCTTCTGCAGTGCCAGCTCGGGCGGCACCTTGCCCTGGCGGAAGCCCGGGATCTTGACCTGTTCGGCCATGTGCTCAGCGGCGTGCTTGAGGCTGTGTTCGACGAGGTCGTGGGAGACCTCGATCTCGAGTTTGGCCTTGGCCTCTGGGAGGTCGGATGCGGAAACTGTTACTGGAGTCACGGGCGATAAACCAATCGGATTAGATGGGAGAAGACCAGTGCAACGGTACCCTGCCGCGCGATGAGCGGCTTCCATCACTACCGGTCGCGTCCGCTACTGCGGGTGCGCGCCTTCTTCCTGACCGACCGCGTCGGGCACACACTGGCCTCCACGATGGGCCTCGCGAAGGTGATCTGGTGGTGGGCCTTGGGCCGGCTACGCAGGTTGCTGGGCCGCGGTCCGGAAGCCGGCTCCGCTCACGGCGACTGATCGGGCGCGGCGGGCGCGGCGGGCGCGGCGGGCGCGGCGGGCGCGGCGGGCGCGGCGGGCGCGGCGGGCGAAACTAGCCGATGACGCGCGGGAACTACCTTGACTGGGTTGGTTTTCTTGCCAACCTCTCACGGAGATTTGTCGATCCCGTGAGAGGTTGGCAAGATTTCTACCTTGGGTTGGAGTAGAGGGCTGGGTAGATAGGAGCCGGGCGTTCTTGGGTGGGGGTGGCCGGGCGCTCTTGGGTGGGGGCACATGTGGACCGGGCGCTTGGAACAGCCGTCGTCGGGAACGACCCGGCGACGGCGACCTCAACGCAGGCTCCACAACGCTGGCCCCAGCAAACCCGCCCAGCCTCAGACAGGGACCAGCGACAACTGCTCGCTATGCCGCCTCGGCGGTAGCCATCTCACGAGCCGATCGATTCTTACGGCCTTCCTCGACGAGCGACTCAAGCAGTTCGGCGAGGGCCGGCAACACGCTCTCGTCGGCAAGCGAGACCTCGCCGTCGTGCTCGACGAACGCTTCGGCCGCCCTGGGCACCGCGAACTCGGCGTCGATCACGCGCGCGCCGGCGATGCCGAGTGACCGGCGCAGATCGGCCTGCGCCCAGACGCCTCCGAACTGCCCGGTGCTCGAACCGATCGCGGCCGCCGGCTTGCCCTTCAGCGCGCCGACGCCGGCCGGACGCGAGGCCCAGTCGACGGCGTTCTTCAGCACGCCGGGGATCGTGCCGTTGTACTCGGGAGTGACAAGCAGCAACACATCGGCGCTGGCGATCGCCGCCCGCAGGTCGCCGGCGGCATGGCCGGCCGTCTCGGGGGTATCGATGTCCTCGTTGTAGTGCGGCAGATCGCCCAGCCCACCCCACGTCTCGAGCACCGCATCGGCCGGCAGCGCGCGCCGGGCGACTTCCATCAGCCGGGCGTTGTGGGAGCCGCCGCGAAGCGACCCCACTATGCCCAGCACCCGGATCGGAGTGCTGTTGTTCGAGATCCGGGCGGACATGGCGTCAGCCCCGGCCCAGCTCGAGGTCGACTTCGATCGTGACTTCGTTGCCCAGCACCGGCTTACCGTTTGGCAACTGCATCTGCCAGTCGAGGCCGTACTGCGTGCGATCGATCGTCGCGCCGAGGCGCACCGCCAGACCCTGCCCTCCGTAGGCGTTCTCGTAGGGCTCGCCGATCTTGCCGCGCACCGTCAACGGCCGGGCCTCACCGCGGATAGTCAGGGCGCCGTCGATGACGGCCTCGCCGTCTTCGTAACGCACCCCGGTCGACTCGAAGTCCACCGTTGGGTAGCGCTCGGCGTCGAAGAAATCCGGCGAGAGCACATGGCCCTTCTGTTGCTCGTCGCTTAGATCGATGCTGTCCACCCTCACCGACCCGGTGACCTTCACGCCCTCGGCGCCGTCTCGTAGTTCACGCGCGAGTGCACCTTGTCGATGCTCCACACGCCCGCTGCTTGTGCCTGCTCAGTTACTGACATCTCTAATCACTCCTCGTGCCGGTCGGTTCCGGCCGCACTAGCGGTGGGCCCTCCCGCAGAATTCGCATTCGGACCGTAGTCCGCTTAATGGATTCAGTCTAGCGGACCGCAGTCCGTTTATGTTCAGGAGCTGTTAAGCGTGCGGTGGCCGCGGGTCGGACGGCCGGGACGACAGGCAGCAAGTGGCCGATAACCGGACAGGCGACGCGACAGGCGGCAGACGGACAAGATCCGAACGGGCGAGACGTCATGCAGCAGGCAGCCGAGATATGGACGAACGCGATGCCGGGCAGCAAGCCGCCCCATATCTGGACGAGCGCGACGTCAGGCAGCAACCGGACAAGCCCCACGCCGGCAGCCAGCCCTCAAAGATCAGCCAAGCAACTCAACCAGCGAGCGGTAGCCCGCTAGGATGCGGTCGTCATCCCAATCGCGCAACCCGCGCCAGAAGTTGACCAGCTCGGCGCTCAGAGAGGCCATCAACAAGTCGGCGAAGTAGGCGTCGTCGAGTTGCGGATTCAGGTCGCGCAGCAGCGCCCGCAGGTGCGCGCGGTGGGTGGCATAGACCGAGGCACGGAAGCGCGCCATCGGCGCGCCGGTCTCGGCCGCCAGCAACAGGTCTCCGTAGTTGCGAAATCGCGTCAGCACGCCTTCGCCGAAGGCCAGCAACCGCTCGCGCGGCGGTGCGCCCGGACCGAGCGGCGGTTCGCCGCGGATCATCGCCTCCTGGAAATCGCGCTCGCCCTCATCGAGGATCGCGTAGGCCAAGCCACGCCGGTCTCCGAACCGCCGGTAGAGCGTGCCCTTCCCCACTCCGGCCGCCTCGGCTATCGCGTCCATCGAGACGTTGTCGGTTCCGTGCAGCTCGAACAGCCGCTCGGCTGCGTCCAGGATCTTGCGCCGGTTGCAGGCGGCGTCGGAGCGCTCGATCGGCTGGGCGCCGATCACCGGCAGGCCGTCGTCGGCCGGCGAAGTCTCGATTTCGATCGGAGTCGCCACAAATGGAACGATAGTCCGGTTAGGCGACGAGAGCAACCCCCAGCAAGCGATCGGCCGAGCCCGCGCGGCGCGTAGTCTGCCGGTCCGGATGCAGTCAGCGACCGCCATCGAAGCTAAGTTCGCCGCCCGCCGCCTGCCGGCGCTGGTGTTCGTCGTCGGTGCCGCGGCGCTGGGCGTCGAGATCGCCGCGGTGCGTCTGCTGGCCCCCTACTTCGGCGCCTCCGAGGTCGTCTGGGCAAACACGATCGGCGTCGTGCTCGTTGCGCTCTCGATCGGCTACTGGCTCGGCGGCAAGATCGCCGACCGCCGACCGCGCATGGGCGATCTGTGCGCCACGGTCATGCTGGCCGCCGCGCTGACCGCGCTGCTGCCGTTTGTCGCCAAGCCGTTGCTGAACGCCGGCGTCGACGCGCTCGAAAGCATCGAGGCCGGCGCCTTCGCCGGATCGCTGCGGGCCACGCTGGCACTGATCTCGGTGCCGGTACTCGTAATGGGCATGGTTGCGCCGTGGGCCCTGCGGATCGGCATCGACGCGGTCGGCCCAGCCCAGGCCGGCGCGCTGGCCGGGCGACTCTACGCCGTAAGCACGGCCGGCAGCCTGTTTGGCACGCTGCTGGCGGCGCTGGTGCTCGTGCCGGGCGTCGGCACACGGCGCACGTTCCTTATCTTCGCGCTGGCCCTGGCCCTGGCGGCACTGCTTGGCGCCGTGCCGCGCGCCCGCTTCGCCGCGGTGCCGGTCGCGATCGCCGCCTTGCTCGCCCTGCCGGCCGGCGGCATCAAGTCGCAGGCGGCGGCAGGCCGCGTGATCCACGAAGAGGAGACGCGCAACCAATACGCGCGCGTGATCGAACGCGCCGACGGTTCGCGCGTACTCGAACTCAACGAGGGCCAGGCGATCCACTCGCTCTACCGGCCGGCGACGGTGCTGACCGGCAACTACTGGGATACGGCGCTGGTGCTGCCGCTGACGGCGCTGCCGCGCGAACCAGAGCGGATCGCCGTGCTCGGCAACGCCGCGGGCACGATCGCCCGAGCCTACGGCCGCTACTTCCCGCGCACCTACGTGGACGGCGTCGAGATCGACGAGCGACTTGCCCCGATCGGTCGCCGCTGGTTCGGCCTTGGCGGGCGGCGCTTCACCGCGATCGCCGCCGACGCGCGCCCGTTCCTGCGCGAGACCGGCAACCGCTACGACGCGATCGTGCTCGACGCCTACCGCCAGCCCTACATCCCGTTCTACCTGACTACTCGTGAATTCTTCGAGCTGGCAGATGACCGGCTAACGGCCGGCGGCGCGGTGATCGTCAACGTCGGCCATCCCGAGCGCAGCGACGCACTCGAAAACGTTCTCGCGGCGACGATGCGCGCGTCCTTCGCCCACGTCTCGATGACCCACACCCAGCCGACCAACACGATGATCGTCGCCTCCGACCGGCCGATCGATCCATCCGCGATGGTCGATCGCGCGGCGCGCACGCACCCCGATCTCGTGCCCGTCGCCAGTCGCGAGGCAAACCTGCTGGCCGCCGCACCGGCCGGCGGCGATGTCTACACCGACGACCGCGCGCCGGTCGAATGGCTGATCGACCGCTCGATCGTTCGTTACGCGGCCGGCGGCTGACCCAAGACGACCGGCCCGGCGGACCGCGCGCTTGACCGCCGGCCCCCGGGGGCCTATGTTGATTTAGGAGCAAGGACGCTCAACGACAGACTGAAGGGGACACAATGCTCAGGGACTCCGTGCGATCGCACGACCGCGCGCGGCAGACGGCGCCGATCGCCACCATCGCGCTAGCCGTTCTGACGACGGCCGCTCTGGCGTTCGCCGTTCTGGCGATGACCGCGCAGAGCGCGAACGCCGCGACCTACTGCGTCAACGCACCGTCGTGCACGGGCACGACCGCACCGTCGGTCGGCAACGCGATCGCCGCCGCATCGGCCAGCGGCGGCGACGACCGCATCGAGATCGGATCGGGCACCTACAGCGACGGGCCCTGGACGGTCAACCCCGGCAACACGGTCCGGATCACCGGCGTGGGCGCCACCAAGCCGGTGCTGACCGGCACGCTCGGCGTCGGCGACGGCGCCGTTCTGACAATCAACGCGGGTGGATCCACGATCAGCGGTGTTGAGATCACGATCCCGTCGGGCACTACCGGCAAGACCGCCCTGCAGGTCGGCGCCAACAGCGAGATCACCGGCCTGAAGGTCACCGGTGCCGGCACGACCGCCGCGACCGGCGTGGTCGTCAGCTCGAACAATTCCAGCAAGATCGAGGGCAGCGAAATCACGCTGCCCTGGGGCGCAGGCAACGACTCGATGGCCTTCCTCGACTTCCAGCGGCTCAAGGTGTCCGCCAACCGTGGCGTTGAGTTCCGCAACTCGAGCGGCACGCTGTCGAGCAGCCTGCTGCGCTATTCCGCCCCGCTGAACGCCGGCTACGTCTACGGCATCCGGATCAACAATCTCTCCGGCGGCGCCTACACGGTCCACTCAGCCAACAACACAATCCTCGGAAACGGCGCGGCCGGCAGCGGCGTGCTGTCGTCGCTGAGCTTGCTGGGCGGCACCAACACGTGGGCCGTCAACAGCAACCTGATCCAGGGCTGGACCTCGTCGGTGACCGATGAGGCGCTGGCCGGCGGCACCAACATGAACATCAGCTACTCGCGCTACGACGTCGTGCCGCCGCTCGGACTGCTCGGCGGCAACGCGCTCCTGGCCGGCAACCCCGGCTTCGTCGACGAGATCCTCTCTGACTTTTCTTTGCGGCGCGACTCCACGCTGGTCGACGCCGGCGACCCGTCGGCCATTGTCACGGCGCCACAGCCCCAGCCGGCCGCGCGCGACCTGGCCGGCAACGATCGCCAGGTCAACGCCGTAGGCACCGACGCCGCCGCGCGCGACATCGGCGCCTACGAGGTGCAAAACGCAGCCCCGTCGGCAGAGATCTCCGTGCTTACGGCCGAGCCTCAGACCGGCTACAGCGTCAATTTCAGCGCCGCGAACTCCAGCGAGCCCGACGGCGACGAACCGACCTACCTCTGGACCTTCGACGACGGCGCGACCGCTTCCGGGCCGACCGCTTCGCGGCTGTGGCAGACACCCGGCATCCAGACCGTGCAGCTGAAGGTGACCGACTCGACGGGCCTCAGCGACATCGCGTCTGTGCAGATCGTCCTGAAGAAGGGATCGGCCACCGTGCCGCTCTCTACGAAGGCGACGAAGATCGATCGCCAGGGCCGCTTCGCCTATCGCCTCAGCTGCCCCGAGGCAGCGACCGGAACCTGCGCCGGCCGTCTGACCTTCAAGACCGCGGCGAAGATCGACGTCAAACGCTTCGGAGCCCGGACCTCAGGCACGAGCAAGAAGATCGTCAAGGCCGGACAGTATGTGTTCACGCTTCGCCCGGGCGAGACGAAGACGCTTCGCGTGCGCACTTACCGCACGTTCATCAAGCTGATCAAGCAGAAGCACAAGGTCAAGTTGCGTGCGACGCTGTCGGGCTCGTCGGAGAATCTCGACCTGACGGCCGATCCCGCGGACTTCGTCGTGCGGGGTTGAAGTTGCTGAGGTGAAGTTGCTGGCTTGAAGTTGCTGGGTTGAAGCTGAGAGGGTGAGCGACCGGATTCGAACCGGCGACCGCCGCAATCCGACACCGTGCGGAGCTCTTCCGTCAAGCTTCAGGGTGAGCGACCGGATTCGAACCGGCGACCGCCGCGACCACAACGCGGAGCTCTACCAACTGAGCTACGCCCACCATGACGACGCGACAATCCCGCGCCGGGCGACATTCTAGTTGGCGCCGGCCCCCTCCCACGGCCGAGGCCGCAGGGCTGCGGGTTGGTTTTCGCTCAGCGGCACCGGCCGTCACCGGAGGCGAGCGTGAGACCGCTCTCGGACGCGAACCGCCACGACCAGTCGCCAGGTCGCAGCTTCAGCACCAGCGCTCCGAAGTGGTCCTGAACCAGGGCCTGGCTGTTGTTCGCGGAACCCGGCGTCGAGTACAGGCTGCGGCCGCCGGTACCGATCACGAACTGGCGCAGCCCACTGCGCGGGCGCAGCACGCCGTTTTCGTCCTGCGGCAGGAATGCCTCGAAGTGGTGGTCGTGTCCGGTGATCGCAAGCTCGGCGCGCGCCTTCACCAGCGTGCGCCAGAACGGCCGCATCCGCGGGTCGTCGCCGTGCTTGCCCGAGCTGTAGCGCGGGTGGTGCCAGATCGCCGCGACGCAGCGGTTCGGATTGGCCTTCAGGTCACGAGCCAGCCAGCGCAGCTGAGCAGATCCATAGCCGCAGGGCACGTCATCGCAGTTGCTGTTGAGCGCGACCACGTGCCACGCGCCGGCGTCGAACGAGTAGTAACCGCGCCGCGGGTCGCCGGCGCTGCGCCCGAAGTAGCCGTAATAGCCAGTGGCGCCGGGCGTGTAGTACTCGTGGTTGCCGGGCACCGGACGCCAGATGCTGCGAAATTCGCCGAAAGCGCTGTCGAACGATCCACTGAACGCCTCGCCGGCGCCGATGCTGTATTGCAGGTCGCCGGCCAGCCAGAGCTGTTCGGGAGCGAGGCTTCGAGTCAGCGCCGCGACCTGATCCTGACGACAGCGAGTGTCGGTCACCGCCTCGCCGGGGGCGCAGGCGACATCGCCAAGAGCCACGACCGTCTTGGTCGCGTCACGCGCGGCGGAGGACTGCGGAAACGCCGTCACCGCCGCCATCAGGGCAGCAAGCAGAGCTAGGCGGAACCTCATCCTTTAACTATCGACCGCCGGATGCCGCTTCGAAAGCGGACCAACTACCGATTCACGCCACCGCCGCTGGCGGCGCGCGCCTGCAAGAGCCCCGGGCAGGATTCGAACCCGCGTAGACGGGATTAGAAGTCCCGTGCCTAATCCACTCGGCCACCGGGGCGAGTGCGCTGCATTTCAGGTTATTCGCCGCGCAGGCGAAGGCGCGTGGCGCCGGCTATAGAAAGGGCTTTCCGCCGAACATCGCGCCAAGCATCGTCGCCACACGAAAGTCGCCCTGAAACCCGAGCCGGCCGCGCGCCATCGCCGCGCCGGCGTCGAGCCCGCCGGTGCCGACGCGCAGAAAGTCAACGAGCGTCACGCGCACCTTCAGCGTGGGCGCCGTCGCCGCACCGGCACGAAAGACCGCCTCGCGGTCGCCGCAGTCCAACGTCCAGCGCTCGACTCCGCGCCGGGTCTCGAACGCGAATTCGATCTCACCGCGAAACCCACCGGTGCGATCGGGCCGGTACATCCTCCGCATGCCGGCGAACAGCAGCCGCATGCCGGGGCGCGTTCCGGCCGTCCGGTCGAGCAGGCCGTCGCCGGCCCGGGCCACCAGCCGCCGCGCGAGCTGATCGGGGCCGGGAACGCGCCCTCCGCGTCGTGCGTTCGCGGACATCGACCGAGCAGCGGTCAGCCGTCGAAGCTGATCTCGGTGTCGATGCGGTTGAGTCGCTCGAGGATCTCGGGCAGGATGCTGCCGTCGGAGGTGCGCATCGCCGCGGCCGCCATGCCCTGCGCGATCATCCGCCGGCCCTCGATGACGACGTTCTCGAGCTCGGCCGGGTCGAGCACCAGCTGGTCACGACGCAAGGTGAGCGAGATGACGCCGTTCCAGGCGGCCCACCAGAAGTAAGCGGCGCGGTCGGGATCTATGTCGTCGCGCAGCACGCCCTGCTCGATCGAGCTAGCGATGACCTGTGCAAGCTGCTGGCGCTGACGGCTGCCGCGCTCGACGACCTGGCGGCCGATCACCGTTTCGTGCGTTGCCTCCGGCACGTCTTCGTGCGGGATCATCAACATCCGGAAGTAGGCCGGGTGGTCGCGGAAGAACTGTAGGTATGCCTCGCCCAGCGCGATGATCTTTTCGAGGTCGGCGATCGTCTCGTCTTCGAAGATCGCGTCGAAGTAGCGAGCCTCGATACTCAGCGCGCGCTCCATCAGCGCGGCGTAGAGGCCCTCTTTGTTCTCGAAGTGAACGTAGATCGAGCCGATCGAGACGTCGGCCATGCGGGCGACCTCGCTGACACGCGTGCCGTGGTAGCCCTTGTCGATGAACAGCCGTTCGGCGGCGTCGATGATCGCGTCGCGCGTCACGCGGTTGCGGCGCTGCGGCGTCTTTCGTTCGCTTAGCGCCTGAGCGAAGTCTGGCTCGATCGCTATCGGTTTGTTCATTTTCCTGTCCCAGGTCGCCTTCGGCCGCGGCCGCCTGCCACAGACTGTGTAAAAGGCGAATTCAGTTCACGGTACCACCATTTCGTGACGTGGTCAAAGGGTCAACCCACGACTCGTTGCGCGCTGCGCCGGCTAGCACTAGGATCGGTTCGAGCGCGATGGGCGAAGTAAAGATCTACACACGCAAGGGCGACGACGGCACGACCGGACTCTGGTACGGCGGCCGCGTGCCCAAAGACGACGCCCGTACGAGCGCCTACGGCGACGTAGACGAGGCGATCTCCACGATCGCCGTTGCCCGATCGCTCGCGCGCGAGGCCGGCACGGTCTCGCCCGTGCACGACGATCTGCTCGAGTTGCAGCGCTGCATGTTCATCGGCTGCGCGTCGCTGGCCACGCTTCCCGAGCACCACGGCAAGCTGGAGGCCGGCGTCACTCGGCTGACCGACGCGATGGTCTCGGCCGTCGAAACGCGAATCGACTGGTACAAGGAACGCGTCGAGCTGCCGCCGAAGTTCATCATCCCCGGCGGCACCACGCTCTCGGCCCAGCTCGACGTCGCGCGTACGGTGACGCGGCGCGCCGAGCGCACGGTGGTCGGCCTCAAGGCCAGCGGCGGACTGCCCGACGACACCGTGCTGCGGTACCTCAATCGCGCATCGGACCTGCTGTTCGTGATCGCGCGCTACACCGACGAACCAGAACCAGTGATTTTCGAAGGACGCGGCTGAGCGGTCTCAAAGACCCCGCCGCGATACTCAGGACCCGAAAGGAACACCGACCATGGCAGCGGAAGTCAAAACCAACGTCAAGCAAGCTCTCGCAAAGCGCACCGACCACTACGAGCACCTCGTCGTGGTGGGCGATCACCGCATCGTCACCGACGAGCCCAGCAGCCTCGGCGGATCCAACGCCGGCCCCTCGCCGCAGGAGCTGCTGGCGGCCAGCCTCGCCTCATGTACGGCGACAACGATCGAGATGTACGCCAACCACAAGGGCTGGGAGCTCGGCGAAGTGAAGGTCAAGTGCGAGTACGAGCCGGCCAAGCGCGGCGCGCCGACAACCTTCAACGTGGTCGTCTGCGTGCCACCGGGAATGGACGAGGAGCAGATGCGCCGGATCGGCGAGATCGCGGCGAAGTGCCCCGTCCACCGCACGCTCGAAGGCGAAGTGATCTTCAACGAGTCGCTAACGGTCCAGTGAGTAGCTCCGCGACCGCGCTGGTCAGCTGCGTGGGCGCGAAGCTGCTGCCGACCGACGAGGCGCTCGTGATGAAGGCGCAAGGCCGCGACGCGGCCGTACTGATCCCGTTTCGCGTGCAAGACGACGGCTCGGTCACGGTCGTATTCACCAAGCGGCGCGACGACCTGCCCCAGCACGCCGGTCAGATCTCGTTTCCCGGCGGACGCTCAGAGGAAGACGACGCCGATCACGTTGCCACAGCGCTGCGCGAGTCGCACGAAGAGCTGGCCATCCCGCCGGCCGCGGTCAGCGTGATCGGGGCGCTCGAACCGATGTCGACCTTCGTCAGCGACTACGCGGTCTATCCCGTGGTCGGCCTGGTTCCGGTCGAGGTCGAACTCGTGCCCAACCCAGGCGAGGTCGACTCGGTCTTCGAGGTCGACCTCCACTCGCTCGCGGCGATGCGCGAGAAGCGGGAGCTGCGTCGCGCCGGACTGACCTTCACCACCGAGGCATTCGACACGCACGGTGGCCTGGTCTGGGGAGTCACCGGCTACATCCTCGGACGGCTGCTTGACCGGATCGAGGATTGCCTCGAGGCAACTGCCTAACGCCGCCGCCCGGCCCGGACTTCGTCTGATTTTCGCGTCGCGCCGACCGAACGGCGCGCCCTGTCAGCGAAGGTTCTCGGGAATGAACTCGTGACGGGGGCCGACGAACTCGCACTCGGTGCACTCCATCAACGGCTCGTCGGGAGCGGAGAAGTTCTCGTCCTCGGGCGGCTCATACGACTGGACGTACGGAGACATGCAGTTCGGGCAGAACATCGCGCCAGCCTACCGGTCGATGCCGAGCGTCGCGTCGACGGCGTCGCAGACGGCGTTCAGCCACGCCTCTCCCGCGTCGTCCTCGCGCCCGGCGGAGATCTCTTCGATCGGGATGTGCCAGGTCGCGCGCGCGTGCTCGACGTGAGCGTTGGTCGCGTCGCCCGGACGCTCGAAGACGAAACCGCGCACGCCCGTGTCGACGACCTTCAGCAGCACGGTCTCGAGCTGCTCGCCGTTGACTTCGGGGTGCTGACCCTCCCCCGCGCCCATCAACCAGCACACGACCGTTACGTTCTCGAGCGCAGCGAAGACGTGACCGGGCAGCAGCGGATCGCCCTCGACCTCGCGCACGGCGTAGTCGCGCCCCCGCAACGCGGCAGCAACGTTTGCGCCGCGGCCGGCGCGGTCGACGATCAGGACCCTTGCCATCGGTCGGGAAGCTAGCGGGCGACGACCGGGCTAACCTCGCTCCCATGCCAGTCGACTACGGCGACGTCTACATCATCGACGCCCTGCGCACCCCGATCGGCAAGTTCGGCGGGGCGCTGGCAACGATCCGCACCGACGACCTAGCCGCGCACGTGATTCGCACAGTCGTCGAGCGTTCGGGGGCGGCGCCCGACGAGATCGAAGACGTGTACTTCGGATCCTCGAATCAGTCAGGCGAAGACAACCGCGACGTCGCACGCATCGCCGGGCTGCTCGCCGGGCTGCCGGTCAGCGTGCCGGGAGCCACGGTCAACCGTCTCTGCTCCAGCGGTCTCGAGGCGGTCGCCGATGCCGCACGCTGCATCGTTGCCGGCGACGGCGACCTCTATCTCGCCGGCGGCGTCGAGTCGATGACGCGAGCGCCGTTCGTCTTCGCCAAGACCGGCGTCGCATGGTCACGCGAGACACCCACGGTCTACGACACGACGATCGGCTGGCGCTTCATCAATCCGAACTTCCCGCACTCGACCGAAAGCATGGGCGAGACCGGCGAGAACGTCGCCGAGCGATACGGAGTCAGCCGCGACGACCAGGACGCGTTCGCGGCAGCGTCGCACCAGCGTGCCGCGGCGGCCTGGGAAGCGGGGCGCTTCGTCGACGAAGTCGTCCCGATCGAGGCGCCACCGGTCAGACGCAAAGCTGAACCGGTCACGGTCGAGCGCGACGAGGGCATTCGCCCGGATACGACGGTCGAGTCGCTGAAGAAGCTGCGCCCGGCCTTTCGGGAAGGCGGCACTGTTACGGCCGGAAATGCATCTCAGATCAGCGACGGCGCCGCCTGCCTTGTGATCGGCAGCGCCGCTCGCGCCGATTCGATGGGCCGCGAGCCAATCGCGCGCATCGTCGCCGCGGCGGCCGCGGGAGTGGATCCAGCGATCATGGGCGTCGGGCCCGTCGACGCCGTCGCCAAGCTACTTCAGCGCACGGGTTTCACCGCCGCCGACATCGACCTCTGGGAGATAAATGAAGCCTTCGCTTCACAGGCAATCGCCAGCGCTCGCGAGATCGGCATCGACCACGACCAGCTGAACGTGAATGGCGGCGGCATCGCAATCGGCCACCCGCTCGGCTGTACCGGCGCGCGCCTCGCCGGCACACTCGCGTACGAACTGCGACGGCGCGGGCTGAAGCGCGGAGTTGCCACGCTCTGCGTCGGCGTCGGCCAAGGCCTGGCGTTGATGATCGAGAACCCCGCCGCCAGCTAACCGCCCGACCCGACTGTCACCAGTCGTTCACCGCATTTTCACTTCGCGACGCTTCGCTGCCGGCAGGCTTTCGGCATCGAACTTCAAGGTGCATTCCACGACCGCCAGGTCGCTGCCGGAGCCCCGGAGACCGCGCTCGAGTTCGCCGGACTACAGATACTTCCGGAATCTCGCCAGCTCCTATTCGGCGGCCGGCGAATCCAATTGACGCGACGCGAATGCTCGGTGCTGGTCGTCCTCGTCGAGAACCTCGACCGGGTCGTGCGCCGCGAGCGCATCTACGACCTCGTCTGGGGCGGGCCAATGCCGTATCGCGACCGCGCGGTCGATGTCTACGTACGCCGTGTGCGCATGAAATTGCGACGCTTGGCGCCCGAAACGGAGTTCATTCACACGCACTTCGGGATCGGGTACCGCTTCTGGCCCGAGCAGTGAGTGCGTAACGGGGTAGCATCCCGGCGCGATGATCGACTTTTCCCTGACCGACGAGCAAGAGCTGATCCGCGAGGCTGCGCGCGAGTTCGCCGCCAAGGAGATCGCTCCCGTCGCCACCAAGAACGACCACTCCGGCGAGTTCGACACGCACATCGCGAAACGCCTCGCCGAGATGGGCTACCTCGGAGCGATCCTGCCCGACGAATACGGCGGCCGCGGGCTCGACTACCGCACCTACGGCCTGATCGTCGAGGAGATCGGCAAGGCCGACGCCGCCGCGCGCACAGTGATCAGCGTCAGCACCTCGCTCTGCGCCGTGCCGATCTTCAAGTTCGGCACCGAGGAGCAGAAGCAGAAGTACCTGCCGGGCATCTGCGACGGCAGCGCGCTGGCCTGCTTCGGCCTAACCGAGCCCGACACCGGTTCCGACGCCGCCAACCAGAAGACGCGCGCCGTGAAGATCGACGGTGGCTGGACGATCAGCGGCCAGAAGATGTTCATATCGCTCGGCAACTACGCCAAGGTCGCGCTGGTGTTCGCCCAGACCGATCCCGAACTCGGCTACAAGGGCCTCGCCTGCTTCCTCGTGCCGACCGACTCGCCCGGCTTCACCGCCGCGACGATCAAGCACAAGCTCGGCATGCACGCCAGCGACACCGCCGAGCTCTCGCTCGACGCCGTCGAGGTGCCCGACGACGCGATGCTCGGACAGATCGGCGAGGGCTTCAAGGTCGCGATGACCGCCCTTGAAAGCGGCCGCTACAGCGTCGCCGCCGGCTGCGTGGGCATCTGCGCGGGCAGCCTCGAGTGCTCGATCGAGTACGCGAAGACACGCGAGCAGTTCGGCAAGCCGATCGGCAGCTTCCAGCTGGTTCAGGACATGATCGCCCAGATGGTTCTGAAGACCGAGACCTCGCGCCTGCTGCTGTGGCGCGCCGGCTACCTGAAAGACACGGGCCAGCCGAACACGCTCGAAACGTCGCTGGCCAAGCTGCACGCCAGCGAGTCGGCAATCGAATGCGCGAACCTGGCAATCCAGGTCCACGGCGGCTCGGGCTACGTCGACGACTACCCGCCAGCACGCTACCTGCGCGACGCGCGGGTCGCGACGCTCTACGAAGGCACCTCCCAGATTCAGAAGTTGATCATCGGCCGCCAGGTCACCGGTCTCAACGCGATGGTCTGAGCGCCGGTAGGGTTGCGGCGATGAGCGATCTGCCTTCAAGCGGGCCGGACGGAGTGCCCGCCGAGCCACCGGTGGTCCGCAGCGACCTCGACCGCGTCGCAACCCTGCGACTCAACCGGCCGGCCGTGCGTAACGCGCTCTCCGACGATCTGCGCTCCGAACTCTCGACGCAGATCGAGGCATGCGACGCAGACGAAGACGTCGGCTGCATCGTGATCGCCGGCGACAACGACTACTTCGCCTCCGGCGCCGACATCAAGGCACTGCACGACCGCGACCTTGTCGGCACGCTCGACAGCTCACGCGGCCGCAATCTCTGGCAGACCGTCGGCGCCTGTCAGACGCCGGTCGTCGCGGCGGTCAGCGGCTACGCGCTTGGCGGCGGCTTCGAGCTGGCACTCGCCTGCGACATGATCGTCGCGGCCGAGAAGGCAGAGTTCGGCACTCCGGAGATCACGCTCGGCATCATTCCGGGCGGCGGTGGCACCCAGCGCCTGGCCCGTGTGATCGGCAAACAACGCGCCATGGAGATGGTGCTGACCGGCAAGCGCATTACAGCCCAGGAAGCCTTCGAGATCGGCATCGTCAACGAAGTCGTACCCAAGCGCCAGGACTGGCTCGAACGCGCCTTCGACTTCGCCGCCGTGATCGCCCGCCGCGCGCCGATCGCCGCGCGCATGGCCAAACAGGCCGTGCTCGCGGCCGATGAGACCCCGCTCTCGGCCGGGCTCGCCCAGGAACGGCGGCTATTCGAGATCGCGATGGCCACCGAAGACCGCATCGAGGGCACCGCCGCCTTCATCGAGAAGCGGCGCCCCGAGTTCAAGGGGCGCTGAGATGAACGGCGAGCCCGCTTTGATGCCGCCAGGCTCCGGCGTGGAGCTGCCCGACGCGCCGATCGGAGTGGTCGGCGCCGGAACGATGGGCCAGGGAATCGCGCAAGTCGCCGCCGGCGGCGGCATGCACGTGCGCCTGTTCGACGTGGCCGACGGCGCGGCCGAACGCGCGGTCAACCGCATCGGCGATCTGCTCAAGCGCGCGGTCGACAGGGGCCGCAGCACACAACAGAGTGCGTCGGAGACGCTGCGCAGACTCGAACCGGTTCACGATCTCGAGGAGCTCGCCGACTGCTTCATGGTGATCGAGGCGGCGCCCGAGGATCTGGCGATCAAGCAAGACCTGTTTCGCGACCTCGCCGCGCTCTGCGGACCCGACACGATCATCGCCACCAACACCTCATCGATTCCGGTGACGGCCGTGGCCTCGGGAATCGACAACCCTGAGCGCGTCGTCGGAATGCACTTTTTCAATCCCGTTCCGCTGATGAAGCTCGTCGAGGTGATCGCCGGTATGAACAGCGGCGCCCGCGCGCTGGCCGCGACTCGCGAAGTCGCCCGGCGGATGGGCCGCGAGCCGATCGACGCGGCCGACGGGCCGGGATTCCTGGTCAACCGCTGTAGCCGCCCGTTCCTTCTCGAGGCACAGCGGCTGATGCAGGAGCGTGTTGCCGACCACCACCTGATCGACCGCATCGCCCGCCTCGGCGGCGGCTTCCGCATGGGGCCTTTCGAGCTGTCCGACCTCGTCGGCATCGACGTGGGATACGACATCGCGCGCTCGTTCTACGAACTCAGCCACAACGAGCCGCGCTGGCAGCCGACCGGAATCCCACCACGGCTGATCGCCGCCGGCCGACTCGGTCGCAAGAGCCGCCGCGGCTACTACACCTACGACGCAGAGGGTCGCTACCGCGATGAAGACCCGTCGGCCCGGCTGCCCGAGAGCGCCTCAGGCCAGGTCGAGATCATCGGCCAGACCACGCTTGCCGACCAGCTGCGTCGCCTGGCCGAGGGCACCGGCTACACAGTCGTCGGCCGCGAAGACGGCACCTCGGGGCCACGCGCACTGGTGATCGACGCGCGCATCGCCAACGCCGGCACCGGAATTCACAACCCGGCCGGCCCCGTGGCCGTGCTCTGCGCCGGTAACTCGCTGGCTGAAGCATCGGCCGGCAAGGACTACGCGGGCTTCCACTGCTTGCCGCCGATGGGCGAGACGCGCCTCGTCGAGCTGACGCGCGGCACCGCCACCAGCGAGTTCACCGCGGGTGCGACCGCGCACTTCTTTCACGCGATTGGCATGCACGTCGTCTGGGTCGGCGACACCCCCGGCCTCGTGCTGGGGGCATGCACGTCGTCTGGGTCGGCGACACCCCCGGCCTCGTGCTGGGCAGGATCGTCTGCCAGCTGATCAACGAAGCGGCGTTCGCCGCACAGGAGGGCGTGGGCACGCCCGCCGACATCGACAAAGGCGTGCGTCTCGGCCTCAACTACCCGCGCGGTCTGCTGGCGTGGGCCGACGCGATCGGCGTAGACCAGGTACTCGCCACGCTCGACGCCCTTCGCGAGTACGGCGGCGACCGCTACCGTGCCGCACCCCTGCTGCGCCGTATGGTCGCCGAAGGCCGCACCGGCCGAGCCAAGAGCCGCGGCTTCTACAGCTACTAGCCGCGTTCAGACCGCCCCTTGACCAGGCGGAAGCTTGCACGAGCGATGCGTCCGGCTATCGTGGCCGCATGACCACTTCAGCCGCTCCCACCGCACAGCTCGACAAGCTCTCGCCCGCCGCTCGCGGGTTCATCGAGGCCGCGCCGCACGGCAACCTGATCGGCAACGAATGGCTGCCCGGAGCCGGCGATCCCTTCGACACGATCGACCCCTCCACCGGCGCCCCGATCTGCACGGTCGCAAACGCCAACGCCGCCGACGTCGACGCCGCCGTCACCGCCGCACGCGACGCCTTCGACAACGGCCCATGGCCGCGCATGGCCCCGGCCGAACGCGCCGCCCTGATCTTCAGGCTCGCCGATCTGATCGAGGAAAACGCCGACGAACTCGCCGAGCTCGAGTCGATCGACAACGGCAAGCCGGTGAAGCTCGCCAAGATCGTCGACGTCCCCGGTGCGGCGCGCCACCTGCGCTACTTCGCCGGCTGGGCCACAAAGCTCGAAGGTCGCACGATCCCGGTGACCGCACCCAACATGCTGGTCTACACCCGCCGCGAGCCGGTCGGCGTATGCGCGCAGATCATCCCCTGGAACTTTCCGCTGCTGATGGCCTCATGGAAGCTGGCGCCAGCGCTGGCCGCCGGTTGCACGCTCGTCCTCAAGCCGGCCGACAACACACCGCTAACCGCAATCCGGGTCGGCCAGCTGGCCGTCGAAGCCGGCTTCCCGCCGGGCGTAATCAACATCGTGAACGGCGCCGGCGACACCGGCGCGTCGCTCGTCGAGCACCCCGGCGTCGACAAGATCGCCTTCACCGGCTCGACCGGCGTTGGGCGCAAGATCGGCGAGACGGCCGGGCGGCAGCTAAAGCGCGTAACGCTTGAGCTCGGCGGCAAGAGCCCGAACATCATCTTCGACGACGCCGACCTGCGCTCGGCCATAGGCGGCAGCTTCCAGGGCATCTACTTCAACACGGGCCAGGCTTGCAACGCCGGCTCGCGGCTGTTCGTGCAACGCGGCAAGTACGACGAAGTCGTCGAGAAGCTCGCCGAGAAGGCCGACGGAGCGAGCGTCGGTCCGGCCCTCGAAGAAGGCGTTCAGTTCGGCCCCGTGATCTCAGCGAAGCAGTTCGA
>JACRKX010000117.1 GCA_016219715.1 Actinomycetota bacterium | reverse complement strand
GCCGAGACCCGCGGCGCCCTTGACGAGTCGATCGTTGAAGGCCTCCATCGACTTCGAAGTGGGCAACTCGTCGGTGAGCACGAAGACGCGTGCCGATGTGCCGCCGTTCTGCTCGTTCAGGACGAGGCGGAGGTTTCGCTTTTGCTCTTCGGGCGCCGAGCTGAGCAGTGCCATGGCCAGGTAGGGGGAGCGGCCGACGTCGGCCAGATCGACCTGTCCTTGGGCGTCGGCCTCGCGCCGCAGGCGCGAAACGCTCTGGCTGGCGCGCGAGACGCCGCGGCTCAGCGAGGCGCTGCTCTTCTCGCCCCGCGAGAGGCCCTTGCTCAGCTCGCCGCTGCCACTGCCGACGCCGCCCAGTCCGTCGGCGAGCTGGCGGCTGCCTCCGAGCAGCGGGTAGAGACCGGCGCTCAACTGGCTCGAGCCGGTTGAAAGCTGGCCCAGCCCCGAGCTGAGCTTGCCGCTGCTGGCGGCTATCTGGCGGGCGCCGCTGGTTAGCTGGTCGACGCCGGATGAGAGCTTGTTGATGCCGCTGACGGCGGTGTCGGCCTGCGTCTCGCCGAGCTGCACGGCAGAGTCGACCTTGCCGAGGTTGGCGATTGCGTCTTGCACGTCGCCGCCTGAGGAGCCGACGCTGCCGCGGGCGGCGTTTAGCTCGCCACGAGCGCTGACGACCGCTGGATCGCTCTGCACGGCGGCCGGCAGCGAGTCGAGCGCGGCGATCGCCTGGTCGACGGCCGTAGTTGCCTGCGATGTCGCGCTCTGCACTCTCGACAGCGAAGCCGAGGTGTCGCCGATGTAGCGCTGAAGCTCGTCGACGCCGACACGGATCCCGCCCGCCGTGCTCTTCGCCTCGCGCATGCCGCTGCGTAGCTGTGTTGCCCCGCGTGCCAGCTGCGCGAGCGCGTTCTCAAGCTGTCGCGAGCCGCTGGCCGACTGCTTCAACGCAGCCGAGAGCTGATCGGCGCCAAGCGCCGCGCTACCCAGCCCGGATTGGAGCTGTCGGGCGCCGGCCTGGGCCTGGTTGCCGGCTCCGGCCAGCTGGCCGGCGCCGCCGCTGGCCTTGTCGAGCCCGCGGCGCAGCTTGCGCGCGCCGATCGAGGCGGCGCCCAGTCCGACATCGAGCCGGGCCAGGTTGGTGCCGGCGTTTTCGGTGCCATCGGCCAGTCGCCTGGCGCTGGTTGTCGCCGGCCCGATCACGTAGGAGACCGACGGGTCGGCCGCCAGCGAGCGCTGGAACTGTTCGAGCGCGCGGATGTTCGCTGGTGAGGTGACGGGCTGGTTGTGGGCCGAGACGACGACCACGTATGGCGCCATCACGCCGCCGCCGTAGCGGTCGGCGACGGTCTCGACGTCGCTGCGCATCGGGTTGTCGGGCTTGAACATCTTCAGATCGGGCCCGCCCGTTTGCAGCCCGAGCGCCACACCGCAGAGCAGCAGCAGCGGGATCAGCGTCAGCGCACTGGCTAGCACGGGCCGGTCGATGATGCGGTTGACGGCCGGCACGACCAGTGCCGTTTTGCCGGTGCTGCCGATCTGCCAGCGGTCGATGTTCTCGCCGATCACGAGCAGGCAGGCAGGCAGCAGGGTGTAGGCGGCGACCACCGAGAAGACGGCAGCCGAGACCACCCCGATCGTGCCGGTTGTCATGCTCGCCCATCCGAACGAAACGGCGATCACGACGAGCCCGGCGAGTACCAGGATGCCGCCGGCGAAGAGCACCGTGCGCCCGGCCGTGTTCATCGAGTTCTCGACGGCCTCGGGCACGGTGCAGCCCGCCCGCAGCTCGTCGCGGAAGCGCGAGACGAACAGCAGCGAATAGTCCACTCCCAGCGCTAGTCCGATGATCGATCCGCTGGCCTGGGCGAGGATGTTGACCGGCATCAGCAGGCCGAGCAGCGTCACGAAGCCGGTCGTCACGCCGATCACCGCAAGCCCCTGGACCAGCGGTATGGCGGCCGCGATCGGCGCGCGGAAGATCAGCAGCAGGATCAGCAGTAGAAACGGGATCGAGAGGATTTCGGCCTTCAGTGCTCCGGCGAAGACCAGGTCGACCAGTTCCGTGGAGAAGCGCGGTTCACCCGCGACGTAGCTCTCTATCTGTTTGGGAAGGTGCTGATCGATCTTCTGCTGCACCTTCGGCAGCACGTCGCGACCGGCGTCGATCACGTCTTTGTCGATCGAGACCACCAGCAGCACGCGGTCTGGCCGCTCGCGCAGCATCTCGGGGGCGCCGGCCGCCCAGGGGTTTGCGACCGAGACGTGCTGAAGCTTGCTGATCTCGTCGACGAGCTTCGGCCCCGCCGCGTTGAGCTGCCTGGCAGGGCCTTCGAGCAGGATCGTGACCGGGCTGTTCTTGCCGAAGGCGACCCGGTCGTGCTCGATCGCCTCGGCCGAAGGCGTGCCACGGATCATCAGGTCCTCGGGGTGCAGCACGCTCTTGGCGAACAGTCCGGCGGTGCCGAGAACGAGCGTGAGAATCGCCCAGACGAGGATCACGCGGCGCGGGTTGGCCATCGCCCACCGCACTCGGCGGCGCGGGCGCCGAGGCTCGGCTCGCTCGGTCTTGCGGCCGGGCCAGGTCATGCGCGGTCCGCCCGGCGCGTCGTCGGGCGGCGGCATTTCGACAGGCAGATCCTGCACGTGATCCGTCATGTCAGCTCAGCGCGGCTGGCGCGCTGCCTCATCGATTCCTTCCCCCTAAAAGGCGACGCCCCCAGGAGTTGAGCGTCGTTCAACTGAAACCTACCCGATCTGCCGAGATCAGCTGGGCTGCTGGGACAGAGCGACCACGCAGAACGGAGCGCCGACGGGATCGGTCAGGATCGTGATGCGTCCGACCGGCACGTCGAACGGCGGCACGATGATCGATCCGCCGAGTTCCGTGGCCTTGGTGGCCGTTGCGTCGGCGTCGTCGACGGCGAAGTAGACCGTCCAGTTGGGCGGGACCTCCGCTGGGATGTGCAGGGGGTCCATCTCGATCATGCCGGCGACGTCGCGGTCGCCGAGCTTGAACATGGTGTAGTTCTCGCTGGGCGCGGGAGCCGGCGTCCAGCCGAAGACGCTGCCGTAGAACGGCTTGTTGCCTTCGGAGTCGCGGGTGTTGAGTTCGTTCCAGCAGAGGGCGCCGGTTTCGTTGATGAGCTCGGCCCCGAGCATCGAGAGCGGCTGCCAGAGCGAAAAGACCGCGCCGCTCGGGTCGGCGCAGACTGCCATGTGACCGACGTCGAGCACCTGCATCGGCTCGACGACGATCGAACCGCCCGCCTGCTTGACCTGCTCGGCGGTCGCGGCGACGTCCTCGACGCTGATGTAGGTCGACCAGCACGGCGGCGCATCGCCCATGAGTGGGCCGATTCCGGCGACGGCCTTGCCGCCTATCGAGAAGGTGCCGTAGCCGCCGGTATCGGTCGGGTCGCCGGGAGCGGGGGCATAGTCCCAGCCGAGCAGGCTGGTGTAGAAGGGGGCATCTTCGGCGGGGCTGGGGGTCATCAGGTCGACCCAGCAGGGAGTGCCGGGTGCATAGGCGGTGACTTCGGGCATGAGAAACTCCTGTCGAGGCGGAGGCGCGGGCCGCGCGCGAGTGCGAGATGAAGCCGATTATGCCCGATCAGCCGAACCGCGGCGGCAGCATTGGCCGGCGCCGGGATTTGCGACTAAGATTGCTGCACCAACGCGCCCTCTTAGCTCAGTTGGTAGAGCACTTCCATGGTAAGGAAGGGGTCTCCGGTTCGAGTCCGGAAGAGGGCTTCGGTGCTGCCGTGCGTACTGCTGGGGGTTTCAGGCCACACCCGAGAAAGGTCAAGATCCTTACGTTTCGACAGGTTTCGACGATTTCTCGAAAGGGATACGATCCCCACATGCCGTACCGAAAACTCGTCTGCGCGACGGTCGCGATCGCTGCGATTGCCGCCGCACCCGGTGCCGCGTCGGCGGCCAACTTCTGCGTCGGTGCGGTGCCCGAATGTACCGGCAGCCCAGTTGCGCCGTTCCCGGCGGACGCCGCCGGCATCACCTCCGCGGTCGCTGCCGCAAACGCGAGCGGTGGCTCGGACAACATCTTCCTTGCGGCGGGTACGTATCCGCTCGCGAGCGCCCTCGCCCCGACCTTCGTCGCCGCGCAGGACGTCCACATCATCGGCGCGGGAGTGGGTCAGACGATCTTCACCGCTTCTGGTGCCGGTACCACGCAGTTGACGTTCGATTTCGAGACGGCGGCGAGTGACGCGAAGGGCTTCACATTGAACGTCACCGGCACACCCTCCAATGCCACCGGGCTTCAGGTCATCACAGGTGAAATCAGCGACTTTGCCGTGAGCCAACAAGGCGGCAACGCGTCGAACTTTCATGCCGTGGCGCTTGACTCGGGCGCGACCGCCACGCGCGGATCGATCGCGATCACCTCCGGCAGCGGAGTCGGACTGCACCTTGCGGGCGCCGCCGGCGCCGACGACGGCGTTGGGAATGCTTCCGAGCTGACGATGACAGGTACGGGCCAAGCATCGATCGGCATCGCGGTGAATACGAATATTCCCGGCGGTCGCATTTTCGATCGACTGCGCATCATCAGCTTCGGTCGCGGGGTCGAGGTGACCACCGGAGGTTTCCTGCTGACGAATTCGCTCATCGACATGGGAGCGACCAACGCTGCGGAGGGCATCGATGCCTTCAATGGCTTGAGCACCTCGAACATCTCGGCCAACGCGTCTCGCGTCACGATTGTGGGAACCGGGCCGTTCCAGTCGGCACTCAGCATCGGCGCCGGCGCCACCGGCACTGAGGCGTTCGAAGGGGGATTCAGCGACCTCGTGCTCTTCGCGGCCGGAACGAGCAGCACCGGTTTGCGCTGTACGGCCGGAGGCATATCCGTTTCGGCGACGATCAATAGCTATGCGATTCGCGGCGCCGAATCCAACTTCAGCGGCTGCAGCCCCACCACGTTCAACAAGCTCGACCTGGCCACGATCGACCCAGGTTTTCGAGACTCGGCTGCAGGCGACTACCGACTGAAGCCCAGCTCACCTCTGGTCGATTCCGGAATGGTCGGCGAGGCCATCGGCTCCGGCGAGCGCGACCTGTCCGGCGCGACGCGTGTGGTTGACGGCGACGGAAACGGAAGCGTGACGGTCGATCTCGGCGCGTTCGAGTATCAGCGGTCGGCACCGACTGTCGCGGCCAGCGCCAGCTCGCTCCCGTCGAGGCCTGGACAACCCATCAGCTTCATCGCCACCGGGTCGGACACCGACGGCGAGATCCTGACGTTTGCTTGGAGCTTCGACGACGGGGCATCGGCAACGGGAGCTTCGACCACTCATCCGTTCTCGACGGAAGGCACCCACACGGCCACGGTCACCGCTACTGACGAGGCCGGCGATAAGGCGAGCGCGACGGTGACGGTGACTGTCTCGGTTGATCCGCTCCCCAGCGCGCGGGTCATTGCCAAACCCGCCCGGACGTTCGTGAGGACGAAGAAGGGTTTTACCGCGCCGAAGAGGAAGCAGCCGTTCTTCACCGTCGCCTTCGCAGACACAGCGAAGGCGAAGTTCACGCTTAAGGTGCGACGCAAAGGCAAGCTCAGGACCGTCAGGGGCGTCCAGACGATCTCGGTCAAGACTGGAGCGAACAAGTTCGCGTTCGGTGGCAAATTCGGGGGGAAGATTTTGAAGGCCGGCAGGTATCGGGTGACGATCACGCCGTTGGGTGCCGATGCGTTTGCCGGCGAGGCGGTTGCTGTTGATTTCAGGTTGAAGTAGGAGGAGGAAGGCTCAGAAAGGAAGGGGTCTCCGGTTCGAGTCCGGAAGAGGGCTTCAAGCTGGGAGCGGGATCACCACGCGCCACCGCATGTAGGGCGCGACACCGCATATATTGGGTACGTGCGCAACGCGGCTCGATATGCGAAATTGTTCGCTCTTGCGACGGCGTTGCTCGTCGTGGCTGGATCCGCGCAGGCAGCGGGGGTCACGGTGAAGCCGACCACTTCGGTGGAGAGCGCGACCAAGTCGGGGAAGCACGTCAGATTTCAGATCGTCGTCAAGTTTCCGATTCCGGCCGGAGCCTCTGCAACGGACTGCTCCGGCAAGGTCACCGTCAGCACCAGGCTGAGCAAGAAGAAGACCGCGAAATGGAGCGGCAAGCTCGCTGCGCTCGGGCCCGACTGCGTCGCGAGAATCAAGGCAAGGCTCGCGTCTGCCAAGTACGGCAAGAAGCTCAAGTTCAGCGTTGCCTTCGGGGGCAGTACGAAGCTCAAGTCATTCAGTAGGAGCTTGAAGCTAAAGATCGTGGCCCCGCCGCCGCCAACACCGCCACTACCGCCCGCTGCGCCGCCTGCGCCACCCGCGCCGCCAGCGCTTGAGGCTGTCGGAGTCCACAACAAGGGCAGTTGGGACATCAACGCGATTGGGGATGACAACGCGGACTTTGAGTTCTTCATCAAGCCCGACTACTCGGTGTCCGAAATCACGACGTACCCAAGCGGCAAAGTCCAGCTGCAATGCGAATCCACGAACCCGCAAGCCAGTATCACCTTCAATACCGGCTTCATGGCCAAGTCCGACAACATCACGGTTCAATCGACGCAGAACGATGCCTTCTTCATATCGATGGTCCACACGTTCCACTTCGATTGGACCTCCCCGACCGGCGGGGTGGGGCAGTATTCCTCTTCCGGTCAATACAACGTGGGCACGGAGGAATCACCGGATTGGGAGAACTGCACCGGCGGGTTCAACTTCGAGCTCGAACACTTCGGAAGCGTGACCTAACTACCACACGGTTCGGCGCGGTCTCCGAGATATCCGTGTGCCGGGCGGCGCCGGTCGAGCCTGAGCGGACCCGCTAAGCCACACG
>JACRKX010000116.1 GCA_016219715.1 Actinomycetota bacterium | reverse complement strand
TGAGCGTCAGCACCGCACCGGACTCGTCGTGCCGGTAGTTGGCGGTGCCGGTGATGCCGGCCAGCTCGCCGGTGCCCGAACCGCGCACGATGAAGCCGAAACTGACCGGCTCCACACCTGTAGCGCGATGGCCGCCCTGCTCGAGCACGAAGCTGCCGGCCAGGCCGTCGACGATGCCCTCGAACTTCTCGACCGCGCAGTACGCCTCGCCGTGCTCGCCCTGGGCGGTCAGCAGCTCGGCGACGCTGGTGCCGTCGATCGCGCCGGTGAAGGTCTTGTCGACCGTTGCGCGACCGAGCGTGGGCTCGCCGTCGCCGGGGTCGTCCCACGGTTCGGCGGCGTGCCAGTTGGTCACCTCGAAGTCGCCGGCGGCGACGGGCATCAGGCGACGATCTCCATGCCGATCTCGTCTTCGTCCTTCGCGGCGCGCGGGTCTTCCTTTTCGAGCACTGCCTCGAGCGAGGCGATCGCGACGGCGAGCTGCTCGTGGTCGGGTTCGCGCGTAGTCAGGCGCTGCAATTGCAGGCCCGGCCACATGATTACCCGCGCCCAAAGGCGTGTGCGGTGCTTGCCGATCAGCTTGATCAACTCGAAGGCCAGACCGGCGACGATCGGCACGGCGAGGATGCGCGACGGGTAGAGGATGTACCACTCTGGGCGGCCCAGCGGCACGAGCACGAAGATCGAGACGATGAAGACCAGCAACAGGAAGCTGGTGCCACAGCGCGGGTGGAAGCGCGAGAACCGGGCGGCGTTCTCGGGCGTGAGCGGCAGCCCGGCCTCGTAGTTGAAGATCGTCTTGTGCTCGGCGCCGTGGTATTCGAAGACGCGGCGCAGGTCTGGCAGGAACGAGATCACCCACAGGTAGAGGATGAAGATCGCGATGCGCGTGACCTTCTCGAACATCACGAAGGCGAAGTCGCTCTCGTTGTTCGCCTGCACGACGCTGGTGATCGCAAGCGGCAGCAAGAAGAACAGGCCGATCGCAAAGGCGAGGCTGAAGACCACGGTCAGCACCCAGGTGGCGCCGCCGATCTCTTCTTCTTCTTCGGGAAGCTGCTTGTTGGCGGCCAGGCCGAGCGCCTTGATGCCGATCGCCATGCTCTCGACAAGCGCCACTACGCCGCGCATGACCGGCAGCTTGTAGAGGCGATTGCTCTTGACCTTGCTCTCGAAGTCGTGTACCTCGGTGTCGATCTCGCCGTTCTCGAGGCGCACGGCCAGAGCCCAGTGCTTGACGCCGCGCATCATCACGCCCTCGATCACGGCCTGGCCGCCGACGGGCGCGTCTTTCGACGCCATCAGCGTGCCGCCGTCGGCGCCTACCGGGGCCTCTTCATAGCCAAGTTCGGGCGCGCCTCCGTTGCGGGAGACGTCTTCGTTCAGTGCTCCGTCGCCGGAGGCCATGGCGAGGGACTAGCCGCGGTTCTGCGCCGACTTCGCCGCACGGCGCTGGAAGCGCTCGACGCGTCCACCGGTGTCGACGAGCTTCTGCTTGCCGGTGTAGAACGGGTGGCACTGTGAGCAGAGCTCGACGTGCAAGTCCTCTTTGGTCGAGCGCGTGATGAACGAGTTGCCACAGCTGCAGGTGACGCGCGCCTCGACGTAGTTGGGGTGAATTCCGGTCTTCATAGGAGAAAAGAGGATAGACGGTCGCCGCCACCTGCCGGCCGGCGGGCTCAGCAGGAGCCCTTGAACCCGTTGTCGTTCTCGTTGCGCTCGCGCGCGAGGCTCATCGGATCGGCCGTCATCTGCACCGGCCCGTTGCGGCATTCCTGGCCGTAGAGCTGGCGCGTGACCGTGGCACCGGCGGGAATCGTGTCGAGCGTGTTGAGCGGCTGAGCGTCGACCGTGCCGTCGGTGAGGCCGCCGTTGGCGGTGCCCGAGACGATCAAGCCGGCCGGCAGCGAAGCGCTGCTAGCGCCGTCGTTGGTGACCGTGACCACCCAGACCACCGGAAGGTCGGGAAAGACCGGTCCGGCGTTGGGATACTGCTGCACGCTGACGACCTTGAGGTTCGGCAGCCCGCGCTTTTGCTTACAGAGCTTCGAGGTGCGCTTGGCGCGCTTGACGATCTTGCCATTCGCGCCGAACCAGCGATAGGCGACCTTGACGCGGTATACGGCCGCCGTCTCGATCGGCGTTATCGCGAGGTTGTGGATGTACTTCGTGGCGGTCGGGTCCGAACTCGACAGCCACTGGCCGAGCGAGCTGCCATCGGTGGGCGTGACCACTCGGAAGCGCGCCTGCTTGTTGTAGCGACGCAGGAGCGTGTAGCGAAGCTCCATCTTGCCCCCGCCGCCTACTGCGCTCATCGCGGCGCGGAACTCGAGCCGGCGGTCGGCGTAGGTGGACGCACTCCGGCACTTGGCGACAGAGACCGACGCCTTCGCCCCTGCCGCGATCCTGGCCTTCGGCGCAGCCACGGCGGCGACCGCGAAAGCGGCCAGCACCAGCGCCGCGAGCGCGGCGATCAAGTGGGAGCGTCTAAAGAGCGTCATCTGCAAGTAGAACAGCGTTCAGAGTGGAATGTTGCGGTGCGGGTTACCGCTGGGTAGGCGTTCGGCGAGTCCCTGCCTGAAGGGTATTCTGCCGCATCGCGCCGGGCACCTGCCCGCGGGCGTGAAAAAGGCCGGCGCCCAAGGGCTGCCGGCCTTTCTCGACTCTCTATGCATCCGGGAACGCAGTCGTTTCCGGTCGATCGCCGGATTAGACGATCTGGTACAGCGGACCGTCGCCACCTTCGGGCGGCGTCAGACGCCCACCCTTGGCGGTAATCGCACCGCACTGCACGCAGTTGCTCGGTGTGACGTGAACGTCGACATTGCCCGTGGCGGGCTGGTTGTCGGGGATCTCGTACACCTGCGCCGGGCACAGCGACACCCACGTCTGCGCAACCTCGCGCGGGACGTTCTGCTGGATGCGGATGTGATTCGGCGCCGAGTCGCGCGTGGCGTTGCCCGAGGCGAACACCGAGTCCAACTTGTTGAAGGTGTACTCGTTGTCGGGCTGCGGGTAGTGGTCGTAGCGATCGCCGATGAACATCGGCTCGGTCGCATCTGGCTCGCTGATCCACTTGCCAAGCGGTAGACGGCCCTTGGTGGCCGTTCCCATCGAGGCCAGCAGGCCACCGAGGAAGAATCCCTTCGAGAAGACCTGCCGCATGTTGCGGCTCTCGTAGAGCTCCTCACCGATGATGCCGCCCTGGACCTTCTTGTCGTATTCAGACAAGTCGGTCGAGCCCTTCTTGATCGCGTCGACGATCACTTCGGCGGCGTACATGCCGGCGTGCATTCCGTAGTGGATGCCCTTCAGCACCGGCACGTTGACCATGCCAGCCGCGTCGCCGGCGATCACCATGCCCGGCACCGAAAGCGCCTTGGGCATCGAGAAGTAACCGCCGGATGGGATCGTCTTGGCGCCCCAGGCGACGCGCTTGCCGCCCTTGAGGATCTTCTTGACCATCGGGTGCATCTTGAACTGCTGCAACAGGTCGTGGCAGCTGATCGTGGCGTCGGTGTAGTCGAGGCCGATGACCATGCCGATGCAGACCTTGTCGTCTCCCATTGGGTAGATGAACGATCCACCGAACTCGTTGAAGCGGGCACCCTTGCGCAGGGGCCAGCCCATCGTGTGGATGACGCGGTCGAGCGGCTCGGCGACTTCCCAGACCTCTTTAACGCCGAGCTCCCAGCGCTGCGGCTGCTCGGGCGCGATGTCGAAGAACTCCTGAGCGGCCAGCGTGAGGTGGCCGAGCGTGCCCTCGGCGATGATCGTGGCCTTCGCCACCACATCGACGCCGGGCTCGAAGTTGCCCATCGGGTTGCCTTCGCGGTCCTGGCCCTTGTCGCCGGTGCGAACGCCGACGACCGTGCCTTCCTCGACCAGCAGCTTCATCGCGTTGGTCTCGGTAAGCACGTAGACGCCCATCTCCTCGGCCTTCTCGGCCAGAAAGCGCGACAGCTCGGCCACCGAGGTGACGTAGTTGCCGTGATTCTTGAAGTTAGGCGGCGGCGGGACCAGCTTGACCTTGTGCTTCTTGGTCAGCAGGTAGGTGGCGTCTTTCTTCACCTCGCCGTAGACCGGCCACTCGGACGGGTCGAGGTCTGGGAAGAGCTCCTTCATCGCGCTCGGGCGCATGTTCGCACCCGAAAGCGTGTGGGCTCCACAGGCCTTGCCCTTCTCGATCACGGCGACCGGAACCTCGCCGAGCGACTCGGCGAGCTCCGGCTCGTTCTCGAGGATCTGCATCAGCTTGATCGCCGCCGCGAGGCCGGCGGGGCCACCGCCGACGATCGCGATACCGACCTCGATGCGTTCGTCCTCGGGGTCGGTCGGCTTGCCGATGAACTCGTTGACCTGGTCAACGGGCGGCGGGAAGTCCGACGGTTTTACGCCGTGTCCAGACATGTCCTTATGCGCCCTTCTTGGCCTTGATCGCCTCGGTCAGCTTGGGGACGATCTTGTGCAGGTCGCCCACGACGCCGAGGTCGCTGAACTCGAAGATCGGCGCGTTCGGGTCCTTGTTGATCGCGACGATGTTCTCGCTGGCCTGCATACCGACCTTGTGCTGGATCGCGCCGCTGATTCCGGCGGCGAGGTACAGCTTCGGCGCGACCGTCTTACCGGTCTGGCCGATCTGGGCGGCGTACGGGTACCAGCCGGCGTCGACGACCGCACGAGTCGCGGCGACAGCACCGCCGAGCGAGTCGGCGAGGTCTTCGGCCAGCTTGAAGTTGTCGGCCTCGCCAAGACCGCGGCCGCCGGCGACGAGAATGTCGGCGTCCTCGATGTTGACGTCGGCGCCGCGCTGCTCACCACGGGTGACCAGCTCGGCCTTCAGGCTGAACTCGCTGAACTCGACGCTGACGGGCTCGACCGCGGCGCTGCCGCCGGTCTCCTTCGGCTCGAAGGCGTTGAGACGGCCGACGATGACGGCCTTGCCGTTGAACGCGACATCGACGATCTGCGAGTCCTGCAGGACCGGACGCTCGACGATGATGCGGCCGCCCTCGGACTTGATGCCCGTGACTTCCATCGTCACACCGGCGTCGAGGCGAGCCGTCAGACCGGCGCCGATCTCGAGGCCGAGCAGACCGCCACCGAACAGCGCGATCTCGATGCCGTTGTCGTTCATGACCTTGGCCATGGCGTCGACGGCCGGCTGGGCAACGCCCTCGGGGCCATCGACCTTGTAGACCTTGGTCGCGCCGTAGTTGCCCAGCGTGGCGAGCTTGTCGTCGGCGATGTCGCCACCGACCACGACTGCCGCCGCCTCGCCACCGATTGAACCGACGACCGAAGCGGCCTCGGAGATGGCGCCGAGCGAGTTCTTGTTGAATTCGCCGTCCTTCGCGAGGACGTAAACGAGAATGCCAGCCATTTAGATCAGCTTCCTTTCGTCGAGCCACGAAACGATCTTCGAGACCGTGCCGTCGATGTCGTCATCGGCGTCGGCGATCAGCTCGCCACCGGCCTTGGCGGGCGGCGGGTTGAGGCCGAGAACCTCGGTCTTCGAGCCGGCCTCGCCGACCTTGCCGGCCTCGATGCCGACGTCGCCGGCCGACTTCGTCTCGAGCGGCTTCTTCTTGGCGCCCATGATCGCCTTCAGCGACGGGTAACGCGGTTCGTTGATCGCGTCGCCGACGCTGATCACAGCCGGAAGGGTGACCTTCACGGTGTCGTAGCCGTATTCGGCCTGGCGCTCACAGGTGAGCGTGTCACCGCTGGCGTCGAGCTTGATCACCTGGGTCAGCGAAGGCATCTTCAGGTGGTCGGCGACCACTGCGCCGACTGCGTAGCACTCGCCGTCGTCGCTCTGCTGTCCCAGCAGGATCAGGTCGGGGCTCTCGCTCTCGAGAACCTTCGCCAGGGCGTAACCGGTGGCGTTGACGTCGGAACCGGCCAGCGCGTCGTCGGTCAGCTGCACCGAGCGGTCGGCGCCGAGCGAGACGGCCTTGGTCAGAGCGGACTTGGATGAGTCAGGACCCATCGTCACGGCGACGATCTCGTCGACCTGAACAGCGCCGCCCTCGCGGAGCTGCATCGCGGCCTCGATCGCGTGCGTGTCGAACGGGTTGAGGTTCTTCTCGCCTGATCGGTCGAGGCGCTTGGACGCGGGGTCGATGCGCTTCTCGACTGCGGCGTCCGGAACCTCCTTGACAAGGACGGCAATCTTCAACTTGTCCTCCTAGTAGGGCTTGGGGGCTCGGCCGGGCTTGTGCCGGGTCGACTGTCGGTGTAACGGATGATGAGAGAGCTCTCGTGGTGAAGTCTTGAAAGCTAAGTCGCGTTTCCGTGAGGTTGAAACCGGAATACGCGCGGTCGAAAAAGTTAGCGGGTCGCGAACGGTCATTCGGTGGCGAAGTACGGATTGCCTGAAAACTGGTGGTTATGCCGCGTGTCAGGCGAGATCGAGCTAAGTGTCTCAATAGTCACTTAGACGATTGTCGCTCGGCCCTCACCGCAAATGTGTGCGGGCGATCACGCCGCCACCGGGGCGCCTACGCCGCGACCGCGCCGGAGATGAAGTCGATGATCTCCTGCGTTGGGGCGCCGGGCGTGAACACCGCGGCGACGCCTTCGGCTTTCAGCGGCTCGATGTCGTCGGCCGGGATCGTGCCGCCGACCGTGACGAGGATGTCACCGGCGTCCTGCTCCTTGAGCAGGCGCAGCACCTTGGGAACCAGCGTCATGTGTGCGCCAGACAGGATCGAGAGGCCGATCGCGTCGGCGTCTTCCTGGATGGCGGTCTCGACGATCTGCTCGGGCGTCTGGTGCAGACCGGTGTAGATGACCTCCATGCCGGCGTCACGCAGTGCGCGGGTGATGATCTTCGCGCCACGGTCGTGGCCGTCGAGGCCGGGCTTGGCGACGACGACGCGGATCTTCTTGCTGGTGGCTTCGCTCATGTGCGCGTCGAAGGGTAGCCCGTGATCGCGCACCGATCGGGGGCGCGGTCGATCACGACCGCCGTTTGACCCTCACTTTGAGCTTCATGTCGTCGGGGTGGACCCCGCAGAACAACGAGTAAGTGCCGGTCTTCGTGAACTTGCGGGTGTAGCTGTAGGAGTCGCTGCTGGTGGTGCGCGAGTGAAAACGAGCGGGCGACGAATCGCTGGTGACATTGTGCTCGTTGACTGGCGAGCCCCAGTTGAACTTGATCTTGTCGTTCTTGCGAATCGTCATCGAGCTGCGCGAGTAGGAGTTGTCGTCGACCGTTACGACCTTCGTGGCGGCCGTGGAGGCCCCGATCGAGTCCGACCCGCCCAGCAGCACCGTCGCCAGGGCAGCAACGACCATGACGACCGGCAGAGCCTTCGACCTTTGAACGATCATCGTTCGATTGTCCCAGATTCGCTTCACGCCCACCACGATTCGCGGACAAACGGTCACTCGCCGCGCGGCTCGTGCTCGTCGCCGGGCCAGACCTCGTCGGTCGGCACGTCGATGCCGGGCTCTTCTTCGATCAGCGCGCGAATCGTTCCCTGGTCGCGCGTGGTCCACAGCGAAAGGACGACCGAGCCGCCCGCAGCGACCGCGATGAACGCCAGCGACAGCCCGATCGGCACGTGCCAGACATCCGACAGCATGAACTTCACGCCCACGAACACCAGCACGACCGAGAGCCCCGCCTGCAGGTATACGAAGCGCTTCATCGCGTCGGCGAGCAGGAAGAACAGCGCGCGCATGCCCAGCAGCGCGAAGGCGTTGCTGGTGTAGACGATGAACTTGTCGGTCGTGATCGCGAAGATCGCGGGGATCGAGTCGATCGCGAAGACCAGGTCGGTACTGGCCACGGCGACGATCGCGACGAACAGCGGCGTGGCGATCCAGCGGCCGAGAAACGGCGGACGATCGATCTCGTCGTCGGCGGCCATCTCACCCTGGCGAATGAAGAACTTCGTGTCGTAGTAGCGGTGCGTGGTGGGGATGAAGCGGTGCATCACCCGAAGCGCGATGTTCTGCGCCGGATCGACCTCGTCGACGTCGTGCGTGGCCATGCGAATACCCGTGGCGATCAGCAGAACTCCGAAGAAGTAGATGATCCAGTCGTATGTCTCGATCAGCTCGGCGCCGATCACGATGAAGATGGCGCGCAGCGC
>JACRKX010000121.1 GCA_016219715.1 Actinomycetota bacterium | reverse complement strand
TGGAAGCTCAGCCGAGCGCACCGCTGCGCTCGCCGGTTGGCTCGAGTTCTATAACTTCGAGAGACCACATCGATCTCTCGGTCGCAAGACGCCCGCCTTCAGGCTCTGGGAGAGGAACAACGTTGTTGGGTCTTACAGCTAGGCGACGCCGCAGGCGCCGCAGTGCTCCACGCCTACGCGGCGCGTCTGCCCGCAGCTTTCGCACGTGGTGCGCAACTGTGCACCGCAGCTCTCGCAGAAGCTCGAAGTGCCACCTGGGTAGCCGCATTCGACGCATTCGTTGGCGCGCAGGCGGCGGTTTGGCCGGCGGTTGCGCAGGTAGCGCTGCAGCCCGAAGAACGCGCCGACCGTTAGGACGATGCCTAGCAGCGCGATGCCCAGCGGTCCGACGGAGTCGAAGTCGAAGCTGATGTCGCCGTAGTCGACGATCAGCGTCAGCAGCATCAGCCCGCCGGCGATCACGCCGGCCTGGGCGAGCGGTTGTGCGCGCGGCGATCGCTCGGTGACCCAGCGCAGCAGCCAGACGCTCAGGCCCAGTGTCGCCAGGGCCATCAGCAGGCGGAGGATCAAGATCAGCCGGTCTGTCGCGGCTTTGTACGACTCGAGGCGCTGATCGGCGCGCCGCGCCTCGGCGCGATGGGCACGCTTGTAGACGCGTAGCTTCTTTTGCATCTCCCTCTGCTGCGTCGTAAGGAGCTTCTGATCGGCTCTGAGTGCGTCGACCCTGGCCTCGGCGGTCAGGTACCTGCGCTTCAGTCGTGGGTCGGGATCGCCCTCGTCAAGGGTGGTGCGGTATCGCTCCCGGAAAGCATCGCGTTGCTCCGAGGCGGTGTCGAGGTCCATCTCAACCTCGTAGAGCCTGTCTTCAGCGTCTATGAGGCCAAGCGACTTTGCGTATTTCGTCTGCTGGTCGTAGATGGCCTCGGTTGCGTCGTACCGCTCGGCCCGCCCTTCGTCGCGCCAATTCCGCACCCGGTCGTCGACGTTCACGTACACCCAGCTCATCGCCAGCAGCAAGAAGGCGGCCAGTATCCACGAAAGAATTCGCTCGGATTTGGTGACTACTACTGGGCTCGACTTCGCGTACACGCTGCCAAGGTAGCGGCTGTTAGCGTCGTTGCGTGAGCAAGCGTCTGAGAACCGCGACGGCGATCATGGTCGTCGCAGTGCTGGCCGCCGCCGGCATCCTGCTGCTCGCTCGGGGTTCGACGAGCGAGTCCGGCGACGCCGAGGACGCGGCGATCGCCTACATGCGCGCCCAGGTCTCGACCGATCCGAAGGCATGCAACTTCATGACCGATGAGATGCAGCAGCAGTGGATCGACAACGTCACGCGCAGCTTCGAACCCGATACGACGCCGGCGACCTGCGATGCGGCCACGCGCGTCTTCGTCGAGTGGGGCAACGCCAACGACCAGATCTGGCCAGATGCGAGCGACGTGAAGATCACCGCGAAATCGATCGAGGTCAGTGGCGGCGAGGCGACCGTGACCCTGCTGGTCGAACTGAGCGACACGAACAGGACCGAGAGCACTTTGAGGCTCGCCCGCGTCGGAGACCGCTGGCTCGTCAGCGGTCTCGATCCCGCGTCCTGAGCGGATTCGCGCCGGCGCTGAAATTGTGAATTCGGAAGCCTCGACGAGTGGCCTACGCACCCGCCGCCGGTGTTAGTGTTTTCCTCTGAACCGGCAAGCTGGATTTCGGTCCCGTTAAGTCTCCTCTCAGTGTGTTGAGGGGCGTGGAAAAATGACCGATATGAAGCCAAATGGGGAGCCGTCGTGAGAGGTCCGGCGCGACACTCGGCAAACTCAGTCGATTGGGCATCTCAGGCGATTAGGAGAGATTTCAATGTTTGAACGGTTCACAGAGCGCGCCCGGCAGGTTGTGGTCCTCGCCCAAGAGGAGGCCCGCACCCTGAAGCACAACTACATCGGCACCGAGCACATCCTGCTCGGCCTGCTGCGCGAGGAGGAGGGGCTTGCCGCCCGCGTCCTCGAGTCGCTCGACATCACCGTCGAGCGCGTCCGCGCGCAGGTGGTGCGAATCGTCGGCTCCGGCGAAGAGGTCACCTCCGGTCAGATCCCGTTCACGCCACGCGCCAAGAAGGTGCTCGAGCTGGCGCTGCGCGAGGCGCTGTCGCTCGGCCACAACTACATCGGCACTGAGCACATCCTGCTCGGCCTGGTGCGCGAGAACGAGGGCGTCGCCGCCCGCATCCTGCTTGATTTCGACGCCGACTCCGAGAAGATCCGCAACGAGGTCGTGCGCATGCTTTCCGGCCCCGGCGGCCGCCGCGGCGGCAGCGGTCAGGGCTCCGGCTCTGGTGCTGGCGCCTCTGGCAGCGGCGAGGGCAAGAAGAACTCCAAGCTGCTCGACCAGTTCGGTCGCAACCTCACCAAGCTCGCCTCCGACGGCAAGCTCGACCCGGTCGTCGGCCGCGAGCAGGAGATCGAGCGCCTGATGCAGATCCTCAGCCGTCGCACCAAGAACAACCCCGTGCTCGTCGGCGAGCCCGGCGTTGGCAAGACCGCCGTCGTCGAGGGCCTCGCCCAGAAGATCAGCAACGGCGAGGTGCACGAGCTGCTGCGCGACAAGCAGATCTACACGCTCGACCTCGCAGCGCTGGTTGCCGGCTCCAAGTACCGAGGAGAGTTCGAAGAGCGCCTCAAGAAGGTGATGAAAGAGATCATCCAGCGCGGCGACATCATCCTCTTCATCGACGAGCTGCACAACCTTGTCGGCGCCGGCGCGGCCGAGGGCGCGATCGACGCGGCATCCATCCTGAAGCCGGCGCTCGCCCGCGGCGAGCTACAGACCGTTGGCGCCACCACGCTCGACGAGTACCGCAAGTACCTCGAGCGCGACAGCGCGCTCGAGCGCCGCTTCCAGAAGATCCTCGTCGAGCCGCCGAGCATCGACGAGACGGTGCAGATCCTGCAGGGCCTGCGCGACCGCTACGAGGTGCACCACAAGGTCACGATCAGCGACGACGCGCTGCACGCGGCAGCCGATCTCGCCGATCGCTACATCTCAGACCGCTTCCTGCCCGACAAGGCGATCGACCTGATCGACGAGGCCGCCAGCCGCATGCGCATCAAGAGCATGAGCGCGCCGCCCGTCTACCGCGAGCTCGAAGAAGAGATCGAGCAAGTGCGCCGCGACAAGGAAGCCTCGATCGAGAACCAGGAGTTCGAGAAGGCCGCCAGCATGCGCGACAAGGAGCGCCAGCTGACAAACAAGAAGCGTGAGCTCGAAGAGCAGTGGGAGTCCGGCGAGTCCGGCGAGCGCCCCGTGATCGGCGAGGAAGAGATTGCCGACGTCGTCAGCATGTGGACCGGCATCCCGCTCTTCAAGCTGACCGAGGGCGAGACCCAGAAGCTGCTGCGCATGGAAGAAGAGATGCACAAGCGCGTGATCGGCCAGGACCCGGCGATCACGGCCGTCAGCAAGGCGATCCGCCGCTCGCGCGCGGGCCTGAAAGACCTCTCGCGCCCGACCGGCTCGTTCATCTTCCTTGGCCCGAGTGGCGTCGGCAAGACCGAGCTGGCACGCACGCTGGCAGATTTCCTGTTCGGCGACCCCGAGACGATGGTCCGCATCGACATGTCCGAGTACATGGAGAAGCACTCCGTCAGCCGTCTGGTCGGCTCGCCTCCGGGCTACGTCGGCTACGACGAGGGCGGCCAGCTCACCGAGGCCGTTCGCAGGAAGCCGTACTCGGTGCTGCTGCTCGACGAGATCGAGAAGGCGCACCCCGACGTGTTCAACATCCTGCTGCAGATCCTCGAAGACGGCCGTCTGACCGACTCGCAGGGCCGCACGGTCGACTTCCGTCACGCGATCGTGATCATGACCAGCAACATCGGCGCGGCCGAGATCGCCAAGAACACCAGCTTCGGATTCGGCCAAGCCGAAGACGAGAAGGGCATCAGCTACGAAGACATGAAGAGCCGCATCATGGGCGAGCTCAAGAAGGTCTTCCGCCCCGAGATGATCAACCGCATCGACGAGATCGTCGTGTTCCACAAGCTCAGCCGCGACGAGATCAAGCAGATCGTCGATCTGATGATCGCTCGAGTGCGCACGAGCATGAAGGACATGGAGCTACAGCTCGAGATCACCGAAGAGATGAAGGACCTGCTCGTCGACAAGGGCTGGGATCCGTCGATGGGCGCACGCCCGCTGCGCCGTGCGATCCAGCGCTACGTCGAAGACCCGGTCGCCGACAAGGTGCTCGCCGAGAAGATCGAGCCCGGTTCAACGGTGATCGTCGAGAAGCTCGCCGAAGAGGTCAAGGGTGGTCCAAACGACGGCCAGGAGGTCGAGGTCAAGATCGCCAAGCCGAAGAAGAAGCCGGCGACCCGCACCAAAAAGAAGACTCCTGTCGGCGTCGGCGCCGAGGCCACCGGGCCGGATGCCGGTGCGAACGAATCCTCTGACACCGACTCAAGCGCGCCAACCGACTCGCCCGAGTCCGACGGCAAGCCCGAACTCGACTCCAGCGACGACAAGCCCGAATCCGGCGACAAGCCCAAGAAGTAGCCGCGATGGTCGACCGGCCGCAGGATCTGCCACCGGATCCGGCCGCCGGCGACGCCTACGCGCTGTTCGCCCGCGGCGCTGAGCTGATCGACCAGCGCCACTGGGCGCAGGCCGCGCTGTCTCTGGAACAGGCGATCAAGCTCGAACCCGGCAAGACCTCGATCCTCGAGGCGCTCGGTCGAGCCTACTTTCACATGCAACGCTACGAACAGGCCGCCGAGGCGTTTCGTGAGGTGATCGACCAGCGGCCCGACGACGACTTCAGCCAGTTCTGTCTGGGGCGGTCGCTCGAGAAGCTCGGCGACCTGACAGGCGCTGCGCGGCACATGGCGCTCGCGGTCGGTATGCGACCCGGGCGCGACGACTACCGCCATCACCTGCAGCGGCTGCGCGATCGCAGCTGACGGAAGTAGCGGCGGGCCGGCCCGCGCCGGCTCGCTTGCGAGTGGTTGCCGTAGACCCCGGCAACGCCTATGGTTATGGCATCGCGTGGACGCCCGGAGGCAGAGCGCGACCCCCACGACATGTCCGCCTCGGTTCCGCACTCAAACTTCCGGCGCTTTGCGCTGCCCGCCGCCATCTTCGCGGCGGTGCTGATCGCGGCCCTCGTCTGGCGCCTGTCGGCCGGCGCCGGCACCGCCGATGCCGCGGTCTACTACCTCGACTCCAAGCGCGGCAACGATGCCGCCGCCGGCACCAGCGAAGCTGCCGCTTGGCGTACGCTCGGTCGGCTCGAGGGCGTGCAGCTGCGGCCCGGCGACGCGGTCAAGCTGCGCGCCGGCTCGGTCTGGACCGAGCGGCTGCTGATCGACGAAAGCGGCATCGATGGCCGTCCGATCACCGTCGGCAGCTACGGCAGGGGCGACCCGCCGCGAATCACTCGTGTGCGCGACTGCGTGACCGTGACCGGCGACTGGGTGTCGATCAGCGGCGTGCACGCCGACAAGTGCGAGATGGCGGGCTTCGAACTGCACGGCACCGGCGACAGCGTGCGTTACAGCCGTGCCACCCGCTCGGCGATCGGGGTGTTCGCCATGAAAGAGAGCGTCAACGCCGTGATCTCGCGCAACTACATCGGCTACAACAACCGCATGTACGCGCTCTCTCGTGAGCCGCGCGACGACGATGCCGGCGCCTTCGGCGTGCTGCTCCACGGCAGCGGGGCAAACGTCGGCTACAACACGATCAACGGCCACAGCGCCTTTAGCTACGACTTCTGGCGGGACGGCTCGGCCGTCGAGGTCTACGGCGCCACTTCCAGTCGTATTCACCACAACAACGCGCGCAACAACCACACCTTCATCGAGCTTGGCCTGAAGGGCGCGGCCGACAACGTCATTTCACGCAACATCGTGACCTCGAACAGCCCGCGCCAGTACGGCCTGATCACGCGCGGCGGCGAGGAGCAGTTCGGGCCAGTGCTGCGCACCACCTTCACCCGCAACAAGCTGCGCATGACAGGTCGCCACAGCATCGGCTTCGTCTGTTCGGCCGGATGCGGGCCCGACGTGCTGACGATGACCTACAACACCTTCGACATCACGGGCGATGGAGGGTTCGCCGACAACGCGCCGAAGATGCGCGGGAACCGTTTTGTCAACGGGAAGCTCGATATCGAAGCACAGCGCTGATGCCGGAAAACCGCTGGAAGCGGAGGCCGGACAGGAACGGAAAATTGACTGTGGACATCGGGCCAAACCACCACTAAGCTGCGATCAATGGCACTATTCAAGAAGGACATGGAGTACTGGTTCGAAGAGAACGGCATGCCGATCAACGGCCGCGTTCACTTCTGGATCAAGGTCCTTGGATTGCTGGTGATCAACCCGGGCGTGAGTGCCGTCTTCTGGCATCGCGTCGCCCGCGCGCTCTACCTCAAGGGCTCCTGGGCGCTGACGCCCAGCCGCATCATCGACCGCTGGACCGAGTTCCTCACCGGCGCGCAGATTCCCGGAGAATCCGACATCGGATCGGGCTTTCGCGTGTACCACCCGAACGGCCTTGTGATCTCGCCGAAATCGATCCTCGGCGAGCGCGTCGTTGTGCACAGCGACGTTGTGCTCGGCGTTCGCGACGGTGACTGGCACGTCGAGTTTCCCGTCGTCGGAGACGATGTGGTGCTCGCCACTGGCGCCAAGCTGCTCGGTGCGATCCACGTCGGCGACCGCTCGACCGTGGGCGCCAACGCGGTGCTGATGCAAGACGTTCCTCCCGACTCCATCGCCGTGGGAATACCGGCGAAGATCCTTCCCAAGAAGAAGCCCGAGCCGCGGGACGAGACCGAGCGCGACAGCGCGACGGTCATGGAGATCCCGCGCGCCAACGCCGGCTGACGGCCCCCGCCGTGACCTCCACCGATCGCCAGGGCCCGACCTTCGGCGCGGTCATCTGCGCCTACACGCTCGACCGGCTCGACGACCTGGTCGAGGCGATCGAATCGCTGCGCGCCCAGCGCCACCCGCTCGACGCGATCGCGATCGTGATCGATCACAACGACCAGTTGTTCGCGGCGATTGGTGGGCTCTACCCAGGTCTGACGGTCACGCCCAACGTTCACAAGCGCGGTCTCTCGGGCGCGCGCAACAGCGGCATCGAGGCGCTCGACACCGAAGTGATCGCCTTTCTCGATGACGATGCCGCGGCTGCGCCCGATTGGAGCGAGCGGATCGTGGCGCACTACGCGGACCCTGCCGTGATCGGCGCCGGTGGATTGATTCGTGCTGACTGGCTGACCGGTCGCCCGGCGTGGTTCCCCGAGGAGTTCGGCTGGGTCGTCGGCTGCAGTTATCGCGGCATGCCCACGCAGGTCGCCGACGTACGCAACATGATCGGGGCGAACATGTCGCTGCGGCGATCGGCCTTCGAGCGCGCCGGCGTGTTCAGCACGGAGGTCGGCCGTGTCGGCAAGAAGCCCGTCGGCTGCGAGGAGACCGAGCTGTGCATTCGCGCGATCGCCGCGACTGGCGGGCGGATCGTCTACGACCCGCGGGCGGCGGTCGACCACAAGGTCCCGGCCGAGCGCGCCACCTGGCGGTACTTCCGCACGCGCTGTTTCATGGAGGGCGTCAGCAAGGCGCAGGTCGTGCGAATGGCCGGCGCCGGACAGGGTCTTTCGAGCGAACGTGCCTACAGCACCCGCGTGCTGCCGGCCGGCGTGTTGCGCGGCATCGCGGATCCGCTGCGCGGGCGCTTCGCTGGTCCGGCACGGGCCCTCGCGATCGTCGCCGGCCTGCTGATCACGACGGCCGGCTACGTTCGCGGCCGGCTGGGCAAGCCGGTGATACCGGACAACGTCGAGATGCTGGCCGGTGCCGGTGCCATAGAAAAGAACGAAGCCGGCCCGGGAGCGGCCTCGTGACCGGCGGGCCGATCGCGCGCGTGCGCGAGCACCTTGCCGAGCCGCTCAACCGCACGGCGCTGGCGGTGATCGTCAGCACCTTGATGACCTCCGCGCTGGGATTCGCCTTCTGGCTGGTGGCGGCGCTGATCTTCGACGCCGAGACCGTCGGTCGCGACAACGCCCTGGTTTCGGCGATGATGCTGATCGCCACGGTCTGCCTGCTCAATCTGAACAACATCATGATGCGCTTCCTGCCGCAGGTGCGCGACCACATCGGCCGCCGTGTGCTGCAGACCTACGCCGTGTCGTCGGGCGTCAGTTTCGTCGCCGGCATCGCCTTTGCGCTGAATGCGTCGGGCGTGAGCGACGATCTGGCGTTCCTCGACGACGATCCCCTATGGATCCTCGGATTCGCCGCGGTCTGCGCTCTGTGGTCCGTGTGGGTGATGCAGGACGCCGCTCTGGTGGCGCTCGGCCGCGCCGAGTGGATGGTGCCCGAGAACGCCGCGTTCAGCGTGCTGAAGATCGCCGCGCTGCCGCTGATGTACGTGCTGGCACCCGACAACGGTGTGTTCGTCGCGTTCGTCGTGCCGGTATTGCTGGTGCTGCCGGTAATCAACTGGGCGATCTTCAAGCGCGCCGTGCCGCGCGCCGCGCACAAGCAGCGCGAAGCGGGCGGTGTGGTCGAGGTAATGGGATGGCGCAAGCTGTTCGTCTTCGCCGCGCAGGACTTCGTCGGGTCGGCGATCGGCGAGGTCGTGGTGGTTGCGATGCCACTCGTGGTGATCGCATTGCTCTCGGCCACCGAGACCGCTTACTTCAGCGTGCCTTTCATGTTGATCGCGGCCTTCGACATGATGTACTACGCCGTCACCGTGGCGCTGACGACCGAGGCCGCACGCGAGCCCGGTCGAGTCGGCGAGATCACGCACATGGCGCTGCGGCGCCTGACTCGCTTTCAGCTGCCGGTCTCGATCGCGATCGTCGCCTTCGCGCCGCTGATCCTGCTGCCGTTTCCGGGCGAGTACGGCGAGCAGGGAACCAACGTGCTGCGCATCCTGGCGCTGGCGAGCGCGCCGCGCGCGGCGCTGCTGTTCTACCAGGCGGCCGCGCGGTTGCAGGGCCACGGCGGGCGGCTGATGTGCTCGCAGATTGCCAACACCGCCGGGGTGGTAGGCCTTGCCTGGCTGCTGAGCGGCGATTACGGCATCGACGGCATCGCCTGGGGATGGCTGATCACCCATGCGGTGCTTGCCGCTCTGGTTCTGCCTGGGCTGCGTCGCTTCATTCGCGAGCCGACGGTTCTCGCGCGCGACCCGATGGACCTGACGGAGGCGGCGCCGCTCTAACGCCGCGATCTCGCGAGACGGCCGGCGAACCGCGCGGACGTCACTTCACGAACTCGAAGACCTCGACGTCGCCGTCTTTGTGCCAGAGGCGAAAGCGTCCACTCTCGACCATTGCCTGGCGAACCTGGCGCGACTGTTCCTCGGTGGCGAGGTTGTTGAAGGCGTTGTAGCGGTCGGTGTTGGGGGAGAAGACGATGTAGCCGTCGTAGCCCCACAGTCGCAGCTGGTCGGCGACGAACTGCACGCTCTCGGCGCCTCCGCCGAGCCGGCCGCGCTGCTCGCCTGGCCGGTCGAAGAGAATGATCTGCCCGCCGCCGTTCAGGTGCAGGAAGTCGTTGTAGTTGGCCGCCAGCAGGTCGGGGAACGTCGGCGCGGCCGACATCACGACCATGCCTTTCTCGCCGTTGGCGTAGATGTACTTGGCGACGCGCACCTCGGTCTTGCTGATCGCCGAGAACGGCTCGCCACCGTAGAGCGCGAGCAGCAGCGTGAAGCCAAGCACTCCGGCCAGAGCGAGCGCGAGTAGCTGGCGCAACACGGGCCTAAGCTGCAGCAGCGCTCCGGCGATCAGCGCGGCGGTGAACGGTGAGGCGAACATGACCACGCGCAGCGGCGCCTCGCCGCCGTAGTTCTGGCCGCCGAGAAACAGGAACGGCGCCAGCATCAGCATCAGTAGGACCTGCGGGCGCGTGGCGGGCGCGCGTCTGGTCAGCAGGATTGCGCCGGCGATCGCGCCAAGCCAAGCTACCGCGCTGTTGAGCGTGGCCATGCTGCCGACGGTCTCGCAGCCGTCGCACTTGACGGCGATCGGATCGTTGACCTGCGCGTTGCTGAACGGGTCGAGCTTCGTGAAGATGCCGAAGTGGTCGTTGATCCAGCCGAGGTGCGGCAGTAGGTAGACGATCGGCAGCGCCGCGATCGCGACGAGCAGCCAGCGTGGCCGGGCAAAGCCGCAGATCAGCAGCAGGCCCAGCTGCAGGCCGAATGCGTAGGGGGTGAGCTGATGGCTCACGACGATCGCCGCCTGCATCAGCAGAACCAGCGCGACTGCCTGGCGGCGATCCCACGACGGCGCGGGCGGGGCACCGTCTGGCGGTTCGCTGCGCGAAACCCAGCCGGCGACCCGGTCGACGAAGCGACCGAGCGCATTCGGCGTGTCGCCGAGCTGGGAGAGCACGATCCACAGCGCCGCGAGCGCCGGAATGAACACGAAGGCCTGCGGCGAGTAGTAGTTCTGCCCGATCCAGTTGATCAACAGGAACAGCAACGCCGCCAGCGTTGCGACTGCGGCCCGTCGAAACACCTTCAGCGCGATCGCCGCGACCAGCGCCGACTGCAAGAGGATGAAGTACAGCTCGGCCCAGGCAATGTGGCGCAGCGCGCTGTCGGCACCCGAGAAGCTCTTGAAGGCGCCGGCCAGAGCGAAGAAGCCAGGCCAGCGGTTGTAGATGTCGGCGTTCGGGCGCAGGTGGCCGTGTTCGAGGAACAGCTGGACCACGCCGACGTGCTTGTAGGCCGCCGGATAATGCGCCGCGTCGCTGACCAGCGGCAGCGTGCCGTAGATGATCGTGGCCACTCCGGCGACGTATCCGGCGAGCAGCCAGGGATTGCGCCCGCCGCGCGCGGCGTAGACGACTCCGCCGCCCAGCGTGAGCGCAAACCCGGCCAGCCAGGTGGGCGGCAGCACCGAAGCCACGCCGATGTCGGTCATCTCACCGAGGTCGATCGAGCTGAGCGAAAGCAGCCACAGCGCGACGCCCGTCACGAGGGGCGCGGCGAATGGCAGGGTGGGGGTCTGTGGGAGGTCACCGGAGGTCTTGGCGTTCGCACTGTCGTTCGGCGATCCGTCGTCGTGAGGTGCGGCCGGGCGGCTCGTGCGCACAGCGCGCGCCACACGTACGGGTTCGCCAAGCAGCGCGAGCGCGGCCGGGGTGAGCACAACGGTCATCAGCAGCCACGGGACGTACCAGCCGATCTCGATCATCAGCCACGCGCCGAATGCCGTCACGGCGAGGCTGATCGCGGCACTGAGTCCGACCGACGGCAGCGCGCCGACCGGCTTCAGGCGCATCACGATGGCCGCGCCGGGCGCGAACGTGAACGGGATCAGCGCGATGACTTCTCGCAGCGTGCCCTCGATGCCTGCCAGCGCCAGCAGGTAGGCCAGCGCGATCGAAGTCAGCAGGACGATCGCGACGAGCGCGCGCCGGTCGGCTCTCAGCGCCGCCGCGACCGATGTGTTCGCTGTGGCGCCCGCTGCGGTCACTTGCGTCGGAAGGCCTGGAAGATCGCGGCTTCGTCGTCTTCGCGCAGGACGGTGACGTCGAAGTCGCGTTCGAGCGCCTCGACCAGCTCGTGCGGGTGATGACCGTCGACTCCGTGCAACTCGCCGACGATCGCGTCGGCCCGGGCTGTGAAGGCCGGATCGGTGAGCAGCCCCCATTCGGCGCCTTCGACGTCGATCTTCATCAGGTCGACGCGCTCGAGCCCGGCGCGATCGAGTACGTCGGCCAGCGACAGCGCCTCGATTTCGATCTCCTGCTGCTGCGGGAGCGTGCGCTCGAACGAGTTGGCCCAGCTCTCGTCGCTCGTGAAGAAGCTGCGCTTGCCGCTCTCACTGGCGATCGCGGCGTTGAGCACGGTGACGTTGTGTCCTGACGTGTTGGCCTTCGTCTGCGTGACTAGGGCCGGATCGGCCTCCAGCGCGACGACCTTCGGATCGCCGAGCACAACCGAGAAGAACAGCGAGGCCAGTCCGATGTGGGCACCGAGGTCGACCACCGTGCGCGGATTGAACCCGTCGGGTAGTTGATACTCGCGCTCAAGCACGATCTCGCGCAATACGAGGAAGTCGGTCGGCCCAGAGAGATTCAGTTGCACGACTTTGCCGTCGAGCTTCACCGCGACGCGGTATGGCTTGTTACGCCACGGCGACCGGCGTTTTACGGGCATCGTCAGGGTGGCGAAGAGGATCTTCAGCGCCGATCCCGGGCCCGCGGCGATCCGTAAGAGCCTGAATCCGACGATGTGCCGGCCGATCCAGGCGTGCAGGCGCCGAACTGGCGACAGCCGGACCGATGGGGCGTGGGAGTCGTCGAGGGGCGTTGACATGGCGGTCAGTCGTCGGTGCGGCTGCGCTCCGAAGCGCTCATGTTACGCCTGGGGTCAGCGCCAGGGCTGTCCTGTGGAGGCCGCTCGGCGAGCGCTCCGAGCGGCTCCCAGCCGCGGGCGCGAATCCGGCCCTTGAGATAGAGCCCCGGCCCGGCCAGTCGCCCGCGCCACTTTGCTCGCCGCAGGCTGGAAGGCAACGCACTGGAGGGCGGTGTCGCGCGACTCGCCGCGCCATCCGCCCGCGCCACGCCACGCCTGCTCGCGCTCGCCGCTCCGGCTGCCGACTGACTCGCCAGCCGCAGCGCGTGGCGGGGTTGCAGAGCGTGCTTGAAGCCGTAGGCGATCGCGCCCGAGCCGTAGCTGTAGAACTGGCGTTCGGGTTGCAGAGCGTGCTTGAAGCCGTAGGCGATCGCGCCCGAGCCGTAGCTGTAGAACTGGCGTTCGAGTGACTGGGCGTCGGCGCGGTGGTAGTGCCACGCGATCGCGGCCGGTTCGACCGCGATCGCCCAGCCGTGGTCGATCAACCGCAGGAAGTAGTCGAGGTCCTCACCGCCGCCGGCCGGCGAGCCGGCTCCAAGCGCCTCGTCGAACGGCCCGACATCGATTGCCGCGGCCCGCGCCACGGCGAAATTCGCCCCGGTGCCGAGCCTGCCCGTGCGGTACGGGAACAGCGCTCCAGGCGCGCGGTGCTCGCCGAGGTCGTAAACGCGCCGCTCGATCGCACGCGACCAGTTGACCGAGTCGTCGAAGATCTGCTGCTGTTCGGTGCGCAGCTCCGCGGTCGGAACCAGGCCGGTCACGCATCCGACGTTGTCTGCCGCGCTGAATCCGGAGGCAAGGCGCCGTAGCCACTGGGCGTCGACGACCACGTCGTCGTCGGTGAAGGCGACGATCTCGCCACGCGCCTCGCGCAGGCCCCGGTTACGCGCGCGGGACAGGCCCGGAAGCGGCTCGGCGACGTAACGGATCAGATCGCTGCCGGCCGAGTCGACTGCCAGCCCGGTGCCAGGCGTGTCGGGCGCGTTGTCGACGACGACGATCTCGAAGCCGGGGTAGTCGAGCGCCAGGGCGCTGCCGAGTGTGCGGGCCAGCGACTCTGCACGGTCGCGACTGCAGATCACGACGCTGGCGAATGGCGTTCCGGCCGGCGCGGTGC
>JACRKX010000051.1 GCA_016219715.1 Actinomycetota bacterium | reverse complement strand
GGCTCCAACGACGCGAAGGCGGGCTTCCTCGACGACGTCGACGGAATGGAGCGCGCGACCAAGGGACTCGGCTACACCACGACCAAGATCAAGCCGCCCGCGAAGAACGGCAAAACCGAGTTCGAGGCCGCCGTGAAGGCATCCATCGCCGACGGCTGCAAGAACGTATTGCTGTTCATCGCAGGCCACGGCAGCAAGGAATCGGTTGACATGGGAACCGGCACATACACGCCGGCCGACCTCAAGAAACTGATGGATGCCAACCCGACGATCACCTTCAAGGTCGTGGTCCAGGCGTGCAAATCGGGCAGTTGGATCGACGCACTGAAGGACCGGGTCGAAATCATCGAAACATCGACCGACGCGACGAAGCCGAGCTACTCGGCCGATCCCGACACCGCGTCCGATCCGAACCCCGGCGACAAGGGCAGTGAGTTCACGAGCGGGCTGATCGAGGATCTCGAACTGATCAAGGACAGCCCTGCGGCGCAGATTCAGATCCAGGGGTGCATCATGGGCGTCCCGCCGCTGATCGCCGGCAAGTCACCGCTGGTCTGCCAGCTCGAGTGGGCGTTTGCGAGCGCACTCGAAAAAGATGAAGACGCCGCCGCCGGCAACGAGGCACCACAGAAGCACCAGCGTTAGTCGGGCAGGGGACAGAAAACCAGCTGTCGCGCCGTCATCTGATCCCGCTGGGATCGCCAACGCGCATGACCCCGGGCAGAGCGTCGAATCCGCGATCGAATGACATGATGCGCGAGATGCCGTGCCGGCGCATCGCCGCTACGTGAATCGCGTCGCGCGCCGAGATGCCGTCGTACTGTAGGACCATGTCCTTTGCGGCGACGGCTACCTGCTCGTCGACTGGAAGGACCTCGTCGACGAGCTGGGTGATCACGTCGAATGCGGGCTGGATCGCATCGGTGCGGCCGATCGCCACGTAGCGATGACAGATCTCCTGGAGGACTTCGGCGTCGCAGACGAGCCGCTCACCCGCCGAAAGTGCTCGTTCGAGCAGTGCCTGGGCATCGAGCTTGTGCGGATGCGGGCCACCGATCAGGTACATCGGAATGTTCGAGTCGACGAGGATCAATCACTCACCCAGATAGCCGCGCTCGATCTCGGCGAGCATCTGGTCGATGTCGCCGGACGGAAACTCGTGCTTGACGGCCTCACGAACGGCGGCAAGCTTGACGTCTACACCCGGACCGGATTGGCGGCGCTGGGCTTCGCGCAGGGTTTGGCGCACCCACTCTGAGACCGGCAGACCGTGTCGCATCGCGGTTTCGCGCAGCTGATCGAGTTCTGCCTCATCGAACAGAACCTGAAGGCGCTTACTCATGCTATGAGTATAACGTGAGTTACCGCTACTCAGCGCCGCGCAAGAAGTTGTCCAGCATCCCCATCCCCTCGATCGTCATGATCGATTCGGGGTGGAACTGCACGCCCTCGACCGGCAGTTCCTTGTGGCGCAGCGCCATGATCAGCCCTTCGCCCTCGGCCGAGACTTCAAGTACGCTGGGCAGATCGTCCTTGGCGACGACCAGCGAGTGGTAGCGACCGACCTGCAACGGATTCGAGAGCCCTTCGAAGATCGTCTTGCCGTCGTGGGTGACGTCCATCGTCTTGCCGTGGATCGGCTCGTTGCGGATCACGCTGCCGCCGTAGACCTGGCCGATGCTCTGGTGACCCAGACAAACGCCAAGCACGGGCACCCGCAGTTCGCCGAATCGCTCGATCGCTTCCATCGAGATTCCAGCCTCGTTGGGAGTGCAGGGGCCCGGCGAGACGACAACGCGTTCAGGCTTGCGCTCGATCAGCTCGTCGACGGTCGCCTTGTCGTTGCGCACGACCTCGACCTCCGCGCCCAGCTCGCCCATGTACTGCACGAGGTTGTACGTGAAGCTGTCGTAGTTGTCGATGATCAGAACTCGCGGCATGGTTTAAGCCCCTCACGCCCAATCCGGCTGAGCGGCGGCTAGTTCCATCGCGCGAAAGACCGCACGCGACTTGGCGTGCGTCTCTGCGACCTCGGTAGCCGGGTCGCTGTCGGCGACGATGCCGCCGCCGGCCTGGATGTGGGCGACGCCGTCTTTCACGACGACCGTTCGGATCACGATGCAGGTGTCGAGATCGCCGCCGAAGCTGATGTAGCCGACCGATCCCGCGTAAGGGCCGCGCTTGTGCGGCTCGACCTCGTCGATGATCTGCGTGCCGCTGATCGAGCTGACGATGTGCAGCACGTGGCTGAAGGTCTCGATGCGCATCAAGTCGTCGACCTTCACGCTGCCGTACTCGCAGACACGGCCGAGGTCGTTACGGCCGAGGTCGACCAGCATCATGTGCTCGGCGCGCTCTTTCTCGTCGGCGAGCAGCTCGGCCGCGAGCGCCGCGTCGCCGGCCGGGTCTTCGGCGCGCGGGCGGGTGCCGGCGATCGGGCGGTACTCGGCGTGACGGTCGGTGACCTTCACGAGCGGCTCAGGCGAGCCGCCGGCAAGCTGGAAGTCGTCGAACTCCAGGAAGTACATGTACGGCGACGGATTGATCGCGCGGATTCCACGGTAGATGCTGAACGGGTCGACCGGACACGGACCGCTCCAGCGCTGGGCCGGAACGACCTGGTAGGCGTCGCCGGCTCGCACGTACTCCTTGATCGTGTCTACCGCGGCCGCGTAGCCCTCGTCGCCCATGTTGCTCGTGAACGGCTCGAGTGAAACCGGGTCGTGACTCTGGGCGGGCAGCGGCGCGCTCAGCTGCGCGCGGATCTCGTCGATCCTGGCGGCGGCATCGGCATAGGCGGCATCGATGTCGGCGCCGTCGTCGAGGAAGACGTTCGAGATCACGATCACGCGATGCTTCGTGTGATCGAAGGCGACCAGCGCGCCGGTGATCGTCAGCGCCATGTCGGGGATGCCGATCGGATCGGGATTCGGCTCGCCGAGAGGCTCGACGTAGCGCACGAGGTCGTAGCCGAACAAGCCCATCGCGCCACCCGTGAATGGCGGCAGGCCGAGTTCGGGCAGCTCGGCCGGCACGTAGCGCTCGAGCATGTCGGATACGGCGCGGTAGGGGTCGTCGAACTCGACCGGCTCGCCATCGACGCGCAGTACGCCGTCGCGCAGCACGATCAGCGAGCGCGGCTTCACGCCGATGAAGCTCCAGCGGCCGAATCGCATGCCCTGTTCGGCCGACTCGAGCAGAAAGGCCGGCCCGCCACCACGCAGCTTGAGAAACGCCGACACCGGCGTCTCGCAGTCTTCTATGAAGCTGTAAGAGAGCGGCACAACGGTCTTGCCCGCAGACGCGAGTTCGCGCACGCGATCGAGTGACGGCTGAATGCTCGGAGGACCGGCCGTCGCCGGATCGGGCGGGCCGACGGGCTTGCCTGGCGCCGCGCTCATCGCGGCCGGGCCCGGCGATTGAGCACGTCGAATGCGTCCTGCAGCGCGAGACCGCGCTGAGTCATCAGCACCGCGAGGTGGTAGAGCACGTCGGCGGCCTCTTCGGCGACGCGCTCGTCGGTCTCTTCGCGGGCGGCGCGGGTGACCTCCTCGGCCTCTTCGAGGACTTTCTCGGCGATCAACTCGGGATCGTTCAGCAGTTGTGTGGTGTACGAGCCTTCAGGCATCTCGGCGCGGCGCGCGTCGAGCGTGGCCTGCAACTCGCCCGGGGCCTCGAAGCCATGGCGCGCCGGCGCTTCGCCGGCCTCGTTGTCGGCCACCGCGCCGGAGGACCCAAGCGAGCGATAGAAGCAGCTGTCTGCGCCGGTGTGACAGGCCGGACCGGCCGGGTCGACGATCGCCAGCAGGGTGTCTGCGTCACAGTCGTAACGCAGCTCGACGACGCGCTGTGTGTTTCCGCTCGTGGCTCCCTTGTGCCACAGCTCGCCGCGCGAACGGCTGTAGAACCACGTCTCCCCCGTCTCGCGCGTCTTGGCAAGCGACTCGGCGTTCATGTAGGCGAGCGTCAGCACCGCGCCACTGGCGCGGTCCTGCACGACGCACGGCAGCAAGCCGTCGGCGTCGAACCTGAGATTTTCGTCGGCCGTCACAGTGTGTGAGAGTCTAAGCGCCGGGCTCACGCGCCCGGGGAGC
>JACRKX010000050.1 GCA_016219715.1 Actinomycetota bacterium | reverse complement strand
CCGGGGTCAGCTCGGAGCAGTCGTCCAAACGCCTCGACTGCAGCTTGCCGGATCCGGTGACTCCCGAAACGACAGAGCCTGTGGCAGAGCCGGCGCAGCCCAATGACCCGTCGCCGGCTGCCGGAGACGTGTCGGTCAATGGAAGCGCACGGTTCACGAAGAGCCGCAGGGTAAGCATCGCGGTCGCCTGGCCGGAGGGTGCGTCGAGCGTCGAGATCTCGAATGACGCGCGGTTTGCCGCGTCACGGTCTTTCGCGAATGTGTCGCGGGTTTCGTGGACGCTGGCAAAGACGCCCAGCTCGCGGGGCACGATAAGGGTCTACTCGCGCTTCACCGGGCCCGGGATAGCCGACGTCGTCGCCACGGACACGATCGTGATCGACAGCGACCCACCGGTCGTCTCTCGCGTGAAGGTGCGCAGGCTGCGGACTACCGGTTCAGAGAGCGCTGCCTCGGGCTACAGGCTGACCGTCGTCGCGCGCGATTCACGTTCGGGCGTAGACCACATCGAGATCAGGACTTCCAAGAACCGCAAACCGCTCAAGCGAGCGTATGGCAGGTCCCATCGCGTGGACCTGAGCACGAACGCGAAGCGCATTCGGCTTCGGAGCATCGACCGCGCCGGCAACGCCAGCCGCTGGAGGACCGTGCAGCTGGCGCGCTGACAGGCGGCGGCTTGCCACGCATACCGACTCGCTCGCTTGACTCCCCAGAGCGTCTCGCCAATCTCGCTTTCCAAACCAGCCGGACCGAGCGCAACTGTTGACTATGTTGTTCCGATGGCCTCGACCGCCATGACTTAAGTCCCCACAATGTAAGGAGTTCCCGGTGTCCGACTCGGATGTTGCGCGTCGGCCAGATCAGTTCGAGTCGCCCGCCGCGGGCGACCGACGTCGCTGGCTTGCGCTTTACGTGCTTTGCATTGGCGTGTTGATGATCGTGCTCGATGCCACCGTCGTCAACGTCGCGCTGCCCTCGATCAAACAGGCTCTCGGCTTCTCGCAGAGCGACTTGGCGTGGGTGGTCAACGCTTACCTGATCGCGTTCGGCGGTCTACTGCTGCTGTCTGGCCGGCTCGGCGATCTGTTGGGTCAACGCAAGATGTTCCTGATCGGGCTGGCCGTGTTCACCGGAGCCTCGCTTGCCTGCGCGCTCGCGCAGAGCAAGGGTGTGTTGATCGGCGCTCGGTTCGTGCAGGGCGCCGGCGGCGCGATGGCCTCAGCCGTCATTCTCGGCATGATCGTGACGATGTTTCCCGAGCCGGCCGAGCAGGCCAAGGCGATGGGCGTCTACAGCTTCGTGGCATCGGCCGGAGGCTCGATCGGCCTGCTGGCCGGCGGCGTGCTGACCGACCTCATCAACTGGCACTGGATCTTCTTCGTCAACGTGCCGATCGGCGCGGTGACGGCGCTGCTGGCGATGCGGCTGGTCGACAACAAGCCGGGCATCGGCTGGTCCCAGGGTGCCGACCTACTCGGCGCGGTGCTCGTAGTAGGCGGCCTGATGATCGGCGCATACGCGATCGTCGGCATCACCGAACACGGCTGGGTGGCCACGCAGACGCTCGCGCTGGGCGGCGTATCGGCCGCGCTGCTGGCAGCATTCGTGTGGCGCCAGACGCGCATCGCACACCCATTGATGCCGCTGCGGTTGTTCCGCTCGCGCAACGTCACCGGCGCCAACATCGTCGTCGGCCTGATGGTGGTGGGCATGTTCGGCATGTTCTTCCTGGGCGCGCTCTACATGCAGGGCATCCTCGGCTACGACCCGCTCGACGTAGGTCTTGCCTTCCTGCCGGCGACGATTGTGATGGGCGTCCTCTCGCTCGGCTTCGCGCAGATGCTCAACATGCGCTTCGGACCGCGCCGCGTGCTGACGCCGGCGCTGGCGCTGATCTTCGTCGGGCTGGTGCTGTTCGCCCAGACGCCGGTCGACGGCGACTACTGGACCGACATCTTCCCGGCGATGCTGATTCTCGGCCTCGGCATTGGCGCCGCGTTCCCGTCGTTGATGATGCTGGCCATGTCAGGAGCCTCCGAGCAGGACTCGGGCGTGGCATCTGGCCTGGTCAACACCACGGCCCAGGTCGGCGGCGCGCTCGGCTTGGCACTGCTTGCCACCGTGGCGGCCGAACGCGCCGAGTCGTTGCTGGGAGATGGCACCAGCGAGGCCGTCGCGCTTAACAACGGCTACCACCTCGCCTACTTGATCGGCGCCGCGTGCGTCGGTATTGCGTTCGTAACGGCTCTGCTGGTGCTCGAGCACGTAGACGTCTCCGCGATGGCGCACAGCCCGGCCAGTGAAGAGACGGGTGCTGAGCTTCCCGCGGACGCCGAGCCGGCCTACGCAGAAGACAGCTGACACCACGCAAGTGCCGCGCTGCTGACGAGACCTGATCTCGGGTCCAGACACGACACAGCCAGACGATCGGGTCTTGGCCTACCGGAGCGAGGGTCGATGACGCGCGTACCAGCGGCGGCCGTGGGCCCGCTGGTACGACCAGGCGAGCGCGGGCAGCGGGCCGCGGCGGCACAGCCAGAAGTCGTTCGGGATCTCGGTCGCCGGTTCGGCGCGGAGCAGCGTGACGTTCGCAATCGCGACCCCCTCGCCGTCGCGGCCGTCGCGAAAGTCGAGCAGCCGGCCGGCGGCGTCGCAGATCGCGGCGCCACCCTCGGCGCGCCCGTTGTAGCGCAGCGGTGCCCACGGCATGCGGCACTCGATTGGCCCGCAATGCGCGGCGTGGGCCAGTGGCGCTCCGACCAGACGCGCGAAATTCGGAGCCGCGCCCAAGGCGTTGCGCCGGTTGGCCGCCTCCATGCGGCGCGTGATCGAGCGCGGTGCCCAGGGCGGCACCGACCACCAGCACGATCCGCCGACCACCACGTCCACCCGGCCGCGCAGCCGCTGTGCCGTTTGCGACCGGATCAGCTCCCAGCAGAGAGCTACTCCCACCGCCCCGGTCGGCGTGTCGATCACCCCATCGTCATCGCCACCGACGTAGAAGCAGTTCTCCCACATCGTCGGCAGATCCTTGTCGTGGCGTCCGAGCAACTCGCCATCACGGCCGAAGAGCATGAACGCGTTGCGCACCTCACCGTCGGCGTCGCGGCACAGGAAAGAGCCTCCCACCACGGCGCCATGGCGCCGTGCGACGCCGGCCATCATCTCGGCGGCGGCGCCGTCTGGCGGAAGGTGCGCGTCGGCCAGCTCAGGCCGGAACGCGACGCCGGTAGTGAAGAACTCCGGCAGCACGATCCACTCGGCACCATCGCCGGCCGCATCGGCGGCCAGCCGCTCACAAGTGGCGAGATTGGCGTCGATGTCGCCGATCGCGGCACTTAGCTGGATGGCCGCTATGCGTGTCTCCGGCATACGGTGACTCTAGTTTCCAGTGCACTGGAGGCCGCCCGCCGACCGTCACCACAACATGCCTAGATGGAAACGACCCCGCAACATGCCGTTTCGCGCACGGCTACGCTCAAATCGTGACTCCGGAGGAGCTCGCAAACCTCGCCCACCTGCGCCGGGCACGTGATCTGATGGACCGCGAGTACGCGCGTCAGCTCGACGTTGCCGCGCTCGCCCGAACGGCGTTGATGTCGACCGCGCACTTCTCGCGGCAGTTCCGCGCGACCTACGGAGAGACGCCCTACTCCTACCTGATGACACGACGCATCGAGCGCGCGATGGCGCTGCTGCGACGTGGCGAGCTGTCTGTCACAGAGGTCTGCATGGCGGTCGGGTGTACGTCGCTCGGTTCGTTCAGCGCACGCTTCACCGAGCTGGTCGGTGAGACGCCGACGGCCTACCGGGCTCGCGACCACAGCGCGCTGGCAAGCCTGCCCGGCTGCATCGCCAGAGACGTCACCCGCCCGATTCGCAATCCGAGCAGGATCGGAGAAGCACGACAGGCGATTGCTGGTTAGGGTCGCGGACATGAAACTAACTCTCTCAACCTGCTTCATTCAAGTCCACGATCCCGAGCTCGCGCTGGCCTTCTACCGCGACACCCTCGGCCTCGAGCTGCGCAACAACGTCGCTCGCGAAGGCTTCCACTGGATCACAGTCGGGAGCCCCTCCCAGCCTGACATTTCGATCGTCCTCACCAACTACGTCAACGGCGGCCCCGACGACGGCGACGCGATCGCCGCGCTGCTTGCAAAGGGTGCAATCAACGGCGTCCACTTCCACTCCGACGACCTCGACGGCACCTTCGAGAAGCTGCGCGAAGCCGGCGCAGAGATCGTGCAGGAGCCGGCCGACCAGCCGTGGGGCACACGAGACGGCGCAGTGCGCGACCCATCAGGAAACCTCGTCCGCATCGACCAGGCGCCCGCCGCTTAAGGCCGGTCAGATTGAGCAAGGCCAAGAGCAAATCCAAGCAGTCGCCCGTTCCGCCCGCCGCGGACAGCCATGAGCTGATCCGCGTGCGGGGGGCGCGGGTGAACAACCTCAAAGACGTCAGCCTCGAGATCCCCAAGCGCCGGCTGACGGCGTTCACCGGCGTCTCGGGCTCGGGCAAGAGTTCGCTCGTCTTCAGCACGATCGCCGCCGAGTCGCAGCGGCTGATCAACGAGACCTACAGCACATTCGTGCAGGGCTTCATGCCGACGATGGCGCGGCCCGATGTCGACGTCCTCGAAGGGCTGACCACCGCGATCATCGTCGACCAGGAGCGCATGGGCGGCGACGGCCGCTCCACTGTCGGCACGGCGACCGACGCCAACGCGATGCTGCGCATCCTCTTCAGCCGGCTCGGCAAGCCGCACATCGGATCGCCCAACGCCTACTCGTTCAACGTCCCTTCGGTCAGCGCGAAGGGTGTGATCACCGTCGAGCGCGGAGGCAAGACGGTCACCAAGGCGGCGACGTTCAACCGCCTCGGTGGCATGTGTCCACGCTGTCGGTCAACGACTTCGACCTGACCACGCTCTACGACGACAGCAAGTCGCTAAACGACGGCGCGCTCACGATCCCCGGCTACAGCATGGAGGGCTGGTACGGCCGCATCTTCAGAGGCTGTGGCTACTTCGACCCCGACAAGCCGATCAAGAAGTTCACGAAGAAGGAGCTACATGATCTGCTCTACAAGGAGCCGACGAAGATCAAGGTCGACGGCATCAACCTGACTTATGCGGGCCTGATCCCAACGATCCAGAAATCGATGCTCTCGAAAGACGTCGACGCGTTGCAACCGCACATCCGCGCCTTCGTAGAGCGTGCGGTGACCTTCACCGCCTGCCCCGAGTGCGACGGCACACGGCTGAGCAAAGAGGCCCGCTCGTCGAAGATCAAAGGGATCAACATCGCCGACGCCTGCGCGATGCAGATCACCGATCTGGCCGAATGGCTTGGCGGCGTCAAAGAGGCTTCGGTGGCGCCGCTGATCGCGGCGCTGCAACACACGCTCGACTCGTTCGTCGAGATCGGCCTGCGGTTCCTCGCTGACCGACGTCACCTACGTCTTTGACGAGCCGACGATCGGCCTTCACCCGCACGACATCGAGCGGATGAACGAGCTGCTGCTGCGCTTGCGCGACAAGGGCAACACCGTCCTGGTCGTCGAGCACAAGCCCGAAGCCATCGAGAACGCCGACCACGTAGTCGATCTCGGCCCCGGCGCGGGAAGTGCCGGCGGCGAGGTGATGTTCGAAGGCACGGTTGAGGGACTGCGTGCAAGCGGCACCGTGACCGGCCGTCACCTCGACGACCGCGCCTCGCTCAAGGAGACCGTGCGCGAGTCAACCGCCGCGCTCGATGTCCGCGGCGCCAGCACCAACAACCTGCAGGATGTCGACATCGACATTCCGCTTGGCGTTCTCGTGGTGGTGACCGGCGTCGCCGGCTCGGGCAAGAGCTCGCTGATCGATGGTTCGGTGGTGGGCCAGGAAGGTGTGGTGTCGATCGACCAGAGCGCGATCCGTGGATCGCGGCGCAGCAACCCGGCAACGTACTCGGGGTTGCTCGACCCGATCCGCAAGGCATTCGCGAAGGCCAACGGGGTCAAGCCGGCACTCTTCAGCGCCAACTCCGAGGGCGCCTGCCCGGCCTGCAACGGGGCCGGCGTGATCTACACCGACCTCGGCATGATGGCCGGCGTCTCCTCGACCTGCGAGGAGTGCGGCGGCAAGCGGTTCGATGCATCGGTACTCGACTACAAGTTCGGTGGGCGCGACATCAGCGAGGTACTCGCGATGTCTGTCGCAGAGGCCGAGCAGTTCTTCGGAGGCGGCAAGGCACACACGCCGGCCGCACACAAGATCCTCGACCGGCTCGCCGACGTCGGACTCGGCTACCTCACCATCGGCCAACCGCTGACCACGCTTTCCGGCGGCGAGCGGCAGCGCCTGAAGCTGGCCACCCAGATGGCCGACAAGGGCGATGTCTACGTACTCGACGAGCCGACCACCGGCCTGCATCTCGCCGACGTGGAACAGCTGCTTGGCCTGCTCGACCGGCTCGTCGACTCCGGCAAGTCGGTGATCGTGATCGAGCACCACCAGGCAGTCATGGCCCACGCCGACTGGATCATCGACCTCGGCCCCGGTGCCGGGCACGACGGCGGCCAGATCGTCTTTCAGGGCACACCGGCCGAGCTCGTAGCCGGCCGTTCCACGCTGACGGGGGAACACCTGGCGGATTACGTCGGGGGCTGACCGCGGAAGTTTGCGGTGCCTACCGTAATCATGGCCGTCAGGTTTTTCTTAGGGTTTGTCGATGGTTAACGTGATGGTTTTCTGTATGATGCCCTTAGGTCGCAAAACCCCCACGGAAGGTCCGCCGCATGACCACTACCGCCACCCCCGCAGAACTCGCCCATCGCGAGTCGATCGCCAACTCTGTAGAGGACATTGCTACCCAGTTGCTTGAGGATCTAGGCCCCAAGCTTGTCTCCTACATGCTCGATCTCTCCGATCGCCAAACGGTCACAGCCTGGGCCGCCGGCGAGAAAAAGCCGCGTTCGGCCAACGAGCAGCGCCTTCGCGATGTCTTTCAGATTTATTCATTGCTGCGGACAAACAACTCCAAGCACACCATTCGGGCCTGGTTCATCGGAATGAACCCCATGCTGCAAGACCAATCGCCGGCTTCCACCATCGCGGAAGGAAGCGCGCACGACGCTCTGATCGCAGCGAAGTCATTCGTCGTCACTGGGTGAACTCGTGATCAAGGCAGTGGCGCCTCCAATTGGGGCAGGCTTATGGCGGATCGGTCGCGAGGCCGATCCGCTCGCATTTTCACGCCCGGAAGACCCGATAGACGCGACAGCCTCGCCACGCTGGCGATTCGACAGTGCTCTCGGCAATTACTCGACCGGCTACTTCGCAACACAACCGAAGTCCGCTTTCGCCGAAGTTCTCGCAGCCCTTCGCCCCACCCCGAATCAGCTCGTCCTGCTTCCCGATGACGACTCAATGGGCGACGGACACATCGACGCCAACTGGCGCGAACAGCATCGGATCGCCCACGTGCGCCTGGGCGCTTCCGCGACGCGACCGACGCTCGAGTTTGTCGACCTTGAGGACGCTGCGACCATTGCCGACGGCCATTCGCACCTCACCCTTGCCGGCATTCACGGTGAGGATCGAACGATCACATGCTGGATCTCCCAAATCATTCACGACCTCGTTGATGCAGACGGCAATCATCCCTTTGCCGGCATCCGCTACGTCTCCAAACACGGTGCCGATTTCGAGTGCTGGGCGACATTCGAAGACGTCGCGCTCGAACGCTTATCAATCAGCCCGATTCACCGCGAGAACCCTGACCTACAGGCGATCGCAACGCTCTTTTGACCTGACGGTCTTCTGATCGCGGGTCGATTCCGCCCGCGAGTAAAGCTGGAACGCTAGGCCGACTTCGGCTTACTTACGCTTGACCGTGATCGTCCCGGTCGAGGTCTGCCCGCCGACGGTCGCCTTGACGCGCATCTTCACCGACTTGCGCTTGCGGAGCCGTTTCTTGCCCGCTGTCGTCAGCTTGATCTTCACGGACTTGGTGCCTCGGGCGGCGATCGAGAAGCGAGCGCGGCCGTAGATCGAGGACTTCTTTGCCGCGACTCCGATCTGTGCCTGATTGGCGGCCGCTCCGGTGTTGCGCAGCAGCTGCAAGAGTCCGGCGCAGGTCGTGTCGAGCGCGCAGGTAAGCGGCAGGATCACCTTGTTGCCTTTAACTCGTGGCTTGCCGAAGGTCACCGGTCCGCCAGTGCCGTCGTCGTCCTTCCCGTCGATCGTGAGATCGGCCTGCATCAGGACCTCGCCCTGCGCGTACCACGAGCCGATCGCATAGAAGGGATTCGGTCCGAAACCGCAGCATCCGGTGCCCTGGCGATCGGCCGGCAGCGGCACGGTCAGCTCGCCGTTCGTCGATGGAATATCGACGTACGGGCTGATCCACCCGGAGAGGAACTGACTGTTCATATCGGCGGGAATCGGCGTGCTGTTGTCGAGCATCGAGAGCACGAGCACGTCGTAGCGGTACGAGTTGTCGCTCGCGTTGAACAGCGAACGAGCGGGAAGGTTCGTCGCGACGTGCACGAGCCCGTCGGCGCCTGGGGCCATCGTGAAGGTGGCGCTGTCGGCGATGTCCTGTGCGAGCGCCGGATTGGCGGTGCTGTAGGCGTCGCGGATGTACTCGACGACGCTCAGACGCGCGGGGCCAGCCGGCGCCCCAGGGGCCGTCTTGAACGTCACCTGAGTGATCGTTCCCGTCTGGTTGCCGTAAACACGGGGATCGGGAAACGGGATCACGTGCGTGGCCGAGGTGTCCATCGGGTTGGAGATGTTGCCAGTCGTGTACACGCTGCAGCCGACCCTGCCGGCGTACTGGAAGATGTTGAAATCGCCGCAAGTTGCGGCGGAGTTGGCGGTGCGAGCGTTTACATCCGATCCGAACGTCACCGCCCCGGCAGGTGAGGCAAGCGCGAAAAGGAAAGCTATGACCAGGAGC
>JACRKX010000049.1 GCA_016219715.1 Actinomycetota bacterium | reverse complement strand
GGCGGGACGCGCCTGATCCTCACCGATCGCGACGCGGGTGGCCTGGCGGCCGTCGCCGAGCGCCTTGGAACGAACGCTGTGATCGAGTGCCTGCCCGTTGACTTCACCGACCTCGAGGTCGTCGACGCCACGATTGCGAAGATCGTCGCCGAGCACCCCGACATCGATCTGCTGGTCGCCGTCGCCGGCCTCGATCGCGGCCAGACGTTCACCGACTTCGACTGGCGCCGCGCGCGCGAAGACTTCAACGTCAACACGCTCGCGAATCTTGTCTTGCTACAGCACCTGGTGCCGGCGATGACGGCTCGCGGCCGCGGCCACGTGACGGCGATCGCCAGCCTCGCGGCGTTGATCGGCACTCCATACGAGGGCGTCTACAGCGCCACCAAGGCCGCGCTCGGCCGCCTGCTGGACTCGGCGCGCGGAGAGCTGCGCGGAAGCGGTGTCACTTTCACGACCGTCTACCCGGGCTTCATCGACACGCCGTTGATGTGGGCGAACGTCTACGAACATCCCTACGTCGTGCCGCTCGACGAGGCCGCCGACCGCATCCACGAGGCCACGGTCAAGCGCAAGGCCGAGATCTACTTCCCGGCACGCGAGCGCTTGCGGATCGCGGCTGGCAGGTTGTTACCGGCGTGGCTGCGCGATCGCATCGCCAAGCGAGCGATGAATGCGGATGTCGCCGGCAAGCTCGCCGGCGAGAATGAAGTCCGCGGGGGGCCGAGCCCCGCGGACTGACTGTCACCAGCGCCGCCAGTTCTCCTCGGACTGGTAGTGGCGCAGATCGTGCTTGCTCTCAGAGGTTCCGAGGAACAGGATGAACAACGCGACCGAGGCGATGATCGGTAGCACCAGAACAGCCGAGAGGGACGTCTGGGCTAGCGCCATCAGGATGCAGAGGGCGGCAAGCAGACCAAGCCACACGGCGAACTTCGGCATTTATGGATCTCGCTTTCTTGTTGGTGGGTCAGGTAGCGGATCCGTCCGCAACGATCGACTGCCCTTCGGCAGAGCGACCCTCGATTCCCTTCAAGACCTGGCCACGGTAGTGAAAGCTCCTGCAAAATGCATCTTTTGCAGGAGATATTTCAGTCGGGCCGGAGAGTGTGCTTAGGCCCGCAGGCGGTAGCCGCGTCTGAAGAGCCGCAGGTTGTTGGCCGTCAGCAGCGCGGTCGCCACCGCCAGGAAGACGAGCGACAGCGCCACGTTCGCCTCGCTGTATCCGATGAACCCGTAGCGCACGACGTTGATCATGTAGTAGACGGGATTGAAGTGACTGATCGTCTGCCACGGCTCGGGCAGCAGGGTGACCGAGTAAAAGACGCCGCCGAGGAAGATCAGCGGCGTCAGCACGAAGGTCTGGTAGAACGCGACGTCGTCGAACTGCTCGGCGCGCACGCCGACCAGCACGCCCAGCTGCGAGAAGAAAAAGCCGACCAGGAAGATGCCTGCGACCAGCACCAGCGGGTTCTCGACCGGCAGGTCGACCAGCACGAAGGCAACGAGGAAGGTGATCGTCGAGACCGTCATGCCGCGCAGAAAGCCGCCCAGCGAGAAGCCCATCAGCAGTTCGGCCGGCGAGGCCGGTGAGGAGAGCTGGTCTTGGATGGCGCCCTGGAACTTCTGCTGCAGGATCGACGACGAGTTGTTGCTGAAGGCGTTAGTCGCCCACGACATCATGATCAGGCCGGGGATGATGAAGACGACGTACTCGACGCCGTGCAGTTCCTTGATGCGTGAGCCGAGCGCCGCGCCGAAGACGGTGATGTAGAGGAACGTCTCGAGCAGCGGCGCGCCTAGCGTCTGGCGCTTGATCTTCATGAAGCGGTTGCACTCGCGCCGCACCAGTGCGAAGAAGCGGATCTGACCGGGGCTCATGCCGCGCCCTCCTCTTCGCCTTCGGCGATGTGCGCACGCGAAAGCTCTTCGCGGCCGACTAGCGCCAGGTAGGCGTCTTCAAGGCTGTCGACCCCGTAGCGCGAGCTGAGTTCGGTGCTGGTGCCCTGCGCCACGATCTCGCCGTGGTTGATGAACGCGATTTGGTTGCAGAGCTGTTCGGCCTCTTCGAGGTAGTGAGTGGTGAGCAGGATCGTCGTGCCTTCGGCGTTGACCTTCTGCACGTAGTGCCAGAGCTCGAGGCGCAGTTCGACGTCGACGCCGGCGGTCGGCTCGTCGAGGATCAGCAGCTTCGGCCTGTGCATTACTGCGCGCGCCAGGATCAGGCGGCGTTTCATGCCGCCGCTGAGCGTGCGCGTGCGGTCGCCGGCCTTCTCGGTCAGACTGAACGTTTCGAGCAGTTCGTCGACGCGCTCCTTGCGATCGCGCTTTGGCATGCCGAAGTAGGCGCCGTGGTAGTCGAGTGTCTCGGCGGCGGTCAGGAACCAGTCGAGGTTCAGCTCCTGCGGGGCCAGGCCCACCGCGATGCGGGCGTCGCGATAGTTGTGTACCGCGTCGTGCCCGAAGATCGCGATCTCGCCGCCGGTCGGCTGGGCGAGACCGGTCGTGCAGTGGATCAGCGTGGACTTGCCGGCGCCGTTGGGACCGAGCAGCCCGAAGAACTCGCCGGGCTGGATCGTTAGCGATACGCCCTTCAGCGCTTCGGTGCCGGTTGGGTACTGCTTGCGCAGGTCTGTGATCTCGAGGGCCGGGGGCATTGCGAGGAGACGGTAGCCGTGACTTCGCGCGCGGGCGGCGATCACGGCGCCGGTGCCGTCAGGCAGGCGTTCCGGGCGCGGCGTTGCGCCGGCTCATCAACCGGGCAAAGGCCCCGCCGGTGATGAACATGAACGAGGCGTAGACGGCCGCCGGCACGGCCAGCTCGGGATCGATTGGTGTGGCGATCGCGATCGCGAGGGCGTTGTTGTGGATGCCAAGCTCCAGCGCGACGGCGGTGGCCTGCCGGTTGTCGAGGCGGGCAGCCTTCGAAACGAAGAAGCTGATCGTCATCGCCAGGACGTTCAGCAGGAAGGTCGCGGCGGCTACCTCTGCGAAGTTGTCGCGCACCACGTCGAATTCCGTGGCGATCGCGGCGACGACCACGCCGACGAACAGCCCGAGCGCAAGGCGCTTCGCGCGCTCTTCGTTTGCGAGCGCCCAGGCCGTGCGCTTGGCGCGTACAGCCATGCCGATCGCCAGGGGCACTGTCGTGATCGCGAACACCTTTGCGACGATCGGGAGCATTTCGAACTCGGTGGCGAGGTCGGCGTCGAAGCGGTCGATCGCGAGGCTGAGGTAGAGCGGCACCACGACCAGCGCGCAGACGCTGCTGACCGCGGTGATCGTCACCGACAGGGCGGTCGAGCCGCGCGCAAGGTGGGTCAGGAAGTTCGCCATCGTGCCGCCGGGCGATGCGCCGAGCAGCACCAGCCCTACGGCCAGCAGGGCCGGTAGCCCAAGCAGCTCGGCGATCGAGAACGCCAGCAACGGCGAGATCACCAGCAGGTTCGCCATTCCGATGAAGACACCGCGCGGCTGGGCGGCGATGCGCCTGAAGTCGGCGATCGTCAGCGAAAGGCCGAGCGTGGCCATGATTGCAGCGAGGGCTGCCGGCAGTGCGACGGAAGTGACGATGGAATCTTGCATCGGGCGGGGAGGCCGAATCTACCTGCGGTCCCGGCCGGGGTGGCCGTCAGGCTTCGCCGGCCGCGGCCGCCCGTGACAGCATCACTTCGCGTTCGCGCTGGTTGCGCGTCATCGACGCCGCGCGCTCGAACTCGGCCTTCGCCTCGTCGTGGCGACCGAGCTTCTCGAGCAGGTCGCCGCGGACACCTGGCAACAGGTGGTAGCCGGCCAGCGCCCTGACGTCGAGTGCGTCGACGGCGTCGAGCCCGGCCTGCGGCCCTTGGGCCATGCCGATCGCGACGGCCCGGTTCAGGCCGACGACCGGAGAACGGGTCAGCGCATTGAGCGCGGTGTAGGTGTCTGCGATGCGATGCCAGTCGGTCTGCCCGGCCGTGCGCGCGCGGGCGTGGCAGGCGGCGATCTCGGCTTGCAGCGTGTACGGGCCGATCGGCCCGTCGGTCGCCCGCGCCCGGTCGAGCGCCTTCAGGCCGCGGCCGATCAGCACCCAGTCCCAGCGGCCACGATCCTGGTCGAGCAGCAGGATCGGCTCGCCGCCGGCTCCGGTGCGCGCGCGGAAGCGCGATGCCTGTAGCTCCATCAGCGCGACGAGGCCGTGAACCTCGGGCTCGCGCGGGCTGAGCTCGGCGACGATGCGACCGAGCCGCATCGCCTCCTCGCAGAGATCGGTGCGCATCCAGTCGTCGCCCGCAGTGGCCGTGTAGCCCTCGTTGAAGATCAGATAGAGCACCGACAGCACGCTCGGAAGCCGCGCGGAGAGCTCGTCGCCCGATGGCGTCTCGAACGGCACACCGGCCTCGGCGAGTTTCTTCTTGGCGCGGGTGATGCGCGCGGCGACGGTCGCCTCCGAGGTCATGTACGCACGCGCGATCTCGCCGGTCGTGAGGCCGCCGAGCAGGCGCAGCGTCAGCGCCACCTGTGCTTCGCGCGAAAGCAGTGGATGGCAGGTCGTGAAGACGAGGCTCAGTAGGTCGTCGCCGATCTCGCCGTCGAGCGACGCCTCGCTTTCGGCGCTCGGTGCCGCGCCATCGCTTTCCGACTCGCGACCGATCTGCTCGGCCTTCTCGCGGAACGTGGCGTCGCGGCGGGCGAGGTCGATCGCGCGGTTCTTGGCGGTGGTCATCAGCCAGGCGCCGGGGCTGTCGGGCACACCGCCTTCTGGCCACTTCTCGAGAGCGATCACCAGTGCGTCCTGCGCCAGCTCCTCGGCACGGCCGAGATCGCCGGTGAAGCGCGCGAGACCGGCGATCAGGCGTGCCGACTCGATTCGCCAGATGGCATCGATCGCGCGTCGCGCATCGCGCGGCGTGTTCGGGTCCGTGGCGGCGGCCATGACGGTGATTACACCATCGTCGATGCCGCGCACGGCCCATGCGCAACTCGGCGTGACGGGTCCGTCAGAAACGCCGATTAACAAATATGCGCTTTCAGTCCTAATTGACCTCGTCGTGAGTCGTCAATAAGGACAGAAAACGCATATTTGTTAGCTCGGGAATTCGAGGGATGGGCTTCGGCCCGCTCAGCGACTGGGACAGCGCTTCGCCCACTCGATCGCCTCGTCGAGCGACTTGGCCTGGATTAGCCAGAAACCGGCGACCAACTCCTTCGTCTCGGCGAACGGGCCGTCGACGACTTCGCGATCGGCGCCGTTGAAGAGCACGCGGGCGCCGTTTGCGCTGGGGTGCAGGCCTTCGCCGGCAAGCATTACGCCGGCCTTGACCATTTCCTCGTTGAACTTGCCCATCGCGGCGAGGTCTTCTTCGCTGGGCATCTGCCCTGGTGGCATCTCGCCTTTGACCATCATCATGAATCGCATTGCTGAATCTCCTCTCGGTAAGTCTTGGGTGGTGGGGACTACTTGTTCTGGGCGGCCTGTTCGATCATCGCCGCTTCCTGCTCCTGTAGCTCCGGCGTGAAGGCCTCGCCGAAGTCCTCCGACTCGAAGACCTGGCGAAGCTCGAGGTCGACATCCTTCTCGGGCCACTGGCGCACCCACTCCAGCGCTTCTTCACGCGAGTTCGCCTTGATCAGCGTGAAGCCGGCGATCAACTCCTTCGCCTCGGCGAAGGGGCCGTCGACGATCGCTGGCTCGCCGCCTCGAAAGCTGATTCGTGTGGCGTTGCTCGACGGGTGCAGGCCCATGCCGTCGAGCAGCATTCCGGCGTCGAGCAGCCGCTGGTTGTACTCCATCATCTCAGCGATCTGATCCTCGGTCGGCAGCGTGCCGGCCTCGGTTAGCTCGTCGGCCTTGCGGATGATTATGAATCGCATTGCTGAAGCTCCTTTTTGTGTGGGAAGTTGAAAGGGACGGGACTGTGGGAGCGGCTCAGGCTGCCGGCTCGTCGTAGAGCTCGCGGACCTCGACCGTGCCGGGGCCGGCGATGTCCATGAAGCTCTTGGCCTCTTCGATCGCGTGCGCCTTGTCGTTGCACTTGAGAATCGCGAAGCCGCCGACGATTTCCTTGGACTCGGTGAACGGGCCGTCCGAGACCGCGTACTCGCTGTCGTCGTTGAGGCGAACGCGCGCGCCGAGCGCGCTGGGCAGGCAACCCTCGGTGCTGATCAGGACGCCTTCGGCGAACTTCTTCTCGATGTAGGCACCCATCGTGTCCATCTTCTGCTGGGTGGGCGGCTCACCGGTCTCGACGGCGGTGTAGATCGTCAGGTAGCGGGGCATCTTCTTCTCTCCTTGGGTTGTGGGGACGCCGGGTTTCGTATGCCCGGATTCACCTATATGACGAACGGCGAATCGCGAAATCGACAACGCGCGAAAAATTCTTTCACCGATTGCACGTGAAGGCGCAGAAGCCTGAAAGAATCTCGTTCCCCACGACAACCGAACTTCAAGGAGACGATCGAGATGGCGGCAAGAACCGGCAGCGCCGAATGGCGCGGAGACCTCAAGAGCGGCGATGGCGACCTGACCGTCGGAGACGGCGTTTTCAGCGGCGCTTACTCGTTCAGTTCACGCTTCGAAGAGGGCGAGGGCACGAACCCCGAGGAGTTGATCGCAGCGGCCCACGCAGCTTGCTTCTCGATGTCGCTCGGCAACATCCTCTCGGGCCATGGTCATGAGGTCGAGTTCGTGCGCACCACCGCGGCGATCTCGCTACGTCAGATCGACGGCAAGATGTCGCTCGCCGAGATCGAGCTCACCACCGAGGGCAAGGTGCCCGGCATCACGCAGGAGCACTTCGCCGAGCACGCCGAAGAGGCCAAGGCCGGCTGTCCGGTGTCGCGTGCGCTGGCGGGCGTGCCGGAGATCAGCGTCAGCGCGACGCTGCTGGACTGAGAACCGAGTCGCGTTCTTCGGCGATCATCCGGCGGGCGTGCTGTCCCGCCGGGTGCTCGCGCAGCGTTTCTACGTGCTGCCGCATTTCGTCGGGCAGCAGCTCGACGGGCGGCAACGTCACCCCGTAGCGGTCTGGGATCAGCACCGCCGCCGAGAGCGCCGCGAACGTGAGATCGGCCGCGGTGAACCGATCGCCGACGATGTAGCCCCCGCCGCCATCGAGCCGCGCGGCGACCTCATCGAAGACGTCGTAGACGCGGCCGATGTCGGTGCTGGCGCCGTTCAGGCTGACGCGGGCACGGATCATCGGGCGCACGGCTTCGAACATGTTTTTGAAGGCCTTGATTTCGTGCTTCGGCGCGCCCTCGGTGCCGTACTGGCCGACGAGATCCTTCTGGTAGAGCATGAACGAGTACATCCAGGCGCGGCCGTCGGGGCCGAGCGTGGTGTCGAGCCAGCGCTCGACGGCGCGCACGCGTGGTTCGGTTTCGGCCGGGTAGAGCCAGAGATCTTCCCGTAGCGATTGATCGGCCCACTTCAGAATGTGGCGAGACTGCCTGAACGCACGTCCGCCGGGCAGCACGAGAACCGGGGTGGTAAATCGCCCGCCGGCCTTTCGCGTGTAGAACGGATGGAAGCCCTGCATGTGGCGTTCTTCGACGTACTCGATGCCGGCTCGCTCCAGCGCCCAGCGCGCCTTCTCGCAGAAGTGGCTGATTGGGATCGTGATCAGTCGTGGCTTGCTCATCGGGCGATCGTACGGGAAATCGCTCGACCCGTGGGGGGCACCGACACACGCGGCCTATGACGGAGAGTGGTCAGCGGGTGCTGGGTCGGGCCCCGAGTAGACCTCGAAGAAGCGGGCGAGCATGCTTTCCGGCACGGCCAGGTTGGCGTCGTGATCGCTGTGCAGGCAGACCAGGCTCGGGCCGTCGTGCTGCTGACAGCGGCGCAAAGCCGGCTCTAGCTCGTCGAGCGATTCGACGTACTCCGAGTGGCAGCCGAGACCCTCGGCTACGAGATCCCAGCGGATATCGCCCTGGCGGCAGCCCCAGGTCTCGCCCCAGCGAGCCAGTTCGTTTGGCTCCTCCATCGTCCACGAGCCTTCGGCGAAGACGACGACCGTGATGTTCAGCCCTTCGCGCGCCGCTGACTGCATCTCCATCACATTGAAGCCGGCCGCGCCATCGCCGGTCACGCAGACGACCTCGCGTTCGGGCGCGCCGAGCTTCGCGCCGATTGCCTGAGGGATTCCCGTGCCGAGCATTCCCAGTTCGAGGATCGTGTGGTACGAGCGCGGCCTCGTTCCGGGCAGCAGCGCGTATGCCCAGAGATTTGTGTTTCCGCCGTCGGCGGTGTAGATCGCGTCGGGTCCAAAGACGGCCCCGATCACGCCGATCGCGTGCGCGGGATGGATGCCGGGTCCCTGCCATTCGAGGATTGGCTTGGCTTGAAGCATGCGCATCTCGTCGACGGCCTGCCGGTAGCGTGCGAGGTCTTCGGTCGCGCCCTTGCGGCCGCCGGCTCCGGCGGCGTGCAGCTCGTCGGCCAGGCCGCGCAACGCGTGGTGCGCGTCGGCGACGATTCCGAGCGTCAGCGGTCGCGTGACCCCCATGTTGCGCGGGTCGACGTCGATCTGAATCAGTTGCTGACCGGCCGGGTCGCCCCAGTACTTGTCGTAGGGCAGGTCGAGGTTGCCGATTCGCGTGCCGACGGCGAGGATCACGTCGGCTTCGTGGCGAACCAGATCGCCCGCCTCGCCAAATCCCATGATGAAGTTGGGATGGTCGTGGGGCACCGTCGCGCGGCCGGCTTGCGTGTTGAGCACGGGGCAGTCGAGCAGCTCGACGATTTCGAGCAACTCGGTGTTGGCCTCGGCACGGTCGACACCGGTGCCGCTGACCACGATCGGGCGCTTCGCGCTCGCCAGCAGCGTCGCCGCCTCGCGCAGCTGGTCGGCGCTCGCCTGAGGGGTGCCGGTCCGTGACCGGCCCGCCAGTTCGACCGGCGCGTCGCCCTCGTCGCGTTCTTCGTACATCAGCGGCGCCGGCAGATCGATGTGGACGGGGCCGGGCCGGCCGTTCCACATCTCGCGAAAGGCCATCCGCACGATCTCGGGGATCCGCTCCCACTGGAAGACTGGCGCGCTCCACTTGACGACCGGCCGGAACATCTCGACCTGGTCCTGACCCTGAAACGTCGCCGGCGTCGAGGGGTAGGCAATGCCAAGCCGGTGTTGCGAACTCAGCGCCAGAACCGGCACTCCCTCGTGCAGGGCGGTGGTCACGCCGGGGATCAGGTTCGCCGATCCGGGGCCGGGGTTGCCGAGCACCGCCGCGACCTTTCCGGTCGTCTTGTAGAGGCCCTCGGCCATGTGCACGGCGGCGGCCTCGTGGCGCATCGGCACGAGACGGATTCCGTGAGACTCCAGCTGCGCGAACAGCGGGTCAATTTCTGGAGATGGCAGACCGAAGAGGAACTCAATTCCCTCTGCCTGCAGGGCGCGGGCGAGCAGCTCGCCGCCGGTGATCTGGCTCATCAGTGCTCCGATCGTGCGGGGGGTGGATACCGGTGCGCAGGGAGCGTCATCGAGCCTACCGTCCCGGTCGATCGATCGAACCGAAAACGTGGACGTACGTCGACCGCACTTGCGAACATGTGTTTGTGACTGCCGCCGCGACGATCCTGCACGCCGACCTTGACTCGTTCTACGCGTCGGTCGAGCAGCGCGACGATCCGGCGCTGCGCGGCAGGCCGGTGCTGGTTACCGGTGGCGGCGTGGTGCTCGCCGCCAGCTACGAGGCGAAGGCGAAGGGCGTAAGCACGCCGATGGGTCTCGCCCCGGCGCGCCGGCTGTGCCCGGAGGCGGCGATTGCGCGGCCGCGCATGACGGCCTACTCGCAGGCGAGCAAAGAGGTCTTCGCGATCTTCAGAGAGACGTCACCTACCGTCGAAGCGCTTTCGATCGACGAGGCCTTTCTCGACGTCGGCGGCATGGAGCACTTCGCGGGCACTCCGTACGACATCGCAAAGCGCCTGCGCGAGCAGGTGCGCGAGCGGGCCGGGCTGCCGATCACGGTCGGCGTGGCGCGCACTAAGTTCCTGGCGAAGGTCGCCAGCGGCGTGGCCAAGCCCGATGGGCTGCTGGTCGTCGACCCTGCGCACGAGCTCGAGTTTCTTCACCCGCTGAAGGTCGAGCGGCTGTGGGGCGTCGGCAAGGTGACGTCGAAGAAGTTGCATGAGAGCGGTCTCTTCACGGTCGGCGACGTCGCCCGGCGTGGCGAGGACGAATTGATCGCTCTGCTCGGCCACTCGACGGGCCGGCACCTACACGCGCTCGTGCACAATCGCGACCCGCGCCCGGTTCGCGTCAGGCCGCGTCGCCGCTCGATCGGCGCACAGCGCGCGCTCGGCCGTGGCCCCCGCAGCGCCGAGCAGCTCGACACGATCTTGATTTCGCTGATCGACCGGGTCGCCCCGCGTCTGCGCCGTGCCGATCGCGCGGCGCGCACGGTTGTGCTTCACCTGCGCTTCGGAGACTTCAACCGCGTCACCCGCTCGCACACGCTGCCGCGCGCCACCCGCCGGTCCGACGTGCTGATCGCGGCGGCTCGCGATCTGCTGGCCGCCTCGCTGCCGGCGATCGAACGCGACGGCATCACGCTGATCGGCGTCTCGCTTGCCAATCTCGACGACGAGGTCCAGCTGGAGTTGCCGCTCGACGAGGAACGCCCCGACACGCTCGACGACACGGTTGATGCCGTCCGCGACCGCTACGGAAAGACCGCGATCACCCGCGCCGTGTTACTTGGGCGCGACCAGGGCATCGCGGCGCCGCAGCTGCCCGACTGAAGCGGAAGGTCTCCCAAACGAGGCAGTGTCAGCCCGCCTGACTCGCGGTGTTGCAAACACGCGCCGCATCCGTTATAGTCAAAAAATGACTATTCAAAAAATTGCATATACAAGAAAAGCACTGTATGGCTCCCTCGCGCTCACGCTGCTTCTGGTTACGGCGTATCTGCTCACCGTGCCGGCCGGCGCCGGCGCCACCGAAACGGCGACGCCGAGCACCGAGATCGTCGAACGCCAGATCGCGATCCACGACGACTCGCTCGGCGACATCAGCTTCGACGCGATCGCCGCGGGCGACCCCGCGCTCGCCGCGCGGGGCAGGCTTGTGCTGTTGCTGCACGGTTTCCCCGAGAGCCGTGAGTCGTTCGAAGAGATTCTCCCAGTGCTGGCGGGCAAGGGCTACTACGCGGTGGCCCCGAACCTGCGCGGCTACTCGAAAGGCGTGCGACCGACCGACCGTGCCGAGTACACGGTCGAGAAGAGCGCGCATGACGCCGTCGCGATGGCCTTTGCGTTGGGTGCGCAACAGTTCCATCTCGTCGGTCACGACTGGGGCGGCGCCGTGGTATGGGGGGTGGGCTCTCAGCTGCCCGGCGTCGTCAAGTCGCTGTCGGTGCTGTCGACTCCGCATCCCGATGCGCTGAAGAAGGCGTACGACGATTGGCTCAGTCCGCAACGGTGGATGCTCTGGTACCTCGGCGTCGTTCGCATTCCCGACCTCGAGAAGCTGATGTTCGCCGCCGGCCCCGAAGGTTTCGCGCTGGGCCTCAACGCGATGGGCCTGCCGTACCAGAAGGCGCGTACCTACGCGCACACGCTGGGCAACACGGCCGGCCTGCGCGCGGCGCTGTCGTGGTACCACGCAAACCCCGTGCCGGCTGGCTATCTGATCGGTCGCGCCCAGGCGCCGACGCTGTTCATGTGGGGTGAAAAGGACTTTGCCTTCAGCCGCGACGCGGCCGAAGCAACCGCCGAATTCGTCGATGCCCCCTACAAGTTCGTGCCGCTCCCGGGAATCGGACACTGGGTTCCCGAGCGCGCGACAGAGCAGGTGATTTCCGAGGTCACCGCTCACATCGAAGCGAATTCGTAGACCGGTCGGAGGGCCACGGGTCATAATGACGCCTGTGGCCCTCCGACATGCACTGCTCGCGGCACTCTCTCATGGCCCCGCCTCCGGTTACGACCTCTCGAAGCTCTTCGAGTCGGGTATGCAGGAGTTCTGGCGGGCGTCGCCGCAGCAGATCTACTCGGAGCTGCACAAGCTCAACGAGCGCGGTCTGATCGCGGGCAAGCTCGAGCGCGACAGCAACCGTCCGCAGAAGCGCGTCTACGCGCTGACCGGCGAGGGCGAGCACGAGCTCTTCGAATTCACGCGCTCGGCACCGCGCCGCCCGGTGGTGCGCGACGAGATGCTGGTCAAGCTCTACGCCGCCGACCACTCCGACATCGAGTCGCTGATCGAGAGCCTCACCGCGCGGGCACAAGACGGCTTTACCCGCGTCGAGCAGTTGCGCGTACTCGTGCGCCTGATGCGACGTGAGATGACGCACGAGGAGTACCTGCGCCGTGGCGGGCCGGTCGGCCCCTATCTCACCTGCTTGTGGGGAATCCTCTGGGAGTCCGACAACGCCAGGATCTGCCAGTGGCTGGCCGCGGTCATGCGCGTGCGTGCCGACGACGGCGAGGGCGAGCTGCCCGCGGATCCGATGAAGTTCGACTAACGCGCGGCCCGAATATCGGCCGGTTTTTGTGACCGTCCAATAGCCGTCCAAATTCGGTATGGCAGGCAGTGCCCATACTGTCGATAAGGGCGACGTGGTGACTGGTTTGGACATACAGGCACCGCGATCGCGAGGACGCGCGGTATCGCGGCCTCCCGCTTCCAAGCGTGGCAATCGAGTGGCTCTCGCTGCCGTAACGTTCGCCACCGGCCTCGCTTTTGCCGGCTGGACTCTGCTCGGTCCTCTGGGTCCCGGTCTTCAGCAAGACCTGAACCTCAACGACACGAGCCTCGGCCTGTTGATGGCCACTCCCGTGCTGGTCGGCTCGCTTCTTCGGCTGCCGGTCGGCGCTCTCGCGGACCGCTTCGGCGGCCGGCGCGTACTTGCGGCGCTGCTGGCCGTGACGCCACTGCCGCTCGTCTTGATGGGCGCGTTTCACCATTCGTTCACGGTGCTGATCGCGTCGGCGATGCTGCTGGGCGTCGCCGGATCTTCGTTTGCCGCCGGCGTTCGCTTCGTCGAGACGCGCTTTCCGGCGCACGAGCATGGGTTTGCGCTGGGTATCTACGGGATTGCGGTAGGCGGCACCGTCGCGACCGCGCTGGTGGCGCCCCGGCTCGCACACAGCTACGGACTCACCGTCCCCTTCTACGTGCTCGCGGGTTCCGCCGTGGTGGCGTGCGTCGTCTTCCTGGCCTTCACTCGTGAAGACCCCGAGGAATCGCACGCTACGTCTGAGGGTGCAAATGCGGCGTCGCTGTCTAGCTTCGCGCGCTCGTCGGGGCTGATGCCGGCGACGTTGTTCTATGCGGTCGCGTTCGGCGGCTTCATCGCGTGCTTCGCGTACTTGCCGAAACTGCTGGTGTCCGACGCCGGCGTGACGCCGACGATCGCTGCCAGCTGGGCTGCGTCGTTCGCGGCTATCTCCGTCGGTGCTCGCGTCGCGGGCGGAAAGGCTTCCGATCGGCATGACCCGCGTGCGATTCTGCGCTGGTCGTTCGTCGCCGTGATCGCCGCGTCGGTCGGGCTTGCCGCCGGCTACGGGAATCCGTTGGTCTTGATGATCGCGTTCGCCGCGCTTGGCCTTGCATTCGGCATGGCCGCCGGGGCGACGATGAAGTTGATCTCGCAGTACTTCGACGCCGAACTCGGCCGTGCGGCAGGTGTCGTAGGCGCCGCCGGCGGACTCGGTGGATTCATCCCGCCCTTGCTTCTGGCCACCATGGCCGGCAGCGAGACGGGCTATACGTTGCCCTTCCTTGGGCTCAGCGTGACCGCGGGCATCTGCCTCGTGATCGCAGTTAGGCTCGAGCCTCGCCCGGTGACAACCGCGCGACGCCGGCCGGAAATGGAGTCAGAACAATGTCGTTGACCGAAGTCCCCGTGAAGGCACGCCCGATCGCGCACGCGATAGACGAACTGTCGCCCACAAGCGCCGACGAGCTGATCGCCCGGATCGCCGCCACGAGCGAGGCGCTCGAAGGCCGCACCGTCTGGCACATCAACACGACTGCGCAGGGTGGAGGCGTTGCCGAGATGCTCGCTTCGCTTGTCGCCTACGCCCGCGGCGCCGGCATCGACGCTCGCTGGTGCGTGATCGGCGGCGACCAGGAGTTCTTCGCGGTGACCAAGCGCATCCACAACCGCCTGCACGGTGCGCCGGGCGACGGCGACGCGCTCGACGAGAGGGCGCGCCGGTCGTACGAGGCGACGCTCGCCTTCAGCGGCAAGGCCCTGCGCTCCCGGGTCAGGCCGGGCGACATCGTGATCTTCCACGACCCCCAGACGGCCGGCCTGGTGCCGATGCTCGAAGGCTCTGGAGCCCATCTCGTGTGGCGCTGTCACATCGGCGTCGACGACGCCAACGAGCTCGCGAAGGAGACCTGGGATTTCCTCCGGCCCTACGTGGACGTGGCCCACGAGCTGATCTTCAGCCGCGTGCAGCACGTGTGGAGCGGGATCGAAGCCGAGCGCACTCGCATCGTGCCGCCGGCGATCGACCACCGCTCGCCGAAGAACCATCTGCTCTGGCCCGAATCGATCGACGCGATCCTGCACTCGGCGGGCGTGCTGCCGTCGAATGGCGACGGCCGTCCGGTCTTCACCCGAACGACAGGCGAGACGGACGAGGTTGTGCGGAAGGCCGTAATGCTCGGCGCTCCGCACCTCGACCCCGACCTGCCGATCGTCTGCCAGGTCTCTCGCTGGGATCGCCTGAAGGACCCGGTCGGCGTGCTGAAGGCATTCGCCGAGCACATCTTCCCTTGGCAGCCAAGCCAGCTGCTGCTTGCCGGCCCGTCGGTGACCTCGGTTGCCGACGATCCCGAGCAGGCCGACGTACTCGGAGAGATACTGTCGGCCCTACAGGATCTTCCGCAGGCGGTGCGCAATCACGTTGCCGTTGCTTGCCTGCCGATGGACGACATCGAAGAGAACGCCGCGATCGTCAACGCTTTGCAGCGACGCTCGCAGGTGATCGTGCAGAAGTCCCTCGCCGAAGGCTTCGGACTGACGGTCGCCGAGGCGATGTGGAAGGGCACGCCGGTGGTCGCATCTGGAGTCGGCGGCATCCAGGACCAGATCGTGCACTTCAGCTCGGGCCTGCTGGTCGATGACCCGACCGATCACAAGACGTTCGGCGAGCACGTCAGCCTGCTGCTGGGCGAGCCCGAGTTCGCGTTTGCGATCGGCGACGGCGGCCGCGAGCGCGTGCGCGAGAATTTCCTCGTCGCGCGGCACCTGCTGCAGGACTTCCAGATGTACGACGATCTGCTTGCGACCGAGGATTTCGACGACGAAGTTCTGGCCAGCGCTTGATCTAGAGATACCTCGAGATCGAGGATGCGGTCGAGGGGGGATAGGCGTCTTCGTGCGTGAGCCCGTGCCGTTCGGCGCGTAAGACTGAGAGAAATGTCGCGGTCCAAGGGGCTCCCCCCGGTACCCCCTGGACCGTGACGCATGGTTCGCTAGAAGGGACAGGTGCTCGAGTAGGCAGACAGCGGGTTCGTTCCGCCGACGGCCGGAGCCGGGCAGAGGAACTGGGTGTAGCGCGTGTCGTTGTCGAGCTCCTGCTTGAGGAACGCGATCGAGTACTGCGCGATCGGGGTGTTGGCGGACGTCGGTGTGGAGTGCGATGCACCGCGCACTTCCGCGTAGACCTTGTGGATCGACGCGGGCAGCGAGTTGTAGAACGGGATCGCGTGCGACGACGCGGGTGCGACAGTGTCGTTCTGCATGCCGAGCATCATCGACGGAACGGTGTTGGTCGACCAGTTCTTTGTGCTGTGCCACGGCGCCACTCCGACCGCCGCTTCGAGCGACGGGCGCGTCTTGCTGGCCTTCAGCGTTCCGCCGCCGCCCATCGAGTAGCCCATCACACCGAGCCGGCTGGAGTCGATGAGAGAGCTCACCGGACTCGACTGTGTCAGGTAGTCGAGCGCCGCCAGCAACTGCGTGGCGCGGCTGTCGGGGAAGTCGAGGATCGTGTTCGTGTTGATCGTCAGGAAGACGAATCCCTGCGACGCGATTCGCTTGCCGTACCAGCTGATCGCCGACTGTGTGTTGAAGAACCCGGGAGACATCGCGATGGCCGCGAAGGTGCCCTGGCTGGTGTCGGTCGGGTAATAGATCGTGCCTCCGCCGAAGCCGTTGCCGCTGGGAACGGTGGTGGTGGCTGTGGCGAACGGACCGGTTGTGGCCTGGATGCTCGAAAGCGTCGGAGCCGGACCGCGCTCGTATGGATTGGCGGCGTTGGCCGGACTTGCCGACCAGATCAGAATGATTGCGGCCGTCAGCACGGACAGCGTGATCGCGACGATTGCCCGCGCCGAGAGTGCGGGTGTGTGGCTATTCATTGGTACTCCCCCTTCGGTTCATAAGTTCTCCCCCCTTAGCTGCGTGACCCGGCGCGGATACCCCCCGCTGCCGGTAGCCGTCACGCAGCGGAGATCACTATAACGTAAAACTAAATACTGAGTTGGATTCGAGTTTTGGGACCGCCAGGCCACGGTGGCCTTAAGATTCGACGATGGCCGAGGTTCGGAGAACGCCAAAGCAGCAACGCAGCAGGGAGCGCGTCGAGCGGATCGTTGCGGCGGCCGCCGAAGTGATCTCCGAATCCGGCGTAGATGGCCTGTCGATCGTCGCGGTCGCCAAGCGAACCGGTATCTCTGCCGCCACGATCTACCGCTACTTCACCGATCGCGATGAGCTGGCCGCGGCCTATCTCGACCGTGAGATGGAGAAGCTCGACGCCGCCGTTGCTCAGGCGTTCCTCGAACTCGACCGGGTGTCGCTGCGCACGCTGTTTCGCATGTCGTTGCTCGCGCACCTTCGCCATCACCAGGAGCACCCCGAGGCCGTGCCGGCTTGGTTTGGTTCACCGCGCAGCGCGGTCGTCGACGAGCGCGTCAAGCTGATGGACCTGCGTACCGCAGAGTGGTTGCAGCATGCCGTCGAGGCGAACGCGATGATTCGCGCCGATGCGCCCGACTACCGGCCCGACATCTTCACTCGCCTAACCGACAGGATTCTCGAGTACATCCTGCGGCCGAGCGCATGGTCGACATGGTTGCGTCGTACGTCGAGCGCTTTGCGACCGACAACGGACTCCACGGAGTGCCGACGAAGGACTTTCTCGAGGCACTCGGCGAGACGCCGGTCCACTTGCAGATGTAGCCGACCGGCTAATTCGCAAGTGGACCGCTACTGCTTGCAGGCGGCCGTTCTCACCGGGCCGCCACCGCGCTCACGACGGTGCGCGTGTCGCGGCGTGGCGCGAGAGTCACCACCGCGCGGCGCACGATGCGCTCCGGCTTGGCGCCGGGGCCATCGGGCGAGCGCAGCTCGGCGCGGCGAAGGATCGCGGAGAGGATCGTGCGCATCTCGAACATCGCGAAGCTCGCGCCAAGGCAGCGCCGGGTTCCGCCGCCGAACGGATACCACGAGTAGGTGTCGGGGCCGTTGTCGAGGAATCGCTCGGGCTTGAAGGCGAGCGGGTCGGGATAGATCTCGGGGTTGCGGTGGGTGACGAAGAGATTCGCGCCGATGGCGACGCCGGCCGGTAGCTCATAGCCGCCGATCTCGATGGGTTGCTTGACCAGGCGCACCGCCATCGACACGGCCGGCCGGATGCGCAGCGACTCCTTGATCACCGCGTCGATGTACTCGTACCCGCCGGCCTTCGCCTCTTCGGTGGCGCGGCGCATGACCTCCGGGTGGCGGTAGAGCAGTTCGAAGGTCCAAGAGAGCGAAGTCGAAGTCGTCTCGTGGCCGGCCACGACCAGCGTTGTGAGCTGATCGAGGAGTTCCTGGTCTGTCATCGGCTGGCCATCTTCGTCGCGCGCCTGCAACATCATCGAAAGCACGTCGTCGCGTTCGGCCGCATCGGGGTCGCGCCGCCGGCGCTCGACCTCGTCCATGATCAGCGCGTCGAGCGCGGCCTTGCCACGGGTGAAGCGCGAGTGCGGGTCGCGCCCGCCGGGCAGGCGCACCTGAACGGGGATCGTCATCATGCGCTGGTAGGCGACTGGATCGAGCGCCACCATCCCCTCGCGGAACTGCTGCTTGCGCGCCTCGTCTTCGTGGCCGAGGCCGAAGATCACTTCGAGGATCACGTTCAGAGCGACGTCGCGCGTCTTGTCGCGCAGCGCGAAGCGGTCGCCGGGCGACCACTTGTCCATCTCGTCGTTGGCGATCTCGTCGATGCGGTCGAGATAGGTCTGCATGCGCTCGCCGTGGAACGGCGGCAGCATCAGGCGGCGCTGGCGCAGGTGGACGTCTTCGTCGATCGTCAGCAGCGAGTTCTTGCCGACCACGGGCTCCAGCACCATGTTGCCCTCGCCGGCGTGCAGCGTCTTCACGTTGCCGGTGAAGATCTGCTTGACGTGTTCGGGGTTGGAAAAGCTCACGAATGTGCCCAGTCCGACGAGATCGAAGGTGAAGGTCTCGCCGTAGCGATCGGTGCATTCGCGCAGGTACGACTCGGGCCGCAGCAGCCAGTTGAGCGACTGCCAGATGCCCGGTCCGCCCGGACCGGGCGGAAGCTTGGACCTGTCGATCTTGGTTCGGTTGCGTGGAGCGGTGGGACGGCGGATGAACGCCTTTTCTTCTGTGGCGGTGAGACTCATGGTGGTAGCTCGCTTCTTGTCAGACGGTTGCAGGGGATGAGCTGGTTGTGGGGATCGTCACTGTTCGGCGGCCAGGCCGCTGGTAAGCAGGCGCGCGCAGGAACGCACCCAGCGGTCCACCGATTCCTGGCCAAACACCGGTGTACCGACGTGCTGCTCGACCAGCGACTGCAGCAGCAGTGGGCCGAGCTGGAGAAAGAGCAGTAAGAGCGCCCGTGCCGTTTCGTCTTCGTCGGGCGCGATCAGGCCGCGGCGCTGAAGCGCGCCGAGCTCTTCGATTGTCTTCGCGATCATGCCGTCGAACAGCTTCTGCGCGGCCTCGTCTCCCTCGCTGATGCTGCGGGCGATGTAGGCGCACTCCTTGGGGCGCGTGTGCGCAATCGCGGCAAACACGCGAAAGCGGGCGGTGAAGAGGTCTTCGATGTCGTCGGGCAGATCCTGTTCGGCCTGCGCAACGGCTACGGCAGTGTTCTGCGTGATCCACTCGTCGACTGCCTCGCGCAGCCCGTCCTTGGTGCCGTAGTGGTGAAAGAGCAGCGCGGGAGAGACCCCGGCCCGCTTGGCGATGTCGCGCACCGACACAGATGCCACCCCGTGCTCGGCGAAGAGCTCCAGCGCGGCTTGCCTGATGGCGGCGCGGGCGGTGATGTCGGGGTTGGGGACTGAGGCGGGCTCTGCGGCGGCGGATTCGGTCGCCGGCGGGGACGCTGATCGCATGGTCAGGATTATAAACGGATGGTCAGTTTGGTGCTGACCCCTGCAGTCGGTGGCGTGAGCCCAGGTCAGGCCGCGATTGCCGACGCGATGACCAGGTAGACCGCAATGGACAGGAGGTCCTGCACCACCGTGGCCAGCGGGCCCGATCCGAAGGCTGGGTCAACTCCGAGTCGTTGCAGCGCCCATGGCAACGTCATCGCGACCACGGTGGCGATCGAGCAGCTCGCGAGCAGCGCGAGCGCCACCGCTATTGCGACCTCGCTGTCACCCCAGATCAACAGCGCAAACCCGAGGAAGGCGATGCCGAGCAGCACCCCGATGATCAGTCCGGAGACGATCTCGCGGCGCATCACGCTGCGGATCGAAACGCCGGCGGAGAGCCCGCGTATCAGCACCGCTTCGGTCTGGGTTCCGACCGCGTCGGCCAGGTAGACCACCGCGGGCACGAAGAAGGCGAGCAGCACCTTCTCGTCGAGCTCTCGCTCGAAGGCCGCCATCAGCCCCGCCGATGCCATCGCTCCCGCGAGCCCGATCAGCAGCCAGGGCAAGCGGTGCTTGAGCCGGAGGCGCACGCTCTCCTGGGCGGCTCCGCGCGCCCGCCGTGAGCCGGCGCGGTAGCCGGCGATCCGCGCGATGTCCCGCTCGTGCTCATCGATCAGCACCTCGAGCATGCGGTGAGCGGGAATCAGTCCGACGAACCCGCCGTGCTCGTCGACGACCGCGATGCCCGTCTCGCCGTGCTCGATCATCCGCTGCGCCACCCTGCGCTGCTCGACGTGCGGCGCCACGACCGGCGGATCGGCGTCCATCAACCCGTCGATGCCCGCATCTTCCGGCGCATCGAACAGCCGCTCGATCGCCAGCAGCCCGACCAGCCGGGCGCCTTCGAGCACGGCGATCTCGTCGGCGTACTCAAACTGCTGGCCCAAGAGGGCCGTGCGAACTTGGCCGGCGGTGGCGCCTCTGTCGGCACGTGGAACGCGGTCGGTGGCGTGGTCGACCGCTACGCCTAGGAAATCCTGCTGGGCTGGGGTCTCGTCGGGCACCGGGGCAGAGTTTGGCATTTTGGGATGTCGGTAGCGTGCTGGGTGGGATCGTGCAGTAGGCGGTTTGGTAAGCCGGAAGTCGGTCATTTGCGGGGGAGGTTCGTAGGTCCGCAGTTAACCGTTGGCGACCACTCGAAACCGGCGGCGGGGTCGCGCGTGGGGGTCCCTCACGGTGTCTGGAATCATTGAGCGAATGAATCATCGGAACTTGATGCCGCCGCTGAATGAAGAGCCGCGAGACGCACGGGCCTCGAACTCGACCGAGAACGCGACCAGAGTGCTCTACCGACTAGGGCTGCAATCTGACCCGGTTCCGGGTTTGCCGGATCAACTGAAAGTCGACGATGTGACGATCGAATTCGTTGACGGACCTATTCGGACTCAAATTACGGAGATGCGTCAGCGCCACGGATTGCCTATCGAATTCGATAAGTCGATGCGGCGCGAGGACCTTGGCGCCAACTCGCGGATCGCGTTGCTGAGTATCGAAGCCGCTCCCGTTCCTGCGAACCTCGACAGTGCATTCACTTCATGGCGAAGTCGAGCGTTGGCAGCGGCTGGATTGCTCGCGAGCATTCTTGACGAGCGTGTAGTTGGGGCCGAGCTTCTTGAGGACGCCGTGCTCTTCAGGGATGATGAAGTGCTTGGCGGCGTTGACATGCGTACCCGCGTTAGGTCGTATCTGCCACTGGAAGTAAGACGCTCTGATCTCGAGACACTGGCGGAACTGCAGGGGATTTCCCTCTCGGAGTCCTCGGCCGCTGCGCGAGCGGCGCGTCTTTACCGCCAGGCGATGTTGGAAGGCCCAACTGCGGATGCGTACGCAATGCTCTGGGTCGCCGCTGAATGCTTCAGCGAACATAGGACTCCGTCACGAAAGGACATCGAAGCTGCGTTGGTGCAAGCGGGACTTGATCCTGCAGGTCTTCCAGTCCACGTGGGTCTACTGATCGACCTTCGGGCCGAGATTCAGCATCACGGCGTTGAGGATCACGACAATCTCGCCATCGCGTTTTACGAGATGGAGGCTGTCGTTCGAGCGCTAATTCGTCAGAACTCTCAGACACACGGTGGTTGGCCACCGCTGCCAAACAACCCCGGGACGTTCTCGGATCCATTCGACTCAGCCGTTGCGCAACTTCAAGGTCGAGGATCGAGCCATTGGCATGCAGATGGGCTACCGCCGGTCGAGTCTCCTGTCGCGCAAAACCTCCCTCGCCGAGTTTTGAGACCCGAACTTGACGAGCGCGTCGATCTCGACCCCGACCTCGGAGACACTTCAGAAACAGTCGCGTCGGTGGTGGTCGATGCGATTGAGTGGTTAGATCCTGAACTGCGGTTGTTCGTAAGCGCCAAGCTGCCGGATCGCGCGCCCGATTGGGTCATGTCACTGGCGACGCCTGATGGCATACACCTTGCTCCGCAGTTCTATGAGGGTGTTCATGATGACGCGACGCTGTTCGTCAACTTCGTGTGGGACCTTTTTTCGCTTGTGGGCGCCGTGCTGATGCAACGGGCCGGAGTAAAAAGCGAGGGCACTGGAGTCGCCGTCGTGGAAGCGTTTGGAGCGTTTACCCAGTATCGACGCCTCGCTCAGTTTGGAGCTTTCGATCCTGAACTGTTGAGGATCCCAGACGATGGATCACCGATCTCGTTAGGAAAGGTGGCAGGTTGGGCGGCTGCTGGTGATTCGCGAGCGAGTGAGTACATCGTGTCGTTGGATGGCTCGGACTTGGAGCTGGTCAATGAAATCGTCAGTTCACTTCAAACAGATCCACTCAGCGCGCCAACCCACCTGATCGAACTGGCCCAGGAGCTTGCGAGTGAAAACGACGACGACGGGTAGTCGCATACGTACCGTTTTGGTTCCGGACACTTTGGCCTAGCGTGTGCAACACGGGACGTGTGGCTCGCAGCGACGCAACCAAACGATTCGGCGAAAAAGTTCGCGCCGTTCGCGATTCTCCCGGGGTCGATGCGGGGTCCAGCCCGCCGGGGGAGGAAATCCCAAAAAGCAGAAAACCCAGCCGCAGCCGGGTCTCCAATACGCGCCCGAGAGGATTCGAACCTCTGACCTTCGGTTCCGTAGACCGACGCTCTATCCAGCTGAGCTACGGGCGCAAGCGGACATAGGTTAGTCGGCGGGGAAGGGTCGGCGGTTGGCGGTCTAGTAGTCGTGGGTTTCGGGCATTGAAACGGAAACCCACTCGCCTTGTCGAGTCGGCCGATGCCGGCCTCGCAATGAGAAGATGGTCGCAACATCGACACTGTGGCACTTAAGCGGACCACAGTCCACTTATGGTATTTTGGGAGATGCGATGGAGCACCCGACGACACCCCTAGTCACTACTCCGCCCGTCAAGGGCGAGCACCGCGGTCTACTTCCTGACGCCCTGCGGCTCGGCCCGGCGCATCTGATCGTCAGCGATCTCAACCGCTCGATCGACTGGTACGAGCGCGTGATCGGACTGCGGCTCCGTGAGCGGGCGAGCGACGTCGACGGCGCCACGGCGGCGCTCGGCACGGGCGAGCCCGAAGACGTGCTCGTGCTGCACGAGCACCCCGGCGCGCGCGTGGCCGCCGGTCACGCCGGCCTGTACCACGTCGCTCTGCTCTACCCCTCACGCATCCAGTTAGCCGGGGTGGGCCAGCGCATCGCCGAAGCACGCGCGCCCATCCAGGGCGCGTCCGACCACGGCACACACGAAGCCTTCTACCTAGCTGACCCTGATTACAACGGTCTCGAACTGGCCGCCGACCGCCCCCTTGAGCAGTGGCCCGACTTCACGAAAATCGAGGCGATCCGCCCGCAGTCACTCGATGTCGGTGGGCTCTTCAACCTGACCAGCGGCCGCGAACTCGAGCCACACGCCGAGCCGGGGCTGGTCGTCGGCCACGTTCACCTGCACGTCGGCGATGTAGATGAAGCACAGGTCTTTTACCGCGACGTGATCGGTTTCGATTTGATCGCCAAGCTCGACAGCGCGGCCTTCGTCAGTGCTGGCGGCTATCACCATCACCTCGCCTTCAACATCTGGCAGGGTCATGGTGCGCTGCCCCCACCTCCGGATTCGGTGGGGCTGCATCACTGGACGATCGAGCTGCCGGCCGTGGCTGACGTTCACGCGGTGCGGGACAGGGTCGGTGCGGCCGGATACGAGACGGTCGATCTTCCGCGCGGTTTCGCCGTTCGCGATCCCTGGCGGATCGCGCTGCACGTTGTGGCGGCCGACTAGCGGCGACGTCGTTACGAACCGGTCTCGATCGTCGGTTCGCTCACGCCGCCGCCGGCATTCGGCGGCTCGTCATCACGCCGCAACCGCTGAAACGCAAACGCCGCCGCCAGCAGCACCGCACCGGTGACGATGAACGAGATCGTGCGGTAGGCGGCCTCTAGGTTGGCCAGGTCGAACAGCAGGATCTTGAGGATCGCGATCACCAGCAGCGAGAGGCCGGCGATGCGGATCTCCTTCACGCGCAGGCGCAGGCCGGCGATCACGGCGATAAACGCGACCAGTGCCCAGTAAGCCGAGAGCAGTGCCTGCCCGGTCTGGCCGCTGCCCGGTACCAGCTCTTCGAACTCGACGCCAACGTTCACCACGTCGGGCGGGAAGAGCGCGATGATCGCGCCTGAGCCAAGGTAGACCAGCGCCAGAGCGGCCAAGCTGACGGCAGTGACCTTCTCGGTGCGCCCGGTGCGCAAAACGTGGGCTAGGCAGCCGAGCGCGAGCACGCAGAGCGTGATCGCCGCCGCGAGAAAGTCGTCGACGCCTTCGACGAGCATCTCGTAGGGCACGGCTTCGTGAACGAGAACATGGGTCGCGGCCACGCTGAGCATTGCGACCGAAGCGATGGCCCCGCCTAGGCCGAACGCCCTGCGTCCGGCCGTCTGCCACAGCACTCCCAGCGCCACCAGGGCACAAACAAGCGGTGCGCCTTCGAGCATGATCGCGGCGGCCCAGGCCGGGGCCCACGTAGCGGCGACAAGTGGTATCAGCGCCGGTCCGATCACGTCTTCCGGCTCGGATCGTTCGCGCCACAGCCAGATCAGCGCTGAGGCGAAGATCGACGCGAGCGCGCCAGAGACGGCGAGTATCTCATCGGTGGTGAGAGTTTCGAACGTGCCGTCGAGCATCGAGTCCGAGATCGTTGCGTCGACCACCTTCGTCGCAGCCAGCAGAAGCAGCAGCGTTGCGCCGATACGCGCGAGCACGCGAACTTTTTCGGGGCGCGAGGCGTGGGTCTGCCAGGCGATGCCGGCCGCCAGCGCGCACCACGTCGCTACCAGCGCAACACCGCTGACGATCAGCGCCGCGGCGATCGTGGCCAGGATTGCGGCCAGGATCCAATCGAGTTCCGGGATTCGTCGCAGCCGCGCGCCGGCGAGCGCCATCGCAGCGTGCGCCACGGCGAGTGCAGCGACCCAGCCGTGCGCCACATCGGTGTTGAGGTCTTCGATCAAGTCAGCGCCGATTCCCGCGAACGCGGCGGTCGAGACAAACAGGGTCATCGTGTAGATGACCTTGCCGGTCTCGCTCTCCACGCGCGCGAAGGCGCCGATCTGCGTGATCGCCCAGAGGCTTGACCAGGTCACCAGCTGCGCGGCGAGCGGCTCGGCGTCGCGCAGCCGCGCCGGAACGATCAACACGGCGAGCACGATCGCCGCGGTGCCGGTCCACTGCCAGCCGCGTACGGCGCTCAGCGTCATCGCGGCCGCGTAAGCGATCATCACGAACGCGACTGTCTCGAGATCGATGGGTGCGTCTATCAGCGCCGGCGCGAGTATCGCGCCCGCGAACGCCAGGCCGCCCAGCGTCTGCGAGTTCCAGACCAGCGACAGGTACACGCCGCCACCGGCGATCGCACTGGCCAGCGCCAGTGAGATCGGAACCGATTCGATCATGTCGTAGCGGACGCTCGCGGCTATCAGCGTTGCGAACAGCCCGGCGATCGACACGGCGGCGATCGCGTGCGGCACGGCTCCCTCGTCGCCGCGCCTGCGCAGCGTCAGTGCGCCGCCGGCCAGCAGCAGGCAGGCCACCGCGGCGCCGGCGATGCGCATCGTCGGCGTGATCCAGCCCTTGTGGATGCCCCATGAGACCAGGAACGCGATGCCCGTGACGAGCATTGCGCCGCCGGCCCAGGCCAGGCGCTCGGGACTAAGAAGATCTTCCAGTGAGAACGGCTTGCGCGGCTGCCGGGGCCCCGGCCCGTGGGCGCCGGGATGTGCGCCGGGGTGGGGCAGGTTCCAGTGGCCGGTGGCCGGTTGGGCCGCGACGGGCTGTGCCGGCACGGGTTGCGCTGCCACAGGCTGCGCTGCCACAGGCTGCGCCGCGACCGGTGGCGCCATCGGCTGGGGCGTGAGTGGGTACGGCGCGACCGGCTGAAACTCGGGGGGCTGCGCCGGCTCGGGGGCCGGCTGAGCAGTTGCGGTCTGCGCGGCCGCGGGCGGCACGGGCGAGTAGGTTGCAGCCTCCTGCCGCTCCAGCTCTCCCACCCGCCAGGCCAGCCAGTCGATCCATTGGCGTAGCTCGGCAATCTCCGTGCGTCGATCCTGACCCTCCACGTCGTTCCCTTTCGCGCGTTGCTTCAGTCCCCTTTGTCAGCGAGTACGTTGCGCGCCGCCGCCGGGTTACAGCAAACCGTTCGCGTCGCCGCCGGCAGGCCAAAGAAATGAGCGCCCGGCGATCGCCGGGCGCTCATGTTCAACCATTCAATGCAGCCGCTTATTGAATGAGATACTTCTCGCCGGAGAGGCTGAACTCACACTGGTCGGTAGCGGTCACCAGCGCGCTGTTTTGCGGGATGGTGCCGTGCTTGGCCCAGATCGCGCTGACCAGGTGGGCGCCGTTGCCGTCGGGACCGGCGATGCTGATCGTCGCGTCCACGGTGGCGCCTGCGGTGTTGTTCAACGTGTTGGTTGCGTTGAACCTGCGGGCGTCTTCCGGCGTGGTCGTATTGAGGAACTCTGGATCGCCGTCGTAGATGTCGTCGGTGCTGAGGGCGAGCGCGCCGTCGTCGGTGGTGCGCATCAGGACCTCGCCATAGAGCGTGTTGGTGCCGGTCTCGACGAAGCACTTGCCGTATAGCGTGACCTGACCGATCGTCATCAACGGGACCTCCACCGCCGCTGCGCGCGCGGCGGCCACGGTGGCGCCCGAACCGTTCGCGGCGACGCGCTTCGAGAGCGGCGCCGTTCGCGGCGACGCGCTTCGAGAGCGGCGCGATGCGATTGCTGACGTTCTCGGCCAGCGGCACGGTTCCGAGCAGGCTCTCATTGATGTGATAGCTGGAGAGCGTGTCCTTCTTGACCTTGGGACCGGTCACGGCGCGCTTTCTGATGTCGCTGTTGTTCACTGCGTACTTGCGCAACTGCTTGGTGCCGACGCTGTTCTTGGGCAGCGTCGCCGCGGCCCAGCTGACGCCGCCGAGCGCGAGGAACAGGGCCAGAGTGGACATGACGTTTGCGTACGACAGTCGCCCGCGTACGCGGCCGCCTTTGAGTGGGAGTTTCACGAGAGTGGACCTTCCTGAAGAGCGTTGGAATCGGGGACTACCTAAAACTAACGGGAGCCGAAGACTCGAAACACTTTGAGACGCCGTTCGATGCGGCCGGGTGCTGCTGCGTTCAGGCCTGTGCGCCGGCCGTCTCGCGCTTGGCGAACCAGCGGTCGACGACGTAGCCGCCGAAAGGCAGCACTGCACCGACGAGCACCCATGCGAGCTGCTTGCCGGTGAGGCCGTAGTCGTCCCGGCCGGTGATGGCGATTGCCGCGTAGGCCATGAACAGAACGCCGTGCAGCGGGCCGAGGATCTGAACGATTGCCTCGGTGCCGCCGGAGGCCTTTATCGCGCTGCCGGCCAGCAGGATCAGGAAGCTGGTGGCCTCGGCCAGGGCGATGATTCGGAATGTCTTTAGAGAGGCCATCGGAACCGACGAGAGGGTGGCAGATCTCGAATCCAAAAAACTCGACGCAGCGTCGATTTTTCTGTACGATGACCGAATCCGAGACCGCGATCCGGTCCGTGCTCGCCTGAGCCGGCCGTGACGCGTCGCCCGGCTGCGTCCGGGCTCATCCAATAGGGGGAAGAAAATGCATAGGTATCTACGCGTGTTGCTTGCGACGGTCATCGCCGTGCTGGCGACCGCCGCGGTGGCCAACGCGGAAACGCTCGTTGTTGCGGGCGACATCGCCGGTACGCCGGGAGACGGCGACAAGGACACGGCCACGTTGATAAAAGGAATTCCGGACAGCACGACTGTGCCGGGCATCCCGGGCACCGTCGCCACGCTCGGCGACAACGCCTACCAGTTCGGCTCGCTGTTTGAGTACAACCTGTCGTACGCGCCAACCTGGGGCGCCTTCAAGAACCGCACTAAGCCGACGATCGGCAATCACGAGATCCTGCTCCAGAAGAACCCGGCCGGCTACCGCGGGTACTTTGGCGACTCGGTCGTTCGCGGGCCGGAGAGCAACTACTACTACAGCTACGACCTCGGCGCGTGGCACGTGATTCACCTCAACAGCAACTGCGCGAACTCGTTCCCGACGCCGAACATTTCGAGCTGCGCCGCGAACGGTCAGCAGGCGAACTGGCTGAGGGCCGATCTCGCCGGGCACCCGAATCAGTGCACCGTCGCGATGATGCACCACCCGCCGTTTGGCAGTGGCGGAGAGACGGCGGCGACCAGGCCGCTGGCGAAGATCCTGCACGACGCGCGAGTCGACGTGCTGCTGGCCGGACACGCGCATCACTACGAGCGTCTGGCACGCATCGATTCAACCGGTGCGCTCGACCCGGTGCGCGGATTCCGTCCGTTCATCGTCGGCACCGGCGGTCGCTCGCACGACGAGTTCCCGACGCCGATCGCCAGCAGCGTCGCGCGTGACAACACCTCGTACGGTGTGCTCAAGCTCGAGCTCAACACCGGCGGCTACAGCTGGCAGTTTGTTCCGGTCGGAATCATCCCCGGCGTGACCGCCGGCCCGAACGGTCCGCAGACGTTCACCGACTCAGGTTCGGACACCTGCTTCTAGGAGCAGGTTCCGGAGGGGGGATCGCGCTGACGTTCGCAACGAAATCGCGCCCGCGGGGATCATCCTCGCGGGCGCGTCAGCGCAGGCGGAGGGTCTTCTTCGCGCTCGCCGTATCGCGCGATTCGATTTGAAACGCACCGCTAGGCTGCGCCGAATGCTGACGCGGTTGGCATACCTATGAGTATCCGGAAGCGCGTGGCAGGCCTCGTCGTTCTACTTGGCGCAAGTTGCTGTTGCGTCGCATTGACAGGGTGCGTTCAGTCATCGGATTCTGTGAGTGGCCCGAACCTCCGTTTTGACGATCGCGATCGCGAGTTCCGGAACCTTGTGACCCTCGCAGAACTCGACCGCAGCGGGAGAGAGATCGAGCGCATAACTGACCCCACAACGCTGAAGCGCCGGCTCGCAATAGCGTCCGTTACCGGCAGGGCCGTGGCGGAGGACTCGGACCCGGGGTTCGACTTCTTCGAGTTCAAGCGCACAGGCGAATTCGAACCGGCCCACTTCCCGGCCGGCCAATCGGGAAGTCGGAGGCTCTACATCAAGCTTCCGTCACCGTCGCCTCGCTGTAAGTCGGCGTACTACCTCTTGGCGGTCACGTGGACATGGAATCGTGGACACCTGATCCAGACCCGGCTTTCAGGGAGCTGGTCGCAGCAGAACGTCTCTCCATGCCAAACCGGCGAGCTCGATGCCGAGCGAATCACGGACCGTGCGAAGCGGCGAGACATCCCTGGATTCGTTTACTACAACATCTTTGTCACGTTCTCCGCGCCCATCGAAGACCTCGCGTCGCACGAAACCGTCGGCGCCGCGTCGGTCGGCGACAGGCACGTGTTCGCCAGCCTTGGCCTCTCGGTGCGCGGAGACGGGACTGCCCGCTACCGCGGCCAGCATGGATCCACCCGCTGACCTGCGGCACGTGGGCCCAGTCCAGCCAGTGCTTCACGTTTGCGTAGCGCAATCACGCCCTCGGGGATTACCCCTCGCGGGCGCGTCAGCGCAGGCGCACCGATTTGCGAGCGCTTGAGCCTTGATAGCCGATCGAGGTGAACGCTACGTGCAGCGTCGCGCGCACCTTGCGCTTACGGGCTGCGGCCGAGGGCTTGAAGTAGAGCGTGTAAGTCGCCGGCCCCGTGGCATTGCGCTTGGCGGTCTTGCTAAGCGAGCGGACCTTTGCCCCGCGTCGCAGCCGGCCCCTGAAGCGGGCGGCGATCGATCCGGCCTGAAACACGCGGATCTTCACCCGGTACTGACCGCGACGGCGGCCCTTGCGCAGCTTGACGACCGACCGGATCACCGGTTTGGGCGCGACCGGTGGCCCGGTCGTGTCTGGCGTGCCCGGCATGTCCGTCGGTGGTCCCTCGATCGAGAACGTGTTGATCTGGTGGCTGGCCGGCTGGTAGAGCTGACGACCGTCGGGGCTCAGTGCTCCGGTGCCGGTCGAGACCACAAACGGCACCGGCAACGTGGGGCTCGAACACGCCGCTACTCCGACCGCTAGGCAACTCGCGAACGTCAGCGAGCCCGTCAGGCGTGACAGCGCGCTGCTGGTGCCCGACTGCCTTGTGTAGATGGAGGTTCCGTCGGCGCTGATCGGCAGCTTGCCGATGTTGCCGCCGAGCGTGCCCGTGGGCAGCGTGGCGCACGGCCCCGGCGCAGCTTCGGTGCTCGCGCAGTTGACGAATGTCAGTGAGCCGTTCACCGCTCGAGAGAGCTTTGCGACCGTGCCGCTTGGCGTGCCGTAGTTGCCCACGTGGGAGAACAGGTCGTTGCCGGACACTCCGATCGCCCCGGAGTACGAAAAGACCGGGCTGGGGGCGAAGGTCAGACAGTTCGCCGTCGTGGAGGCGTTGGCGATGCAGCTGAAGAAGGTCGTCGTGCCGCCCGGCGAGCGCTGGAAGTGCGTGATGCCGCCCGGCGAGATCGAGCGCAGATAGACATCGCGGCTGTTGGAGCCAAGATCGAGGCCGCTTGCGGCCATCGGAATGTCGGCCGCCAGCGACGTGCAGCCGGTCGCCGCCGAGCCCGTCGTGTTGAAGCAGGCGGTCGGGGTCGGCGCGCCGGTCGAGGTGTTCAGCTGCGCCTGCAGCAGACCCTCCTGCTGATCGGCGATGTAGAGCGTGCCGCCGTCTGGGGTGATCGAGATCCCCTGGGAGAATGCCATCGATCCGGCCGGAAAGTTGCCGCCCCCGAAGGTCGTGGCAGTGCCGCAGTGGCCGTTGGTGGCCGCGTCTGTCGCGGCGTCTTTGCAGCCGCCCCAGGTTAGGTCTCCGGTCGTCGTGTCGCGGCTCCACCAGAGCAGTGAGTCGACCCATGACACGGCATAGACGAACCTCCCGTCGGGAGAGATAGCGAGCAGGATGGCGTTGTCAGAAAGTGCCGCCGTGGCGTCTGGCGGAGCTGACGTTGGGCACGCGTCTCCGATGCTGCTCGACACATCCACACAGTTGGCGTAGGTCAGATCGCCGTTAGCCGCACGCCGGAAGTGCGCAACACCCATCGCCGCACCCACGTAGACGTCGGTGCCGTCGGGTGCGACCACCAAGCTGCCGGGGCTTCGGAGCGCATCGGGCTGGGGTAGCAACGAGCAGCCGTCGGTTCCCGTCTTCGAAATGCAGGACGTGCCGTTGATGTCGCCGATCGCGGCATTCGCACTCGGCACGACCAGCCAAAAAGCCGACGCGGCGACGACGGCCGCCAGCGCAAGCAGAACTCGTGGTCGGGCCCGTCCGTGCGCCGTGGCGTCCATCGTTACTCGATTCTAACGACCCCCCGCACACGCCGCCGCTCCCAGTCCCAATTCAGCCTCCTCTCCGGCTATGGATGCAAGCAGCTCGGGGTGAGCGGGGAAGGAGTCGAGAGGGAGCGACCCATCCGGGTCGTGACCGAACAGCGACGCCCCGCTCACCGCGAGATGCGCCGCAGCCATAGACGGAGAGGGAGGGATTCGAACCCTCGATGGAGCTATAAACCCCATACTCGCTTAGCAGGCGAGTGCGTTCAGCCACTCCGCCACCTCTCCCGGAGAAAATGGATTCTATCCGCGCGCCGTCTCACTCCTC